>JAJTXU010000083.1 GCA_021462845.1 Anaerolineales bacterium
ATGGACTGTCACCTGCCCAGTCGTTAAGGCTGCCGGGAACGGTGAACTGCAAGCCTGAACGTGGCGGGGCGCTATGTCGTCTTATCGAAACTACAGACCGTCGCTACCGCCTGTCTGACTTCCAACTGTTCATCCCGCCAGCGCCACGTCCACTGGTGAACCAACCCGCCTCACGAGCAACCCATCCACCGAACAGCAAAAACCTCAACATGCAGTTGATCCACGCGATTACGGCTGTGCTGTACCGCGACTACGCGGCACAGGGACAGCGTCGGAGTGACTGGCTGGCGGCGTTGTGTCCCTGCGGTCATGCCTGTGATTCACCGGGCGCTCACTTCTTCTGGAATCCCGCTATAGGCTGTGGGCGCTGTCATGGACGACATGGCACGCTGCGGCTGACCGATCTGTGTTCTGTTCTGGGTATCGACGCTGCCACTTACGGCGGCGTGTATCGCTAAAGCGAAAGGAAATTCAACCATGTCCGACAAGAAACAAAGCACCAAACAGGAACCACCACCGACCATCATCACGCTGACGCTGCCTACACCATCGGAGGGCGGCATTCCGCTGGAACGCGCCACAGCGACCCTGCTGATTCAGCGCGGCGATCTGGCACATGATCTCATCGGTGGCGTTTTGTAGCGCGGCATCGCGGTTTTTGTTGGGGAGCGGAGAGATGGTGAACGGTTTGCCGCCGGTCAATGAGATTGACGATTTTCGCAGGCGTTTGATGTTGCTGACGACAAGTTTATCCTCTGTCCCGGTGATTCCCACAGGCACCACCGGGAACCCCGAACGCGCCGCCAAATAGGCGACACCCGGCTTGCCTGCGATGAGCGCGCCGGTAGGCGAACGCGTCCCTTCGGGGGCGATGATCAGGCACTTGCCCTGCTCCATGAGCGCGATCATTTTGCGAATCGCTTTCAAGTCCGGGTTGAAGCGGTCAACGAAGATCATGTTCAATGGACCGCTGAGCGCGCGAATCCACCCAACCTTTTCCCATTTTTCCGCCACAGGGATGAACAAGTCCGTGCGGTCAATGGCGAAGTAGACCAACACCAGGTCGAGAAAGCCGATGTGATTCGCCGCAAGGATCATCCCGCCGGTGAGCGGCACATATTGCTTGCCGCGAATTTCAAAGCGGCAGATCAGGTTAAGCGCCAGGCGGATAAGCAATCTAAGCAGGCGCAGTATCATGATGGTTTACAAGTTCAAGCAAGCGCGGATGGTTCGCATAAAATCCGCGATACGACTCCGGGAGCATCGCGCCGATCTGACACATGATCTCATCGGTTGCCTCGCGCAGGGCTTGCTCGCGTCCCTTCCCTTTGGGGATTTCGATGCGGATCGGGTCGCCAACTTTGACTACGATCTTCGTGCGCCGGAAGCGCTTCAGATTTTCCAGAACGACGCGGTCTTCTGTCCCGGTCGCGGCGACGGGCAGGATGGGGAATCCGCTCTTGTTGGCGAGGAACGCCACGCCGAGTTTTGCCTCCTGCAACGCTTCGGACTTTGAGCGCGTGCCCTCCGGTGCGATGACGAGCAAACCGCCCTTTTCCATGCGCGCCAAGATCTCGCGCAACGCGGAAAAATCCGCCTCGAAGCGGTTAAGCCAGATGGCGTTGGCGGCGCGCCCGATGAGACCGAACAACCAATGGTTCTTGTACTTCTCAGCCACCGGCATGATGATGTCCTCGCGGTCCACCACGCAAAGCATGGCGGCGGTATCCAGCCTGCCGAGGTGGTTCGATGCGCCGATCAAATTACCGGGCGGCATTTTTTCCAGCCCGTGTACTTCGATATCGGCGATCAAGTTCATGATGAAACGGATGATGGAACGGATAAGCCTGAATTTCATGCGCCAATTTTACAACAAGCAAGGCGGTTCGGTGAAAAAACACACCCCGTAAGGGTTACAGTGATTCCACGCACAGCCAGTCTGGGTTCTGCGGCCGCCGATATGCGAGAAAAAAGCCGACCAAATTGAAATTGATCGGCTCTCATCTTGCCCGCTTCAAAACAAAATATAAAATCCGCGAAGATCGGCGCGTCATACAATGCCGCGCTCGCCTGCTCTGTGATTGATTTCTCAAGTTTGAGACAATCGCGCTTCCAGATGCGCGCTCAAGCAGGTCATCGCCACAAATAATCGTTCGAACTCTTTTTCCGCGCTGTTTTTTCAGACCCATATTTTTCAAACATGCGCTGAAAGGTCAACATGTCGCTCGGCGAAATATTGACGATCTCAAACCCCACGTTGAACGTGTTCGGGTCCACGTAATCGGGGCGCGCCCACTTACTTCGCGCGATGAACGCCATCGTCTCCTTCTCGGAGATGTCGGGTGTCAGGTCGATGAGCATGTGAAAGTCTTTGCCTGGCGGAATATTCTTCGGCGAATCAAGTTTGAACCCGCCCGAACTGATATCCGAAAGATAGCCAATGGTCTGCTTTGTGGATTCGTCTTTGACCTGCATGTAATAGGTAAAATCACGGCGGTCGATCTTTCTCTTATCTGACATTCTTACTCCTTCTTTCCTTGCAGTATAAATCTGCCTTGAAGTTATGTCAAAAATAAAAATGTGTTTGTAACGCAGACCAAGCCATATCTGGCGGCAATGAAAAAGGCGCTCCAACCTGTGGTTGTTAACCCGATCTCAAAATGTGCGTGACGATCGTCGCGCCCGAGCCGCCGATATTCTGCGCCATGCCGATTTTCGCGCCGTCCACTTGAGTCGCGCCGCACTCGCCGCGCAATTGCTGGACAACTTCGACTATTTGATAGACCCCCGTCGCGCCGACTGGATGCCCTCGGGCTTTGAGTCCCCCGCGCGTGCAGACGGGTCTTTCCCCGGTCGGGCTGATTCGCCCATCTAAGCCGAGTCGCACCCCCTGCCCTCGCTCCGCAAACCCGCACGCCTCCAGCGACAACGCCGCCATGATCGAGAACGCGTCGTGCAGTTCAAACACGTCAATATCCTCAGGCGAAACGTTTGCCATCTCATACGCGCGTTTGGATGATTCATACGCGGCGGATAAAAACAGCGGATCTTTGCGCGAATGCACCGCGATGGTATCCGTTGCGGAGGCGGAACCCGCGATTGTTATTTTCGGCTTCCCATTTAGCGACACAACCTTCTCCGCAGGGACGATGACCACAGCCGCCGCGCCGTCTCCGATGGGAGACGCGTCGAGCAAATTGATCGGCGTGGCAACCATGCTCGATCTCTCGAATTTTTCCGCGCTGATCTTTTCATGTAATCGCGCAAATGGATTGTGCATGGCGTTCGCGTGCGCGTTGATCGAGAACGGCGCGAAATCTTCATGCTTCCAGCCGAACTCGTGCATGTAACGCCGCATGATGAGCGCGTTCAACCCGACGAAGGAGATGCCCTGCTCCAATTCGTAGTCCGCGTCGGCGGCGGTGGCAAGCGCGGAGGTGACGTCGTGACCCGCTTTGTCGGTCATCTTTTCGACGCCGACGACGAGGGCAGAATCAAGATCACCAGCCGAAACAGCCATAAGGGCAGAACGAAGCGCCGCCGCTCCCGAAGCGCAGGCGGCTTCCACTTTCACCGCTTCTTGTTTCCACAATCCGATCCAATCCGACAAGAACGCGCCGAGTTGGTTCTGCCCGCTGATGGTGGAGGAGAGCATGTTGCCGACGAAAAGCGCGTCCACTTGTTCGACGCCCGCATCTTGCATGGCGGCGAACGCGGCTTCCCCGCCGATCTCGCGCAGGGATTTGTCCCAATGTTCGCCGATGTTTGTTTGTCCGATTCCTACAATTGCCACTGGTCGCATGTTTGCCTCAGATGATTTATACTCGAATAGTATGCAGACGTTAGACGCCTTTAGCGCGGTCCGCTGCATATAAATGTATTTTCTCTACCATACATCAAAGATTTTTACCGCGAAGCACGCTAAGGTCGCCAAGTTAAAAAGGTTTTCTTTGCGTTCTTTGCGGGCTTAGCGGTGTAACGAACCCTTGTAATTGTAATCGGAGCGACTCTCACTTGCTATCAAAAATGACGCGCGCGGCATGGAGCGAGAATCTTCTGCTTTCGCTTGAGGGATTCGGCGAGGAGGGGCAGATCGCCGCGTCGTATTTGCGGACGAGGAAAACATATATCGGCTTTTGGAAGGTGCGGAAACACGTCGGGGCGTTTTGGACGTTTTTTGGAACCATCCATTTCAATTCGCTTCATTATTCGTTGCAAATGAATCCTGCCGACCCGCGCATGTTGACGTTGATGATCCATGAAGTGAAGCATCTGCAACAGGGATTCGTCACCGCGCTTTCGGTGTATGGCGAGTTGGAGGCATGGCAATTGCAGTTCAGGCTGTATCATCAGAAAACGAAGGCGAAGATGCACCCCGTGATTGAAAAACTTTTGTCGCTTCCATTGAGTTGGGATCGCGACATGTTGAAGCAGGCGCAAGTTTTGATGCAGGATTTCGCGGGCAAGGGCTATCGCGCAGACTTGCTTCCGCTGTACCCGATTGGGAAGGAAATTCGATTTCGCCTGTTTGGAAAAACTCCATGAGTTCTCGCGCGGATATTCTCTCACTGTTGAACGGAAATAAACTCCCTTCGGCTCCCGCGTTCAGCGGGTTGATTCATGTTACGGAAGAGGGGCTCAAAAGCGAAAGGCTCGCGTTGCATGAAGTCCATCACGATGCGAAAAAAATGGCGCGCGCGGCGGCGAGCACGTTCAAGTTGACGGGGATGCGCTCTGCCGCGTTGCCATTGGATTTGTGCCTGCCCGCTGAAATGCTTGGCGCGGAGTTGAATTTTGAAGGGGATGGGTTTCCGCAGGTGAGGAGGGCGGTGTTGGGGAGTGCAAAAGAGATTAGAGAATTAGAGAATTGGGGGAGAGAGAGACTGGAGACTGGAGACTTTGCAGAAGAGAATTGGAGAATTGGGAGAATTGGTTTAGTTTGTGAAGCAATTGAGTTGGTGAAGGATGATGTTGGGAGTGAGATTGTGATTTCGGGGATGATTCCTGGTCCGTACACGCTGTTGTTGTATTTGTGCAACCCGAAGAATTTATTTATTGAAATGAAGCGCGAACCGCAGATCGTGCTGGATGCCCTCTTTCGTCTTTCCTCTTTCCTTGCAAAGATCGGCAATGTCTACCGCGACTCAGGCGCAGAATTCATTACTATCCACGAGATGGGCGGCTCGCCTGGGTTTATCGGACCTGCCAAGTTCGAGCAGTTCGTCCTGCCCGCGTTGAGAGAGTTGCACGCGAGTCTGCCAAGTCCGCGCGTGTTGTCTGTGTGCGGGAATACGAACAAGTCTGTGGCGGTGTTGGCTGAATCAGGCGCGGACGCGGTCTCTGTGGATCAGTTGAATGATCTCGCCGCGTCGCGTGAAATATTGAAAGATATTTTGCTGTTTGGGAATCTTGATCCTGTGGAGACGCTGTCGAAGGGCGGGGAGGCTGAGGTGGCAGAGGCAGTTCGAAGGGCGAAAGAGGCGGGCGTGGATGCCGTCTGGCCTGGGTGTGATCTGGTCCCGTCCACGCCGATCCAAAATTTGAAAGCGATGATGATGTAACTCAACTCCATTGACTTAAGCCATCCTGAAAAGTAAACTCGATTTACCGAATCAGAGGATCGAGGAGCAACGGGTATGGCAAAGAAGTCCCCCGTACGTAAAGTTATGAAGAAAAACAGTGGACAGCCATCCCACAAGGGGACGATGTCAGCAGGTAGCGATCAGTTGGTTGCACAGGTGCGCCAACTGGCATGGACGGGCCAGCACGCGGCGGCAATTGATTCAGCGACAGAGAGTATGTCGAAATTCAATTTCGACGTACACGCACAAATGTCCCTGCTCGACCTGCGATCTGAGTCTTACCTCGCCCTCGGACAACTCGACTTCGCCATGAAAGACGCCAAGGCGATGATCAAACTCGCCAAATCTCCAATTACCAATCACCAATTACAAGCACAGGCATTGAACCGCCTCGCCCTCGTCCAAATGCGGACGGGCGACCTCAACGGCGCCGTCAAAACCGCCACCGCCGCCAATCGTAAATCGTCAATCTCAAATCAAAAATCGCTCGCCCTTTTCCGCCTGAGCGAAGCGCAATTTCGCACGCGCCAAACTGAAGCCGCCATCGAAACCGCGCAGAAAGCCATCGCCATCTATCAAGAACTGGGCGACGACTCGGGTGCGGGGCGCGCCTATTGGTCACTCGCCAACGCTTACTTCGACCTGAACCGCGCCGAAGACTCGCGCATCGCCGCGCAGACCGCGCTCGCGCTCTGCCAAAAGGCGGGAGACCAGTATGGCATCGGTAATGCCTTCAATGCTCTTACATTTACCGATACCGACCTTGCTGAACGCATTCAGCATACCCAGCAGGCACAGCAAGCCTTTGAGACCGCAGGCTATAAAGATCGGCAGGCAGCTGTTCTCAGCAATCTGGCGGTTGCTTATACGGAACTCGGTCTCTACCCTCACAGCCGCCGCCTGATAAATGAAGTCATCGAAATAAATCATGCCATGGGCGCCAAGCTCGGGCTGACCTATGCGCTTGGGAACATCATCGTATCAGAGGTCATCCTTGGTGACCTCCTCTCGGCGCATTTACACCTGCAAGAGTTGGCGACCCTCGTCCCTGACCTCGGCGACCCAAACATGGAGAGTGGACTTGCAGGCGGTCGGGCAGATCTGGCATTCGCCGAAGGCGACCTGAAGAGCGCCATCCGTCATTACAAGTCTGCCTTGAAAATTGACAAAGCCGGCTCAACTGGCAGGGAGCATAGTAACCTCACCGAACTGGCAAAGTTACATCTCGCCGCGGGCGACCCCGCCGCCGCGCTCAAAGCCACAACCAAAGCCACAGCCCTGCACCGCGCCCAAAACTTTGCCCAGCCAGATGGCTTTTCCTCACAATACATCTGGTGGCGGCACGCGCAGGCGCTCACCGCCAACAAGAAAACGAAAGAGGCACACGAAGCCCTCGAACGCGCCTACGGCTTTTTGCTCGAAGGTATTCAGAACATCCGCGATGAAGGTCTGCGCCGCAACACGCTCAACAAAGTGCAGGACAATCGCGAATTGCTTGCTTTTTGGGTGAAACATGTTGGTCGTGAGGGCAAACACAAGGGCGACCGCAAGGGTCGCCCCTACCCACATCTCGCCATCGAATCCAACCTGCGCGATCCCTTTCAACGCCTTGCCAACACCAGCCTGCGCTTGAATTCGTTGAAAACCATCAGCGACATTCAAACCTTCCTCGTCGAAGAAGCCACCGAACTGATCGGCGGCGAGCGGGTGTTGTTGATTCTGGAACGCCAGACTTCCGAAGTCTCAGAGACTTCGGAAGTCTATGTAGCGGACTCCTTCCTCTCGCGCGGAGAAGATGCCTCAGCCGTTCTCGCTTCGATTCAGCCCCACCTCGCCCAAGCCCGCCTCACACGGACGGTGCAACTGATCCTGCCTTCGGAAAGCATTTCCACCGCGAAGAACACGAAGAGCGCAAAGCAAAGCAAAAAGAATCTTGGCGAACTTGGCGGTCTTAGCGGTTCAAAAATTATTGCGCCGTTAATTGCCCAAAACCACCTCCTCGGCTACCTCTACACCGACATGGACACCCTCTACGGCACATTCGACCACGTAGATCGCAACATGCTCGGCATGTTGGCGAATCAAGGCGCCGTGGCGTTGGACAATGCGGGTCTGCTCGAAGGACTCGAGCGCAAGGTCGAAGAACGAACCGAGCAGTTGAATCAACGCGTGGGCGAGCTCGCCATCCTCAACTCCGTGGGCGAAGCGATGGCGAAGACGTTGGACGTGAAGACCGTGACGAGGAGCGTGGGCGACAAAGTACGCGATATCTTCAACGTGGAAGTCACTGAGATTTTGCTTCTCAATACGCAAACTGGCATGATTAACATTCCCTATTCATATTTCCGGGGCTATCGAGAATTTGATCCCTTCCCCTTTGGGCAGGGATTGACCTCAAAGATCATTCAAACCAAAAAGCCGATCCATCATGGAACACTCGCAGAAGGGATTCGAAAAGGCGCATTGACACCTTCCGCCGAAGACGAAACCGAATCTTACATGGGCGTCCCGATCATCGCCGGTGATGAAGTTCTGGGGGTTGTCAGTATTCAAAGTTATAAACAACATGCGTACAACGAAAGTCATCTTCGCCTGTTGAGAACCCTTGCCACGAATATGGGTGTCGCCATCCAGAACGCGCGTCTCTTTGAAGCCGAACAGGAGCGCATGGCTGAATTGCAGATCATCAACTCCATCCAGCAGGGACTCGCCGCCGAGTTGGACTTCCAAGCCATTGTGGATCTGGTCGGCGATAAGTTGCGGGAAGTGCTTAATACAGATACTCTCGGTATCCGATGGTACGATGAAAAGAATAATTTGATGCATTTCCTGCATGAATACGACCATGGCAAACGACTTACTCTTGCGCCTATAACACCCCCCGAACATTCGTCGTTTGAATTGGCCCTCAAATCACATCAGCCTATTGTCTGGAATTCGACAGCGGAAATCCCTCATGGGCTATTGATCCCTGGAACTAATCAAGGTAAATCAGTCGCAGCGATTCCTATCATAAGTAGTGATCGCGTGCTCGGTACGATCCATTTGGAAAACTTCGAGCGCGAAAACGCCTACGGCAAATCCGAACTGCGCTTGTTGACCACTATTGCCGCGTCGCTGGGAACCGCCCTCGAAAACGCGCGTCTCTTCGACGAGACCCAGCGCCTGCTCAAAGAGACCGAACAGCGCAACGCCGAACTGGCAATCATCAACAGCGTTCAAACCGCGCTTGCGGCAAAACTAGATATGCAAGGCATCTACAATATCGTTGGCGACAAAATCCGCGAGATATTCAATGTGCCAAATGTTGTGATCTTTGCCCTGGACCGCCAGTCCAATCACATGCGTATCCCTTATGGCGCGGATGAGATCTACTCTTTCGATATCAGCAAGATAAAGGATAAGAGATTCTTTAAGTACTTTGACGAAACGAAACAATCGCTCCTGATCAATCAAAACGTAAAAACTGAGGCGCCCAAATACGGTATTTATAGTTTTGACGACCCCGTCTTATATGACCCGGAAGCCGCTTCAACCACAACATACAGTGATGGTTCCCTGCTGTTTGTGCCTCTTGTTGTGGGGAATGAAGTCAAAGGTATTATCTCGCTCCAGAATCTTGAACGCGAAAATGCGTTTTCTCCGTCAGATGTGCGCTTACTCACCACCCTCGCCAACTCGATGAGCGTTGCCCTTGAAAGCGCGCGTCTCTTCGACGAGACCCAGCGTCTGCTCAAGGTCACGGAAGAGCGCAATGCCGAGCTTGCCATCATCAACAGCGTGCAAGAAGGTCTCGCCTCCAAACTGGAGATGCAGGCAATTTACGATCTGGTCGGCGATAAGATGCGCGAGGTCTTCGACGCGCAAGGCTCGGGCATCGCGATCATTGACCGTCCTCAAAACCTTATCCTTCTCAAGTATTTATTCGAGGAGGGACAGGTCTATCGCGATAAGAGCTTCCCGCTTGGGCAGGGCATGACTTCATACGTCTTCGAAACAAAACAAACCTTGTTGATCCAATCGGATGAAGACCGTGAAAAATTCAAAGACAAATTTATCTACCCGGGTTCGCAGGCAGTTTCGAAATCATGGTTGACCGTTCCCATCCTGATCGGCGGCGAGGCGATCGGCGCGCTGAATGTGCAAAATTTCGAGCGCGACCACGCCTTCACTGAATCGGATGTGCGCTTGCTCCAAACGCTGGCTTCCAGTTTGGGGGTGGCGCTGGAGAATGCGAGATTGTTCGACGAAGAACGCAAACGCGCTTCGGAGCTCTCCGCCATCAGCACGGTGAGTCAAGCCCTCGTGGCGGAGACGGAACTCGAAGCGATGATCCAGCTGATCGGCGGTCAGATGCGAGAGATCTTCCAAGCCGATATCGTCTACGTGGCGTTGTTGGACAAGCAGACGAATCTCATCCGCTTCCCGTATCAGATCGGCGAGACGTTTGATACGCTCAAATTGGGCGAAGGGCTGACGAGCCGCATCATCCAAACGGGCGAGCCGTTGCTCATCAACAAGGATATCAAAGAGCGTCGCGCGCAACTTGGCACAACACTCGTTGGCAGGGAGGCGCTTTCCTATTTAGGTGTGCCGATCAAATCGGGCAAAGAGACCATCGGCGTGTTGAGCGTGCAAAGCACCACCGAGGAAGGCGTGTTCGATGAAGATGACTTGCGGTTGCTCACGACCATCGCGGCGAACGCGGGCGCGGCGATCAACACCGCGCAACTCCACGCCGAGACTCAACGACGCGCGCGCGAGATGGCTACGCTGGCGGAGATTGGCAACGACATCGCCGCCTCGCGCGATCTTGATCCCGTTCTCGAGCGGATCGCATCTCATGCCAAAAATATTTTGCGCGTGCGCGATATCGCCGTCTATCTGCGTGAACCGGGTAGCGACCTCTTCCGCGCGCATGTTGCGTTGGGCACATACACGGAGGAGATTAAAGCCGCGCAGATCCATCTTGGGCAGGGTATTACTGGAAACATCGCGCAAACGGGGTTGGCAGAGTTTATCAACTATCCTTCCCGCGACTCGCGCGTTATCCATATACCGGGCACTCCGCAGGATGAAGAGGAAGAACAAGAGGGCTTGATGTCTGCCCCGCTGATCTCGCGCGGGCAGACGATCGGCTTGTTGACCGTTTGGCGTCCGTGGGCAGACGGGCAGTTCGCGCAAAACGATCTGGATTTCCTCGTCAGCGTTGCCCGGCAAGCCGCGATCGCCATCGAAAGCGCGCGCTTGTATCTTGAAACCCAGCGGCGCGCGCGTGAAATGTCCGCGCTGGTGGATGTGGGTCGTGAGATTTCTTCGTTGCTCGATGCGTCAACCGTTTTGGAAGGGATCGCCTCGCACGCCAAAGATTTGCTTCAAGGAAATTTGAGCGCGCTCTTCCTGCCCGAGGGGGATGGGAGCATCTTCCGCGCCATTGCGGCAATGGGTGAGGAGGCGGAGGAACTGCGTAACGATACGATCAAATTGGGCGAAGGCTTGTTGGGCGATATCGCCCGCACGAAAGTCGGCGAGATCGTCAACGATACGAACGCCGACCCGCGCACCTTGTTGATCGCAGGGACCGATGAGTCGCCGGACGAGCATTTGATCGCAGTGCCTTTGCTTGCAGACGATGAATTGAAAGGGTTGATGGCGGTCTGGCGCAACGGCAAGGGAAATGAGTTCATCGAAGCCGAGTTGGAATTTCTGAACGGTCTCGCGCGGCAAGCGGTGATCGCCGTGCAAAACGCGCAGTTATTTGCGGAAACCACAGAGACTCTCGAACAGCAAACCGCCACGAGCGAGATCTTGAAAGTGATCGCCAGTTCGCCGACGGAGATCCAACCGGTCTTGGATGTGATCGTGGAAAATGCGGCAAAATTGCTTGGCGGAGAATTTAGTAACCTGTACCAAACCGATGGGAAATTTATCTATGAGACGGCTCAATACAACTTCCCGCCGGAAGCGGTGGAAGAGGCAAAGCGTTCGTATCCCGCGCCGCTAGCGCAAGACCGTCTATCCTCGCGGACCGTTTTGGATAAAGCCATCGTTCATCTTCCCGATATGCCGAACCGCTCCGACCTGCCGGAGGTTACGCGCCGTTACATAAAGTCGCTGAATATGCAGTGCATCGTCATGGTCCCGTTGATGCGCGAAGAGGAAGCGATCGGTTGCATTGGCGTTGGGAAGCACGAGCCTTCGCCGTTCACCGAAAAACAGATCGCCCTCCTGCAAACGTTTGCGAGCCAAGCGGTCATCGCCATCGAAAATGTGCGATTGTTCAACGAAACTCAAACCCTGCTCAAAGAGACCGAGCAACGCGCCGCCGAACTGGGCGCGCTCAACTCCGTCCAACAGACTCTCGTGTCTAATCTGGATGTGAAAGCCATTTATCAATCCGTTGGCAGAAAATTTACCGAACTGCTCAACGTGCAATCGGCGGCGATCTATACCATTGACCTGAATACGCGTATGATGAAATATGAATACGCCTTCGAACAGGGCAAAGAATGGGAGATTCCACCCAAGCCTGCCACCAGCCTGCATAACCATGTCATTGATCAAATAATTAACACGAAGAAGATCTTTGCGATCAACGAACATTTTGAGGAGTATGCGGAGCAGTTTCCAGATTTCCGCTCGTCGCGCACGCGCCTGCCAAAATCGCTCTGCGCGGCGCTAATGGTTGCCCGCAAAGATTCGGTGACCGGGATATCGCTTCAAAGCCTGGACGTGGAAAATTTCTTCTCCGAATCGGCTTTGCGTCTGATCGAAACCATTTCAAGCGCAACCGGCGTCGCTCTCGAAAATGCGCGCCTCTTCGACGAGACCCAACACCTGCTGAGCGAAACCGAACAGCGCAACAAAGAACTGGCGGTGATCAACACCGTGCAGGAAACGCTGGTATCCAACCTCGATACCAGTCTCATCTATGAAGCCGTCGGTGAAAAATTGACCGAGATCTTTAATGTAGATACGGTCACCATCTACTCCGTCAGTCTTTCCAAGCAGATGCTCACGTACGAATACGCGTACGAGCAGGGACGGATCTGGCCCACCGAACCGCGTTCCTTCACGAGTTTGCATGCCTATCTCGTGGAACAGGTCTTACGCACAAAAAAGCCTTTTATCGTCAACGAAGGATTTGATAACTTTGTTGATCGCTTTGTTGATTTTCATTCCGCTCGCGATCGCCTTCCCAAGTCTCTCGCGGTGGTGCCTGTCTTTCATGAGGGCGATACCCTGATCGCCATGACATTGCAGAATCTCGAACGGGAAAATTACTTTACCGAGCCCGATGTGCGCCTGTTGCAAACGCTTGCGAACAGTATGAAGGTTGCGCTGGAGAACGCTCGTTTGCTCAATGAGACTCAACGCCTGCTCAACGAGACCGAGCAGCGCGCCGCCGAACTCGCCATCCTCAACAGCGTCGGCGATGCGATGGGGCAGAGCCTCGATGTGAGGAATGTGACGCACATCGTCGGCGAGAAGGTGCGCGGCATCTTCAAAGCCGAAGTGGTGGACATTTTATTTTATGACTCAAGCACGCGCATCATCAACCTCGTCTACAGTTACAGCGATGGGCAGTATTTCGAAAATGAACCCCCATGGGAACTGGGTGAGGGGTTAACTTCACGCATCGTCAAATCGCGTCAGCCTCTATTGCTCCACTCTGCGGCTGAAATGGACGAACAGGGCGCGGCGGCATACGTCACCGCGCCTGAGGGCGAACAAGACCCCGAATCGTATATGGGCGTCCCGATCCTTGTCGGTGATAAAGTGTTCGGTGTGGTGGATGTGCAAAGTTATCGTCCGAATGCGTTCACCGAAGATAATGTGCGCTTGCTTTCCACGCTGGCGTCGAACATGGGCGTTGCGATCGAGAACGCGCGTCTCTTCGATGATGCGCAGGAAGCGCGCGCCGCCGCCGAGCAAGCCAATGAAGCGAAGAGTTCCTTCCTCGCCACCATGAGTCATGAGATCCGCACGCCGATGAATGCGGTGATCGGCATGAGCGGTTTGTTACTCGATACAAAACTCGATCACGAGCAAAAAGATTATGCCGAAACGATCCGCAATTCGGGCGACGCCCTGCTGACCATCATCAACGACATTTTGGATTTCAGCAAGATCGAAGCCGGGCGTATGGATATTGAAAAGCGCCCCTTCGACCTGCGCGAGTGCGTCGAATCTGCGCTGGATTTGGTCTCCGTTCGCGCCGTGGAGAAGGGGCTAGACATTGCCTACCTCATGGACGACAACGCGCCCTCCGCGATCGTTGGCGATGAGACGCGCCTGCGCCAGATCTTGCTTAACCTGTTCAGTAATGCAGTGAAGTTCACCGAAAAGGGAGAAGTAGTATTGACAGTGTCGCGTGACCGGGAAGCAGATTCTCAATCGCGCAACAGCTTGAAACCTGACAATGTGAAGATTGAAACACTGCTTTTCACCGTTCGCGATACGGGCATTGGGCTCACTCAAGACGGCATGAGCCGACTCTTCCAATCTTTTTCGCAAGCCGATTCTTCGACAACCCGCAAATACGGGGGCACCGGGTTGGGTCTTGCCATCAGCAAACGCCTCGCCGAGATGATGGGCGGCAGGATGTGGGTGGAGAGTGAAGGGGCGGGCAAGGGTTCTACATTCTCATTCATCATCCGCGGCGAAGCGGCAGAAATGCCGAAAGATGCCCGGCGCGAATACAGCGGCAAGCAACCTGAATTGCAGGGCAAGCGCGTGCTTGTGGTGGATGACAACGAAACCAACAGAAAAACCCTGCATGCGCAGGCTTCCAAGTGGGGCATGGTTTCGCGCGAAACCGAGTCGGCAACCGAAGCCTTGCAATGGCTCCGAGAGGGCGCGGTATTCGACCTAATCATTCTGGACATGCGCATGCCCGATGTGGACGGCGTCGAACTGGCGAAGCGCATCCGCCTCACCGGCGCAAAAACTCCCATGGTGTTGTTCAGCTCGCTTGGTCGGCGTGAAGCGGGGGTGGATGAAAGCCTGTTCGCGGCATACCTGACCAAGCCGATCAAACAATCCCAATTATTCGATACGCTCGTCGGTGTTTTTGTGGATGCCAAACCGCGCGAGCAAAAGACGATCACCGGGCGCTTCAAACTCGACCTTGATTTTGCCTCGCGCAACCCGTTGAAGATCCTGCTGGCTGAAGACAACGCCGTGAACCAAAAGCTGGCATTGCGCCTGCTCGAGCAAATGGGCTATCGCGCCGATGTGGCGTCGAACGGGTTAGAAGCAGTAGAGTCTGTGGCGCGCCAGAAGTATGATGTGATCCTCATGGATGTGCAGATGCCCGAAATGGACGGCTTGGAGGCGACGCGTCAGATCGTGACGAATTGGCCGCACAACCATCCGCGCATCATTGGTTTGACGGCGAACGCACTCGAAGGCGACCGCGAGATGTGTCTTGCCGCTGGCATGGCAGATTACATCTCGAAGCCCATCCGCGTGGAGGAACTGGTCGCCGCGTTAGAGAGGGCAGGGGCAGAACACGGAACGCGGACTTGAGTCCGCTCTGGGCATGAACAAAAGCAGGCTGATGAACTTGACCTCTTGCAAAAGTCGTTTTTGCCACACCGTTCGTGCCGCGAGTGGCGCCCTGCGCCACGAGACGGCAGAGATCACAGAGAAAAAGAGGAATTCTCAAAGGTCTCTGTGGACTCTGTGGCTGAGCAAGAGATACTTATGCAAGAGGTCTACTTTAAGAAAATAATCATGTAATTTGTGTAGGGCGCGCGCCATAGGCGTCTTACCCACCTGTTGGCGTTAGAGAACGCCAACTACACGCGATTACGATATTTATTTGTTAATTTCCATAAGCCTGCGATCCGCGAATAAAGAGGAGCAATGCAATGGCTGTAAAAAAATCAAGCAAGACGAAGAAGCCCAGAAAGAGCAAAGAAACTCCACCGGCGCAGGAGCAAGCCGCGCCCAGCGGCTGGATGACGCATCCAATTTTTGGAATCGCAAACCCGCGGCCTGAAAAGCGCCGTATGCCCTGGTTTGGCTGGCTGGGGTTGGCGATCATGGCCCTCGCTGAGATATTTCTCACACCGGGCGATCATCCACTCGCGCTGGCGTTCACGCCCATCATGTGGAGCGGCTACATCCTGTTCGTGGATGGCTGGATCTGGCAACGTCACGGCGATTCGTATTTCATCGAGCGGCGGCGCGAATTCCCCATGCTGTTTTTGATCTCGATCCTGCTATGGTCGATGTTCGAAGTGATCAACTTCAAAACGCGGACCTGGCACTACGACAATATTCCCTCCGTGGGCATGCGTGAATTCCTCGGCGCGTGGGCATACGGGACGATCATCCCCGCCCTGTTCCGCACCTGGGATTTTTTCGCCACCTTGAAGATGTTCGAGAAAGCCCCTGCTCATCATGTCAAAGTGACGCCTTTCAAGTTGGCGTTTTCTTTTATTTTCGGGGTTGCCTGCATCGGCATCCCATTGTTGATGTCTGACTATTGGGCGAATTTCCTCATCCCGTGCATCTGGCTGGGATTTATCTTCCTCGTCGAACCCATCAATTACCTTCTCAATATTCCGCGCATTTCCATTTTTCGCCAGTTGGAAATGGGGAACTCCAAATCGCTTTGGCAGTTGCTCGTGGCAGGCTTGTTTTGCGGCGTGATCTGGGAATCGTT
>JAJTXU010000084.1 GCA_021462845.1 Anaerolineales bacterium
CTCATCGCCGCGCGCATCAGGCTCTGACCTTCGTCCTGCAACTGGCAAAACTGGCGTATCTCTCCCACGCGCATATCGGCGTTGCAAATAATATCGGTAGAACGGGATTTGGTAGACTGGGAATTGGTAGATTGGGAGTTGGTAAATCGGGCGAGTTGGATATTTCTTGCAGACTGTACACGAGCGCGAATCGCTTGGCTTGATTCGCCGACACGGTCTCCGCTCAACTTTTCGTAATCCACACGCGGGACTTCGATGTGGATGTCAATGCGATCCAACAGCGGACCTGAGATTCGTTTTTGATATTTGGTCACGACAGGGGCGGCGCAAGTGCAAGGCTTTTGCGAATCTCCATAGTAACCGCAAGGACAGGGGTGTACACAATCGAACATTTATAGCGTGGTTGCAAAGATAGATTGTATCGACCTTTCTGGACTCTATCTGATCATCGAAAACTATAACAAAAAAACCGACCTGTGGAGTCGGTTTTTTTGTTGCTTTTAATCGAGACAGCCTAAATCAAACAATCCCCTTCACGCGTACCCCGAAGCGATAGCGTAGGGGTATCGGGGCATTTTGATTCTTAATCGTAGCCGTTTTGGCGTTTGCCGAAAAAAGGGAAAAATAACCATGTTCCATTCCATCCCGCCATGCGATTCAAATAAATTAATAGTTTTCAACTTATCGCCATCTTTCTGGTGATTTGAGCGCATGCGTAAGTTTTGATGGGCGTTTTACCCACACGCAAACCGATAATCATCCAACACCCTGCGCGCCTTCCGTGCAATGACCTGCGCCGCATCGAGGTTCGTCTCCCCCCGCAAATTGACTCAACAACGAATACGGCAAAACACCATCGCCGAGATTCTTCATCAATCGCGCAAAGGCATTCTGCACTTCGGGCTGTACCCAATAATATCTTGCGCAGTCAACCAGATAGGATGTTGTAATACAATAGAAAACAGGCTGCTCGGATAGTGTAATCGGCTCACCGATCTGCTGGAATTTTTGCTGTCAGATGCAACCATCTATTCTGTACCTCGTAGACAAACTGCAATTCTAAAATTTTTCGCTTATTGGAGAACCCTATGCAACTCACCATCAACAAATTGGGAAAAGAATATAAACGCGGATTTTGGGGACTCAAAGATTTTTCCCTTGAAATCAAGCCTGGCATATTAGGGTTACTCGGTCCCAACGGCGCGGGCAAATCCACATTTATGCGAATGCTTGCCACCATCACCAAACCCACAGATGGGACAATCACCTGGAATGATACTAACATCGTCAAATCACCAGACATTCTGCGTGATGTGTTGGGATATTTACCACAAGACTTTGGCGTGTACCCCAACCTGAATGCGATTGAATTTCTCGAATACATGGCAGCCATTAAAGGACTTGATGCGCGTACCGCCAAAAAACGTATTGACGAACTTCTGCAACTCACCAATCTGGTCGACGCTGCGAAACGTCCGCTCGGCGGATATTCAGGCGGTATGAAACAGCGCGTGGGCATCGCACAAGCATTGCTCAACGACCCGCAACTGCTCATCGTAGATGAACCCACTGTCGGGTTGGACCCCGAAGAGAGAGTCCGCTTTAGGAATCTGCTCTCAGATTTATCGGGAGAAAGAATCGTGATCTTATCCACTCACATTGTTTCAGACGTGGAAGCGACCGCCACGCATATCGCGCTTGTCAACAAAGGTCAACTCTTGCGCGAAGCCGCGCCTGAAAATCTGCTCCACGAACTGGAAAATAAAGTTTGGGAGTGGACAGTCCGCAGTGATGATCTGCCCGCGCTCAAACAAAAGCACATCATCAGCGGAACCATCCGCCGCAGTGACGGTGTACAGGTTCGTGTGGTCAGCGCGGACAAGCCTGACACGAACGCGCAAACCGTTTCGCCGAATCTTGAAGATGCGTATCTGTATTTCATTGGCGGTAAACAATGAACTCTGCGCGCATCATCTACCATTTGGCGCGCGCCGACTTTTTGGAGCGCGTACGCCGTTATAGTTTTTTGGTCATGCTCGGGCTGGTGGTCTTTCTCGGTTATCAAACTGCCATCGGCAACATGGCTTTGGAACTGGGTCAATATCGCGGCGAATTTAATTCGGCGTGGGTTGGCGCAATGATGTCTTTGATTGGCACATTTTTCATCGGCTGGTTCGGTTTTTATATGGTGAAAGGTTCTGTGGCGCGCGACCGCGAAACAGGAGTTGGGCAGATCATGGCGACCACCCCGCTCACTCGTCCGCTTTATTTAATTGGTAAATGGCTAAGCAACTTTTTAGTACTCATGGCAATGGTTGCCATATTGGCGCTGGCAGGCATCGTCATTCAACTATTGCAAGGGGAAAACACCCAAATAGATTTACTCGCCTTCCTTGCCCCATTCTTCTTCATTGTCATGCCTCTCATGGCGCTCGTTGCTGCTGCCGCGGTCTTGTTTGAATCCATTTCATTTTTACAAG
The DNA here is from genome assembly GCA_021462845.1 of Anaerolineales bacterium. Classification (GTDB taxonomy): domain Bacteria; phylum Chloroflexota; class Anaerolineae; order Anaerolineales; family Villigracilaceae; genus Defluviilinea. The sequence continues at coordinate 2,481 of JAJTXU010000084.1, forward strand.
GCGGCTTCGGAAACATTGTATATTTTTTCGCCTTCATTATGTTCGTGCCGCTCTTTATGGAAAACAACGCCCTGAAAAATTACCCCGCGTTTGAGCCCATGGGGCTGGGCTTATTGGCGAACGAGATGGGCAAGGCAGTCACGGCAATTCATCCCGACTACAACGGCGACTTCACCCTCGGCGGCGGCATTACTGAAGGGGCAACCACCACATTCATTTGGAACGGTATTCACTGGACTCCCGAATTTGTTTTTGCGCGTCTTTCGCTGATCGTCATGGCTCTCGCGCTGACTTTTCTCGCCGCACTTTTCTTTGACCGATTCGATCCCTCGCGCACAAAACCGCGCAGCGTGCGGACAAAAAGAAGCGCCTCAGACTCTGCGCCCACGCCTGCTTCAACATCTCAGGCAGCGCCCACGCCCCATCTGACTCCACTAAATAAAGCCGCCAACCGATTTAGTTTCTTCAGCGTACTCATTGCAGAATTAAAACTACTGCTCAAAGGCCAACGCTGGTGGTGGTACGTCATCATGGGCGGAATCATCGTTGCCTGTTTGGTAAATTCATCCGCAATTACACGCGAGATCGTTCTTCCTATCGCATGGGTCTGGCCCATCCTGATCTGGTCTGCCATCGGCAACCGCGAAATTCATAACAATGTTCAACAATTAACCTTCTCCTCTGCTTCCCCTTTATGGCGTCAACTCCCTGTGCAATGGCTGACTGGATTTATCGTCACCTTGCTCATGGCAAGCGGCGCAGCTTTTCGTTTCGTGATTGATGGCGATGCGATTGGGTTAATTGCTTTGCTCTCAGGTGCGATCTTTATCCCATCTCTTGCACTCGCCTCAGGCGTGTGGAGCGGAACCAGTAAACTTTTTGAGATCCTATATATGGTCATCTGGTATCTAGGTCCGCTCAACAAAGTCCCAGGACTGGATTTCGTTGGTTCGCACAGCAACGGGTATCCGCAGTTCTTTATCCCTGTTTCGCTCGCGTTAATCACATTCGCCATCTTTGGCAGGTCGCGGCAATTGAGAAATTAACCCCATGAAGACATCGGAAGGCTGGCAAGTAAGAATCAAAAAAACTTCTCAAGGCATTCTCTTTGAGAAATTTGAATGGGAATTATCCTATCGTTAGCTTTGACCACTACAATCCGAAGAACGCGAGGGAATTATCAAGGCATTTTTCTATGGGATTTTGGAATTCGCCGAAGAATATGTCTATAGCTATCAGGAACAGTCGCGTGGTGATGAAACTTTTCAAATATTGACAATGCCTATAGTAACAACCATGTCAATGATCCGAAAATGTACAAACCAAATCCAAATACAATGTGATTGATCAAGCTACGTAGTCTTGCTTGTACAGGATTTGGCGTTTTTGATGCGGCGACTCCCAACCCAAAAGCCGGTTGCATGATGAGGAGTGGCGCCGAGACCGTAAGAGCACCAAAGCCGTCAGAATTGATTCGGTTGGCGGTATCTGCGAGGATTGAAGCGCATCCAGTATCCCTGCCCCTAGATTTAATGAAATAGTTCGCAAAGCCTCGATACAGTAGCGCAAAAATCGCGTAGTGTCATTATCATTTTCATCCAACGATAGCCACGCCGCTGGTCGCTTGCGGCTCGCTATCCATTCGCTGACCAATGTACTCTTTCCGAAGCCGGCAGGAGCAGAGATGATGATAAGTTTATGATGGAGACCTGAGTCTAGTTGCCCAAGCAAGCGAGAACGTGTTACCGCTTTAGGAGGCGGTGAGGGAATGTAAATCTTTGTAGCTAAAATCGGAATACTCACATGCCTATTATATAACGGCTGCCTAAAACTTCCAGCAGGTTTTTGGATGGCATATACACACGAATTTCGGCCTATTTGCTTATACCTTTAGCCACTCACCCCACCATCAACTTCGGACGGCTGCGCAGCGTGCAACGCCTCCGCCAAATGCGCGGATTAAATCGCTTCGCTCCCTGCTAAATCTACAATCATCCGCATCGCCCTCTGACCTTTAACTTTTTGGGGAAATTTTCTCGCGGCGTCACTTCAAGATCGCATCCACTACTTCTTCCAACGAGTGACACGGCGCGTTTGTTTGAATGTGCTGTCGTTGTCTCGCACATAACTCCTCTGCGCGCTGACGGGTCTCTTGAGTCGCTGCGGGGTGGGAGAGGATGAGGGTCAGCCACCCAGCCGCAATGGAGGGAGAGAGGCGGGATTCGAGTTGGGCGAGTCCTGCGAGGTTCATCAACATCAGCGGGGCAGAGTTGATTCGGCGCGCGTGTCGCAGTGAGTCCAGGTAGATCTCTTTCGCTTCGGCTTCGTCGCCTGAGAGCAGGGTTGCGTCGGCGAGGTAGGCGAGGGTGATGGCAATGTCCCAGCCTTCGAAATATTCGCCGAAGACTTCGAGACTCTTGTGGAAGCAGTCGCGGGCATCGTCGTATTGACCGTCGGCAAGCATGGCGAGACCGAGATAACGATGCGCCGTGCCTTTGCCCCAGCGGTTTTGAGTCTGCTCGCACAGGGCGATGCTCTCGCGCATGGATGCTTTCGCTTCTTCATATTTTTTGAGAGCGATCTGCGTGTCCACGAGAAAGTTCAAGCCGAGCGAAATGGAATGCGGGTCGCCGACCTTGCGAAAGAGCGCGAGACCTTCGATCATTTGATCGTAGCCGTTCTGGCAGTCGCCCATCAAACTATCCACGTGACCGAGGTTGTAAATGCCGTAGGCGGTGAACCAATCATCTTTCATTGCGCGGGCATATGTGAGACCTTCGGCGATCTGATCTTTGGCTTCGAGATAATCGCCGTTGAGATGTTTGAGAGCGCCGCTAAAAATGAGCGCGTCGGCAAGAAGAGATTGCGCGTCCACCGAACGAAGAACAGAAATGCCCTGGTCGTACTGTTCCTGCGCGCGGGCGAATTGTCCGCTGCGGAAATACAGCAAGCCCTGATGCGTAAGACACGCGCCGAGAGTCTTGTTCGCCTGCGCGTCGCGCTCCTGTTCGTTCAACACAAGCGCGAGCAGTTCAAGCTGCGCGATGCCGTCGCGGATCATGCCTGAGACTTCGTAGTACCAGCCGAAGGCGCGGACAGATTTGCCAAGCGATTCAATTTTTTTATTTTTGATCCCCCAATCCCACGCGGCGCGCAGGTTATCCAACTCGGCGGTCATTTCGCGCATGGCGGTCTGTTGCAACGCGCTCTTCAATTTCGATTCGTAGTCGGCGGCGAAGTTTAAATAGAAATCGCTGTGACGGTCACAAGTTTGATGACAGCACGGCTCGTCTTTTTCGAGATGAGAGTAGGCATATTGACGAATCACTTCGTGCAGGCTGTAGCGTCCCGACTCATTCCGCTTCACCAGCGACTTTGAGACGAGCGACGACAACTGAGGCAGATTCGCCCCTGCGACCTTTTCCGCCGCAGTTCGGTCGAAGCCGCCGTGAAAGATGGAGAGTCGGCTGAGCGTGTCGCGCTCCGCGTCGGAGATGAGCCGCCATGAATGGTCGAAGGAGGCTCGCAATGAGCGATGCCGTTCGGGGATGTTGCGCATGGATGTGGCGAGAAAATCCATGTTCGATTCGATCTCGCGGGCGATCTCCGCGCAGGTGAGCATGCCCATCCATGCCGCGGCGAGTTCGAGCGCGAGCGGAATCCCCTCCAGCAGTTGACAGATGCGAAGGAGCGCGGGCTTGTCCACGTCGGTCAGTTGGAATTTGGGATTGACGCGCCGCGCCGAGTTAACGAACAACGCGGGCGCGCTGTACTCTTCCATTTGGTCGAGATGTTCCAGCGGCGGCACGGGCAAGCCGCGCAGATCGAACATCCACTCGCCTTGCAGGTTGAGCCGTTCGCGCGAGGTGCAAAGAATTTTGATCAGCGGGAATCGCTGGAGGATCTCGGCGATTAGGTCTGTCGCAAAGGATGACTCCCCCAACAGGTGTTCGAGATTGTCCAACGCCAGCAACGCGGGTTGATTCACCGTCCGCGCGAGGTGATTGAATAACTGTTCTTTCGGGTCGAGCGGTCCTGAAAACGAAAAGGAGAACGCGTCTGCAATCGCGGGGACGATTAAGTCGGGTGAGTTGATGGAAGCCAGCGCGACGTAATAGACTCCGCCTGGGAATGAATCGCGTTGACGGATCGCAAACTCGATCCCAAGCCGCGTCTTGCCGATTCCGCCCTGACCAGTGAGGCTGACGAGGCGGCATTCGGGATTTGCCAGCAGGTGACGGATTCCGTCGAGTTCGGATTCGCGTCCGATCAACGGCGTGGGCGGGATGGGGACGTTCGTTTTTACAGGCGGGGAAACGATCGGGGAAACAGAAGCCAGCCCAACGTCGGATTTGAGGCGGCGGGCGATCTGCAAAAAAGTTTCGCGCTCGTTCGTCGGAATCTCCAGCGCGTCTGCCAGCAATTCGGCGATCTGCGTCGAGGGGCGGCGTTCTTCCGATTCGATTTTTTCGATGGTGGCGAGCGAGCATCCGACGCGGTCTGCCAGCGCGCTCTGCGTGAGGTCGAGCGCTTTGCGGCGTTTCTTCAGCCAGAGACCGAAGGGCAGGTCTTCGCTCATAGGAGCATTTTAATTTATTTTGGGATTTTGTACGGCTTTTTGTACGGGCAACTCTGACCAAGTGAAATGGGGAAAATGCTTTAATGCGAGCATCACGAAAGGAAAATCTCATGGCTAAGAACATTACCAAAATCGCATTGAAAGGCGTCGCGCTGGCGATGGGTGTCGCGGTCATCGTGATGTCCACGCTCAAGACGCTGGATGTCAACACGGGCGTGTCCATGCTCGGCATGGGACTCGCCGCGCTGGCGCTCGTGAGTTTGCAGGACAACGATGCGTAATCGCGCTAACGCCCATCGTGCGCTAGAGAGCGCGCGCTACGCACTTCTACGAAAAAGGAGAATCAATGAAACAACCGTCCTTCGCATCCATCACGCTAAAAACTGCCGCTGTTCATACGGTCACATATTTCATCGTCGGCGTATTGTCGTTCTTTCTTCTTGATTACACGGCAAAATACGCCGACCCCGCAGTTGCGGGCTATTTACGCCAGACCGATCATCCGCTGGTGATGGCAGGACCGTTCTTTCAAATCCTGCGCGGACTTCTATTCGGGATCGTTTTCTACGCCCTGCGCGAGAGCATCTTTCCGCACAAACGCGGCTGGCTGACTTTGTGGCTGGCGCTGACAATCATCGGCATTCTCTCGCCTTTTGGCGCTGCGCCCAGTTCCATCGAAGGGATGATCTACACCGTTCTGCCTGCCTGGTTCCATGTCGTCAACTTCCCTGAAATCTTCATCCAATCGGGTTTGCTCGCCTTCGTGACGCATTACTGGGTCAACCATCCTGAAAAACGCTGGCTTAATTGGTCGCTGGGCATCGTAACTGCCGTCATTGTGCTGTTGTCGTTGTTGGGCGCGCTGTCTGCGTTTGGCATCCTCTCGTAAATTGGATTTTGAAAATGAAAACCTTCCTCAATCGTCATTCGCTGGTCATCGGTCTCCTCCTGATGTTCCTCTACACGTGGACAATTGACCTGTCGAATGCGGGCGTCCTGCCGTTTGAAGTTCCCTTCCCGATCTATATCACGCTCGGCTGGGGATTCATCTTCGCTTCATTGTTAATGACATGGCTGACTCTCGGCAAAGATAAAACTGTAACACTGTTCAAGCGCTTCTTCCGCTGGCGCGTTGGCTGGAGGTGGTTTCTGGCGGCGCTTCTGATCGAACCTGTCTGCATCGCCGCGGGGGTTTACCTCACCGCCGCGTTGACTCGAACCCCGCCCGATTTCAGCGCGGCGATGGCGCATCAAATTTTCGGCGAGTCGGCGAACCTGCTCGTCTTCATCCTGCCCTTCTTCCTTGTGGACCTCATCACCAACGGCGAAGAGATGGGCTGGCGCGGTTACGTCCTGCCGCGTTTGCAGGCGAATTACAGCGCGTTGACCGCCTCTCTGTTTCTCGGCGTGATCTGGGCGTTCTGGCATCTGCCGAAGTACGCCGCCAATTTCAACATCGCCGCCTTTGGCTGGGCTGTGATTCATTTTCTTGCGTTCGCCATCATCCTGACTTGGTTGTACAACAACACAAAAGGGAGCCTGCTCGTTGTTGCGGTGTGTCACGCCGTTTCGAATACCGTCGGCGTGTTTATGCCGATGGCGAACACCGCATCGAGCGAGAACATGGGCGCGTATATCTTCTACGTTTTGTTTGAAGTTCTCGCCGCGACCGTCGTGACCGTCGTCGCGGGATCCGCGCGTCTCTCGCGGACGGAGGAGAAGCAGATACAGTCCTTTCGCTCCATCCAGCGTTAGAGAACGCTGACTACCATTACAGCGCAAAGTCAGATAACTTTCCGCCGCGAGCAGTGACCAGCGGAAAGAAAGCGGATAAACGGATGGGCCGCCTCTATCCGCTTATCCGTTAAAAATCCGCTGGTCGTCTTTTTGTCCTTGCTTCGCTACCCTTGCGCTGTAATACTATGCGGCACAAAATCTGTACGGTTTTTTGTGGGAATAATCCAGACCAAAAGGTTGAACGGGAATGCCATAATGCGCACATCGAAAAAATTACCAAAGGAGAAAAATCATGGCTATCTTATCCAACCTCTATGTCATCCTCATCTTGCGCGTGTTACACATCGGCGGGGGGATCATGTGGGTGGGGAGCGCGACGCTCTACCTGCTGTTACTCATCCCCGTCGCGCGTTCGCTTCATCCTACGGGACAGAAATTCCTGCAAACGCTCGGTCCGAAATTCGGCGCGATGATGGGACTCGTCACCACGGTCACCGTGCTTTCGGGCGCGTTGCTGTATGCGCGCTTCTTCGCAGGCGGGATTAGTTTCATCTGGACGACGGGCGCGGGTTTCGCGTTCACCGTCGGCGCAGTGGCGGCGCTCGCTTCGTACGCGATGGGAGTGGCGGTCTTCGGCAGGATGCAGGAACGCATCGCAAAACTCGGGGCGGAGATGGAGTCCGCGCAGAGCGCGCCGAATCAGTCCCAAGTCGAGGAGATGAACCGCTTGCAGTCGTCGTTGATGAAGGCGTATCGGTTCGATTTTGTCCTGCTCGTGGTTGCCATGCTGGGAATGGCTGTCGCGCGGTATCTGTAGAGCCATCCAATGCTTGCGCGAATTTGGCGAGGGATCGCCCGCACCTCCGTCGTCGAAAAATATTTTCACTATGTGAGTGAACGGGTGATCCCCGCCTATCGCGCTGCGCGCGGATGCCGCGACGTGTGGGTTTTGCAACAGATGCAGGGCGAATTTACCAGCCTGGTCCTGCTTTCGTTTTGGGAGTCGCGCGAGGCAATCGAATCTTTCGCCGATCCACAACTGGAGTCTGAATCCCACCGCGACGAGCGCGAGTCGCTGTTGGCGTTTGAATCCACCGCGACGGTGTATGAAGTGATGATCGTGGATTGATAGGGATAGTATCTTTTCAAAGTTGTATAATAACTGCATGGCATTACCTGTTATCGCCACCAAGGTTAGCCTGCCGATCCTGCGGCAACGTTTGGTTTCCCGTCGAAACGCGCTCGGACAATTGAGCGCGGGGTTGCGCGACGGACATTTGCTCACACTGGTCTCTGCCCCGGCGGGATATGGAAAGACAACGACGATTCGCATGTGGGTGAACGAGGCGGGATGCCCGGTGGCATGGGTCACGCTGGAAAAATCCGACAACGATCTCAAACAATTTCTTACATACGTTTTGACCGCGCTGGGAAAGGCGGTGGACGATCTCGGTCAGTCCGCGTTGGAGGCGGTGGAAAGCGCGCAGGAAGTCCACGTGCAGCCCGCGCTTGGATTGCTGGTCAACGAATTACATGAGTTGGATCAGCCGGTCATCCTCGTGCTGGAAGAATATCACCTGATCGAAAACGAGAGCGTGGATGAGGCTGTTGAATTCCTGTTGAATCAAGCCGTTGCCAATTTGCGGATGGTGATTGCCACCCGCGAAGACCCGGATCTATCGTTGACGCGCCTGCGCGTGCGAAATCAACTTACCGAGATTCGCGCGGCGGACTTGAGTTTCTCGCTCGAAGAAGCGGGTGAGTTTTTCTCGGACGTGATGGGGGTCAACCTCTCAAACAAAGAAACAGAGATTCTAAAAAACAAGACCGAAGGCTGGGCGGCAGGACTGCAACTGGCTGGTTTGTCGTTGAAAGAAAACACGGACACGGCGAAATTTGTGGAAGCGTTCGGCGGCACGCATCGTCACGTGTTGGATTATCTGATCGAAGAAACGCTCAATAGCCAGTCGGAGGAGATGCGGGAATTCCTGCGGCGAACTTCCATTTTGGATCAATTGTCCGCCTCCCTGTGCGAAGCGGTGACCGGTCAGCGCGATAGTAGAAAACATCTTCAATATCTGGAAAGCAATAATCTATTTTTAGTGTCGCTTGATGAAGAACGCAACTGGTATCGTTATCATGCGCTATTCGGCGAACTGTTGAAGGATCAACTCATGCAGGTCGAACCGGACCGCGTGGACGATCTGCACGCGCGCGCTGCGGACTGGCACGAAAAACACGGTTTCGTTCAAAAAGCGGTTGAACATGCCTTTCAAATTTCGAACGAAAGCAAAGTATCCGGCTTGATCGAACGACACGCCTTTTCCACGCTTTGTCAGGGCGAAACGGCGATGGTGATGGGATGGTTCGACCGATTGCCGGAAGCGTTCGTGCGGGACTCGGCAATGATGTGCATCAACAAGGCGTGGACGCTGGCATTGACATATCAACGCGCGCGTATCGCGGAAATCGAACAGACGTTGCAGGCGGCAGACCTTGCCGTGAATCTGTGTTGCACGGACCAAGCCCAACGAAACCTCGTCGCCGGTCATGCCGCGAGTATTCGGGCGTACCTAATGCAGACACCGAATTTAACCACCCAAGATGCGGAAAGGTTGATCGAGACATCCCAAAGAGCGCTGCGACTCTTACCGGAGGATGAGAAAGCCATCCGTAGCGTTAATGCGCTAAACATCGGTTATGGGCGCCTGTCGCTCGCCGACTTGGCGGCGGCTGGGGAGGCGTACGAACGGACATTCGAGGATGGAATCGCGGGGAGGAACTTTTTTATTGCCATTTATGGGGCGATTGGTTTGATTGTGCTCGCGATCATCAAGGGAGAGTTGAACAATGCGTTGCAGTTGTGCGAGACGCATATCGCCGGGTTCAACCGGTTGTTGGCTGGGCAAAGATTCCCGCCCATCGGCGACCTCTACAATCTCAAAGGGAGTCTCCTTTTGGAAGAAAACCGGTTGGCGGAGGCGGAACAGGCATTGACGCAGGGCTTGAGTCTCATCCGCTTCTTCAGGGTGTACGGAGCTCGCATCCGAGGATATTCAACCCTGGCGCGACTGCGTTCCATTCAAGGCGACTGGGCGGGGGTTTTGGAAAACCTAAAACCGCTTCAAGAAACCTATCCGGGCAGCGCCCTCTATGCAGAGGCGTTGAGTCACCGCTTGGCGCTACGCGACCCGGCTGTGAATGACACCGCGCTCGAGCAAGCGCATCTTTGGGTGACGCAGGCGGTAGGCGGGTTGGATACCTTGCCCGATATTGACATTGTTGATCTTGACAGCAGAATCCGTTTTCAAACCATGCTGAGCATAGCGCATATCGTGACCAGATTGGCGGCGCGAAACCCACATGCTTATTCATTGCCGGACGTTCACAAGTACCTTGCCCGCCTGGAAAAGTTCGCCGCCGCCCACGGTTTCTCTGGCTGGTTGATTGAAATTTGGCTGGTCAGGGCGTTGATGTATCACGTGGAGGGAAAGGCGGAGGAAGCGCGCGCCCAGATCGAATACGCGTTGGAGGCGTCTGCCCCGCGCGGATACTTCCGCCTCTTTCTGGATGAGAGCGATCTCCTCCGTCCCCTGCTTGAATCCACCCTTCGGCATTTGAAAGACGACAACCTGTCCGCCTACGTCAAGCGCCTGCTGGACGCGATGCCCAACGATAGTCTGCAAAGCGAACGTTCTCTAACGTCCGCCCCAACCTCCGACGCAAACCTGACCGACCGCGAACTCGACGTGTTGAAATTATTGGCGTCGGGGGAATCCTATAACGAGATCGGGCAGAAACTTTTCCTCAGCCTGAACACGGTTCAATTCCATATCAAGAGCATTTATCGCAAACTACTGGTCAACAAACGGATGCAAGCCGTCGAAAAAGCGCGGGAGATGAAGTTGATCTAGCCGGGTACGGCAATGTTTTGCAGATTAACAATTAAACCGAGCAATAAGAAAATTACCCAATGACCCCGAAGGGGTCAAATGATTCTAGTATTGAAGGATGTGACACATTTAACCCCGAAGGGGTGTCAGAGACCTGCAAGACCGTGTCATCTGTCGCCACGGCGCCACGCGACGCCTTCGGGATTTGAAAACCCATTTGCCATTTCTAGAATCCTGCCATCTGTCGCCACGGCGCCACGCGACGCCTTCGGGATTGGTTCTATAGAAACAATCCATATCGTGCTTATTGCTAGATTTATTGGTTAATTTGCAACACGTTGCTCCCAATGTGACGGCATAACCGGCGGACGCAAGATCGATCTTGCAGCGCCACAACCACATATTTTCCGTTGAAGAACCACATATTCCTGTGGTTCTTTTTTCTGCCTTCAGTCCTAGAATAGCGGCAATCGTTCATCTGAAAGCATTAGCGTAAGAGACGCTCTCTAGCGTCGAACCTTGCGCTGTAGATCACGGAGACCCTGACCATGAAATTAATCCATCTGTTTGTCTTTCTTCAACTTTGGCCGTGGAAACGGTCGCCGCGGCCGCCGGTGGGCGATTACTGAACCCGTTGGGCGTCGTCGGCACATGGGACTGGGTTGCCAACGGCGTGTTCTTCGGGCTTTACCACATTCATCAACCCCGGGGCATCCCCTCGTTCATCCTGACGGGTTTGATCCGTGCCTCCTCCGCGAAACCATTTGAAGGAATGATTATGCAACAACCCATCAGTTTGAATTCGCACAACAGGTACGAGATCAAAATTCATGGTCAATTGGACGATACCTTGTCGGGCTGGTTTGGAGAAGCGAAGGCTCGCGTTGAAACCCTGCCCGACGACGATCAGATGACTACTCTTTCCGATGTCGTCATGGATCAAACTGGCTTGGTCGGCTTGATCCGCCGTTTGCACGGACACGGCATCGTGTTGATCTCCATCCAAATCACAGGAGAAACAAAATGACCGATACACTTTCAGTTGAACAAAAGCCAAAGACAGATACTTCGCGCCTTCATGTTCTGCGGAATCGCAACTTCCGTATGTTGTGGATCGGCGAAGGCATCTCGCTTCTCGGCGACCAGTTTTACCTGATTGCCCTGCCCTGGCTTGTCCTTTCGCTGACGGGGAATCCGCTGGTAGTCGGAACGATTCTTGCAACGGCAGGAATCCCTCGCGCGTTATTCATGCTCGTCGGCGGCGCATTGACCGACCGCTTCACCCCGCGCCGATTGATGATCAATTCCAATATAGCGCGCATGGCGCTGACGGCTTTACTCGCCATTCTTGTGGCGACGAACCTCATTCAACTGTGGATGCTCTACATCTCCGCCTTGCTCTTCGGCCTGGCTGACGCGTTCTTCTTCCCCGCGCAAACTTCCATTGTGCCGCGCCTCGTGGACAAGGATCAGTTGCAGGCGGGCAACGCGCTGATTCAAGGGACGGCGCACTTGAGCCTGTTCGTGGGTCCTGTCGCGGCGGGATTGCTCGTCTCGTGGCTGGATGGCGGCGCGACACATTCCACGTTTGGAATCGCGCTTGTCATTGCGATTGACTCGCTTTCATTCCTCGCGTCCATCACAGCGTTGAGCCTGATAAGAATCGAAACCTCAGATGCGCGCGCGGGAAAAGGCATGGGCGGAGTCCTTACTTCCATTCGCGAGGGACTGCTCTACGTCTGGAATGACGCGACGCTTCGAATGGTCTTCCCCATCACGCTTGGACTCAACATCCTGATCAACGGTCCCTTCGCGGTCGGCATTCCAGTATTGGCGCGGACGAGATTCCCCGAAGGCGCGGCGGCGTTTGGTTTGATTATGTCCCTGTTTGGCGGCGGCGCGTTGCTGGGTATGACTCTCGCAGGCGTGTTGCCGAAGCCATCAAGAAAACTGCTTGGCACAGTTGCGTTGAGCGTGATCAGCATGATGGGAGTTGGGCTGGCGGTGATCGGCGTCTCGCCGACAATGTATGTCGCTGCGGCGGCTTCATTCGTGATGGGAATCGCCAACGGTTATGCCAACATCATGCTGATCACCTGGCTGCAACAAAAGGTCGCGCCGGAGATGATCGGGCGCGTCATGAGCCTGGTCATGTTTGCGGCGATTGGACTCAACCCCGTCTCGAACGCGCTGGCCGGCATGTTGATCGGAATCAATATCACCGTCCTGCTCGTCTGCGCGGGAAGCCTGATGACTCTCTTTACGCTATTCGCCGCGTTCAGTCCCGCTGTTCGTTCAGGTATGTAACCAGAAAAGAGATATGTAAAATGAAAAAAATGTTTGTCAACGAAGAAGTAAAGTTCGCCGTGAATGGCAAAGAACTTAATGGAATCCTGACTTGCCCCGCCTCGGGCGCTCGCTACCCCGCGATCATCCTCTTGCACGGCTCGGACAGGTCGGGCAGGGATGATCCCTATTACGCCGCACACGCAGAGAATCTTGTCCGCTCTGGGTTTGCCGTGCTGAGATACGACGGACCCGGTTGGGGAGGCGGTTCTTCGGGACATTCCGGCTTCGAAACACTGGAATACCGAACCGAAGAAGCGCTTGCCGCCGTCAAGTATTTGCAATCTCGTCCCGACATCAAACCCAATGCCGTCGGTTTGTGGGGCGTCAGTCAGGGGGGCTGGGTCTGCCAGATGGCGGCGGCATCGTACGATGGCGTGGCGTTCATCATCCCCGTTTCGGGACCGGGTGTCACGCCCGCCGAGCAGGAAGTCCATCGGGTCGAAGCGGAGAGTCGCGCCGCTGGTTTCGATGAAGATGAGATCGCCAAAGCAGTCCTGATAAGGCGCTTGATGGTTGACAGCATTCTGTCCGCGCCGATGTATCGGGAGGTCAACCTATCCGATTCCCGACGGTTGGGACGCGGACTCTGGAACGAATTCACGGAACTGACCTACAGCGCAAATCCCGTTGACCTCGTTGCCGAGCATGGAAATGTCATCGAGATTTTGAAAGGCATTGAAGCTGAACGCTGGACGAAATTCCTGCACCTGGATGAGGTTCTGCCCATGCTTGAAAGTTTCCCGCCGCAGGCTTGGAGCATGGTGAAAGAACAAATGCGGGCAGTTATGACTGTCAACCCAGCCGATTTTTTGACGAAAGTCCGCTGTCCCGTGCTGGCGATCTTCGGCGAGAACGATACATCTGTGCCTGTGGAAAAAAGCGTCGCCCTCTATAAACAATACCTGCGCGAAGCGGGCAATACATCGTTCGCGATCAAGATTTTTCCCAAGGCAAGTCACACCATTCGCATTGACGGAGAGTTTGCGCATGGTTATTTCGATCTGATGGTGGATTGGCTGGGCAACCTGCCGATTGAATAAGAATCGCAACGCGTCGTTGGCATTCTCTAACTACGCGTAGATCTTGTTTGTTGAGAAAGGAACATCTCCCGTGAAGGATCAATACACCCTCTGGCAGATTCTTGGCATCTGGTTCGCCGCAGGCGCCCCGATGTGGATTCTCGGCTGGGTAGCGTACCCAGCCATGAGCGCGGGACT
>JAJTXU010000085.1 GCA_021462845.1 Anaerolineales bacterium
AGTTGGACTTTACACCCGGCTTAGTGATTCTTTCCCCTAGCGTCTGTTGACCTCTCCGCTTTTCTTCCGGTTTGCCAACAGTATCTTTGAGAAAGCCATAAAGCAGATGAAAAACGCCGTCCCTGACGACCAATCACGCGCGATAATATCGTTGTACTTTAGTTTCCGCTAACCAAGCGTGGTATTCGAGATAGCGGGGGTGTTTTTTTGCCAATGGCGTCAAGTGATCTTTGGGTAGCAGTAACGGAATTCTTTTTCAAGCCCAATGGCTTTCAAGGCGGGAAACAACGCGTCCTGACTCGGTAATTACTGGCTGTTCAATATCGCCCAAAATACATGCAACACCGCAAGATTCGTTCCAATGGGCAACCCGACAAGGAGTTCATTCAAATTGGCTATGGTATGATTCATTATAGCCATGGTGTTGTGGAATGTGTTCGTAAAACAAAAGTACCCCGCTTTACACCATTACCGCTTTTTCGATCCATTCGAGTTAGCGGAAACTAAAGATTAAGAAGCAGTCTCTAATCATCTGGTCTCTGATTATTATGAAAATCTACCTCGACACCATCGGATGCAGGCTTAACCAGGCGGAGATCGAACACATGGCGCGCGGATTCCGCGCGGCAGGGCATGAGATCGTCGCGTCTGCCGAACTGGCTGAGATGGCGGTGGTCAACACCTGCGCGGTGACGAACGACGCCGTCTCCGTTTCGCGCGGCAAGATCCGCCAGATCGCTCGCGCGGGCGTGAACGACATCGTTGCGACGGGTTGCTGGACGACTCTCCAACCGCAAGGCTTGCTCCAACTTCCCAACGTGACGCGCGTGATCCCAAATGATCGAAAAGATCATCTCGTTGCCGATGTCCTCAACCTTCAACCTGAAACCTTCGACCTTGAACCTTTGACGCGCGTTCCTCTCCCCGGACTTCATCGCCGCACGCGCGCCTTCATCAAAGCGCAGGACGGCTGCAACAACCAATGCACGTTCTGCATCACCACCGTCGCTCGCGGCGAAGCGCGGAGCCGAACCGTCGCCGATGTGATCCAAGAGATTCAATTCGCGCTCGACGGCGGCGCGAAAGAAATCGTGCTCACCGGCGTTCATCTCGGCTCGTGGGGCTATGATCTCGATTCGCATCTCGCCGAACTCATCAAGGCAATTCTTCGCAACACAGATGTCCCGCGCCTGCGACTCTCCTCGCTTGAACCTTGGGATTTGCACGCGGACTTTTTCTCGCTGTGGGACTCTTCGACTTCGCTCAGAGCAGGCTCTCGCCTCATGCCGCACTTGCATCTGCCTCTCCAAGCGGGGAGCGACTCAACCCTCAAGCGGATGCGTCGCAACACCACAACTTCATCATTCCGCGAGTTGATCCATTCCGCGCGCGAAATGATTCCCGATGTTGCCATCACAACAGACATCATCGCTGGCTTCCCCGGCGAAACGGATGATGAATTTGCCGAGACTCTCGATTTCGTCAACGAGATGAACTTCGCGGGCGGACACGTCTTCACGTACTCGCCGCGTCCCGGCACAGGGGCGGCAAAGATGAAGGGGCAGATCCAGCCCGAAGCGCGAAAGAAGCGGAATCACATCCTGCATGAAGCGTTGGAAGAATCCGCGAAGTCGTACCGCGAGAAATTCATCGGGCAGACCATGTCTGTGTTGTGGGAATCCACTTCTGAGATGGGCGAACACGGCTGGCAGATGGAAGGGTTCACCGAAAATTACCTGCGCGCTCAAGCGTTCGCCGAATCGCCGCGCTGGAACGAGATTGACCGCGTGGCTTTGACCGATTGCGAATCGAATCAATTGCGAGGCGAAATTTTGGATGAGGAAAAATTGTATGTCCGCACAACTCATTGACGGAAAATTGATCGCCGGGCAAGTGCGCGAAGAAGTCGCCGCGAACGTGGCAAAGCGAATCGCGGCAGGGAAATCGAAACCGACGCTTGCCACCGTGTTGGTCGGCGAACGCGTGGATTCGGCAACGTACGTTTCCTCCAAGCAAAAAGCCTGCGCCGAGTTGGGTATGGGTTCGGTCAGCAAGAATTTGCCCGCCGATATTTCACAGGAAGAGTTGGAAAGAATCATCAAATCGTTGAACGACGACAAGTCAGTGCATGGGATTCTCGTTCAACTGCCCCTGCCTTCGCATTTGAATGAAGAGCGCGTCCTGCAACTCATCAGCGTCGAAAAAGATGTGGATGGATTCTCGCCGCTCAACATCGGTCGGCTGGCGCAACGAGGACGCGAACCGCTATTTGTTCCTTGCACCCCGTACGGATGTATTTACTTGCTCGATAAAGCGGGCGTGCAAATCGAAGGCGCAAACGCGGTGGTGTTGGGCAGGTCAAACATCGTCGGGATGCCGGCGGCGTTGTTGCTCATGAGCAGAAACGCCACAGTGACAGTCTGCCACTCGCGCACAAAAGATTTGCCCAGCCTGACGCGCAACGCAGATATCTTGATCGTCGCCATCGGCAAAGCCGAGTTCGTGCGCGGCGAGTGGATCAAGCCCAGCGCGGCGGTGATAGACGTGGGAATTAATTCCAAGCCCGACGCGACGAAGAAAAGCGGCTATCGGCTGGTGGGCGATGTCAACTTCGACGAAGCAAAAGAAGTAGCGGGCTTCATCACGCCGGTGCCCGGCGGGGTAGGTCCCATGACGATTGCCATGCTGATGAAAAATACCCTGCGAGCCGCAGAAATTCAGAACCCGTAACTTGCGCGAGAACCTTCTCTGTTCTTTCTGAAAAACTCCATGTTGTCTATCCAATCCGCTGATAAAAGGACTTTTCCATTGAATTCTGTCAAATCGGCTTTTAACAGGCTTTTGCACTTTTTATCACAACAGCGTGTTTGATATACTTGACCCATGTCCCCGGAAAAGGTAGGAAGGTACAAGATCAAGTCGGAGCTGGGGCGCGGCGGTATGGCAACCGTGTATCGCGCCCATGACCCCAGTTCCAACCGCGAAGTGGCGATCAAAGTATTGCCCCGCGAAATGATGCATAACTTGCTCACCCGCTCACGCTTCAAACGCGAGCTTAAGTTGATTGCCGCTTTGGAGCACCCCGCCATTGTGCCGGTCTACGATGTGGGAGAAGACGACAACCAACCATACTTCGTTATGCGCTACATGTCCGGCGGCTCGCTGACCGAGATGATCAAAAAAGAAAAATTTTCACTACAAGACGCCGCCCTGATCATCGAACGACTCGCCGCCGCGCTCGATCACGCGCACGCCAGAAAAATCATCCACCGCGACATCAAACCCGATAACGTTCTTTTCGACGGAAGCCACAACCCATACCTCTCCGACTTCGGCGTGGCAAAACTCACCGAGTCGGTTGTCTCTGCCACTGGCAACGAAGTCATTGGCACGCCCGCCTACATCAGCCCCGAACAGGCGCGCGGCGAAACTGTCGATCACCGCGCCGATATTTACGGACTCGGCGCCATCCTCTACGAAATGCTTACCGGTAACCGCCCCTTTAGCGGCGAGACGGTTATCAGTATCGCCCTCCAGCACGTCAACAATCCTGTTCCCAATATTTTGAATGAAAGACCCGACCTGCCGCCCGAAGTCGACGCTATTATCAAAAAAGCCCTGGCAAAAGATAAAAGCCAACGCTACAACACCGCCCTCGACTTCGCCCGCGCCCTGAACAACGCCGCCTTTGGCGATGAACGCACCATCCCTGCCATTGTGGGCCTCAGCGACCGGCGCGCAACCCCGCGAAGAAATTTCTGGATCGGCGCCACCGTCACCCTCTTGATCGCCCTCTTTGGGATTTTCGCCTTTCGCGGACAAATCCCATTCCTGACGCCCGCCTCCACCCCAACGGGGAGCCTGGTCGCTAACCCTGCCACAGCTTCCCCAACCGACACGCCCGCCCCCCTGCCAACCGTCACACCCGTTGTAACGCAAATCACGCCAACCGTGCCGCCTCCACCCGGCAACGCAGACCAGATCGCCTTCCTCTCCGGCAACGAGTTGTACTTTATGAACCTCAACGGCAGTGGGCTGATCCAGATCCGAACCGATAATTCTCCCAAATCGAACCTGCAATGGATCACCGGGAACCGTCTCGTCTACCTGTCTCGTAATTGCGCCTTCATGGTGGATGGCGCGACGAAACAAGTAGAGCAACTGGTATGTTTCAACATCGACGAAACGCTCGAAGGATTACGAGTATCGCCGCGCGGTAATTATGTGGCGATCAGCATCCAACGCACCTTGAACATCCTGCCTTTCGATATCGAAGCCTTGAAAAAGATGGACACGCGCTTCAACCTCACCGCCCGCAGGGACAATTGTTTCTATGCCGCATTCCCGTTCCGCGATGTGCTTTGGTCGAAAGATGAGATGCGCCTTGCCGCCCGCATCGTCGATACGGAACTTGTCAATTCAGACCAGATCGTTTTATTCAGCGCCGATGTCTCCAATTGCGCCAATGTCGGTCTCACCCGCATCGACAAATTCCCAGGCTTGAACTTTGCCTTCACACACAAAGAAAGCATGAAGACCATCACCAGTTTCGATTGGAACGGCGACAACCTGTTCCTGTTGAACGATTCCGTTCGCAACGATGGTTTCGGCGACCTGTATCTGTACGATAGCGCGACCCGTCAGGAAACGATCATCAACCCGATCGATGGCGACTGCTGTTATCGCGATGCCCGTTTCAGCCCGGATGGAAAATTCATCCTGTTCATCTTCCAGCGCTTCGACAGCAACGATATGGGAATGTATTATGCCTCGTTGGAGGATATTCAAGCGGGTAATCCGCTCGCGCCCATCGAACTCCCTAGTGGATTTTTCTCGCCGCGCGATAAGCCCCAACCCGCGCTGAGACCCGTGCAATGAATAGGCAAACGCTAGGCAGTAGAAAGTGAAAAGCGGAGAGTAGTGAGACGCTCTCCGCTTTTTGTATTCGGGGCTTACACAGAATTGGCATTTTGTCCGCTACTCCCCACAAATTTCTTAAAGATGGTTCTACCGTTTTTAACGGGAAAAACCATTTTCAACACAAAGTACGCGAAGGCACGAAGGAAAAACGCTCTTGCAATCAGCCCCTTTCCCCTTAAGGTTGTCGGTCTACTAAAAACGATTGACGATGCGCGCGCGGGTCTCTTCGATATGCCTACGCATGGCGGCTTGCGCCCCGGCTTTATCGCGGTTCTTCAAATGCAGGATAATCTCATCGTGCTGGCTGGGATCGGCAATATACGGGTCGATGGAAAGCGCGCGCTCGAGATCGTCGATCAGGTTTTGGATGAGGCGGGCGAGGCGGCTGTTGCCTGTCGCCTGAGCAATGATCAGGTGAAACTCACGATTGAGTTGATAAGCCTGCGCGCGTAAGGACGCATCCACTTTTTGTTTGGCGAGCGCGCTTTCCAGTTTGTTGTTGTCAATCAATTTGTCGATATTGGCTTCTGTAATGCGCTCCGAGGCGATGCCGATGGCTTCCACCTCCACCATGGTGCGCAAGGAAAAGATTTCGAGCATATCCTCGAGGGTCAGCCGTGTCACTACGTATCCAACGCGCGGCAACGCCTCTACAAAACCTTCATGCGCAAGCATAATCAACGCCTCACGGGTGGGGGTCTTTCCAATATTAAATTCCAGCGCCAGATCCGCTTCGTTCAAGACCGTGCCTGCTGTTAATTCGCTCGAAATAATCTTGTGTTTCAGCTGTTGGTAGATGAAGGATTTCTTGGTGCTTACTTTGCCCATGCTCGTTTTCCTGTAAGTTTTCATCCATTATACAGAATGTTTGGCAGAATGTTCTCATGAACAGATTGACATTTGCCTGATAGTTACTATAATATGTTATAAACATGTTACAAAAGGCTTTTTACCTGTCAACTCTCTTATGGCGAAAGGAGGCGCGTCGGTTTACCAATCATGAAACATTGCGAGCCAGTCTGTTACTCTATCAATTATAAGGAGAAAAGATATGACGGAGAAAATGAAGGTTTATATTAGCCGCAGAGAGTTTCTCAAACTGGCGTCTCTTGGCGCATTGGGAACAGCGCTCGCCGCCTGCGGACCGCGCATTACCCTGACGCCTGAAGGTACGGGAAGCGAACCGCAACCTACCGACGAACTCGCGCCTTCCAATCCCGACGCGGTGCAATGGTGGGTTGGCTGGGGTGAACTGGTTCCCATGTTTGCTTCATTCAAGGCAATGGAGAAATACAAGGAACTGCTCGGCTCAACCGATGTCGAGATGAAGCCCAGCGTTGCCAACGAAGCGCTCTTCACCGCCCTTGCGGCTGGCACACCGCCCGATGCCGCCTCCAACGTCCCCTACCCCGATCTCTTCACCCGCGATGTCTGCATTGACGTCAGCGACTGGGTCAGCAAGAGTTCCATCATCAAGAAAGATGATTACATTGGCGGCAACTGGGACGCGGGCATTTACAACGGCAAACACTATGGCGTTCCCACGCTGGAATGTTTTGTCCGCTTCGGCATGGACTATAACGCCAAGATGGTGGAAGAAGCAGGATTGGACCCAGACAGCCCGCCTGTTACCTGGGATGAAGCGCTCGAATGGCATCGCAAGTTGACCAAATTCGATTCGGCTGGCAACCTGCTGACCATCGGTCTCGACCCATACGACGCGGAAGGCGGCGGATTCGGAGACGGCTTCTTCGCCGCCCGCTCATGGGGCTTCAAGTGGTTTGACCCAGCCACTGGCACATTCGACCTTGCCAACGAAGGCATGGCGGAAGCCTTTGACGTGATGGGCGAGTTCTACCGCATTGTCGGTCCCGACCAGATGGCAGGGATGCGCTCCGTCGCCGCGAACGAAACCTGGGGCGGATCGTTCAATGCCGAAGTGCAAGCCATGATCATCGAAGGCTACTGGCACCCTGGCGAGACTCAGGCACAAATGCCCGAAGTGGCGAAAAACAATCGCGCCACCTGGGTCCCCGTCCCTGAGGCGCGGCGCGGCGCAAAAGTGCAAGGCACGGGTGGTCACTTCAACGTCTTCTTCAAAGATGCGAAGAAATCTGAAGAGGCGTTCAAGTTTGCCGAATTCCTCAACTCGGACGAAGTCTGCGAAAAGATGTTCAAGGAATTGGGCTGGCTCCCCGCTTACAAGCCTTTCCTTGCCAAAGCCGACCCGAACGCCTACCCTGGCTTGAAGTTCTACTTCGACTCCGTCAGTGAAGCGACCGAGATCGAAAACGCGATCGCCTGCCCGATTCAATCGTTTGTGGAAACCGCCTACGGCGAACTGCGCGAAGCGGTCTACCGCGATACAATGACTGGCGCCGACGCCGCCGCAGAATTCCAGAAACGCTGCGACACCGAATACAAGAACGCCGGCTTCAAGTAAATCTGTTCCTGCAAGGGGCTTCTAACAAATGGAAGCCCCTTGCCATTTTCTCGAAGGGATAGACCGCCATGAATCTCCCCTTTCTCAAAACCCGCTCCCAGCGCGATACCCTGCTTGGGTTGTTGTTTGTCTCTCCCTGGCTGATCGGCTTTCTGCTCTGGACGCTGTACCCGCTGATCGCCTCGCTGTATTACAGTTTTACTCGTTATGACCTTCTGCGCCCCGCCGTGTGGATCGGGTTTGGCAACTACATCGAACTCTTCACAGAAGACGCCACCTTTATGAAGGTTATCGGAAACACACTTTATTACGTCCTGCTCAGCGCGCCGCTGGGAATCATTTCGGCGTTCCTCATGGCGGCTTTGTTAAACACAAAGATCGCGGCGCGACCGTTCTTCCGCGCCATCTTTTTCTTCCCCGCCATTGTGCCGACGATCGTCGTGGCGATGGTCTGGCAGTTTTTGCTGAACACCCAATTCGGGCTGATCAACGCGCTCATGCAGGGATTGGGACTGCCCGTCATCCCCTTCCTCTCCAGCCCCGACCTGGCGAAACCTTCGCTTATCATGATCTACATGTGGGCGCAGGGCAACGCCATCGTCATCTTTCTGGCAACCTTACAGGATGTGCCGCGCAGCCTATACGAAGCCGCCGAACTGGATGGGGCGAACGCTTTGCACAAATTCTGGCATATCACCATCCCGATGTGTACGCCCGTGATCTTGTTCAATCTCATCATGGGCTTCATTGACGGCTTCCAATCCTTCACGCTCCCGTGGTTGATCACAGGCGGCGGACCGAGCAAATCCACCGAGTTATACGGCTTGTATCTCTACCGCAACGCCTTTGAATACCTGCGCATGGGCAAAGCCGCCGCGCTGGCGTGGATGTTGTTCATAGTGATCGTGATATTTACGTTCATCCTGTTCCGAACATCCGCCCGCTGGGTGTATTACGGAAACGAGAAATAGGAGCGGTCCATGAACATACAACCCGCAGTCCTGCAAAAATCCCAACAGCCCAAACCACAAGCGGACCAGCGCAGACGGCTGGGAATCGGCGGATGGATCGCCGAGATCATCAAATACACAGTTTTGATTCTGCTCTCGGTTACATTTGTCATGCCGTTCTATTGGATGTTCTCCTCGGCGTTGAAGAACGACGCCCAGGTGTATGTCGCGCCGCCCATCTGGTTTCCCAGCCCCGCTTTTTGGAACAACTTCCCCGATGCCTGGAACAGCCAGCCGTTTACGCAGTACATGTTCAATACGCTGTTCCTGTATGCCATCCCCTATACCCTTGGCGTGGTGTTATCGTCCGCGATTGTGGCGTACGGCTTTTCGCGCATCCAATGGAAGTGGCGCGACACGCTTTTCTATCTATGCCTCGCTACGATGATGGTTCCGTTTCAAGTGCAGATGGTTCCGCTGTTCATGATCTTCAAACAACTCGGCTGGATCAATTCCTTCCTGCCGCTGATCGTTCCCGCCTTTTGCGGAAGCCCCTACTACATCTTCATGCTCAGGCAATTCTTCCGCACCATTCCCGCCGAATTGTCAGACGCGGCGCGGATCGACGGCGCGAGCGAATTCGACATCCTGTTCCGCATCATGCTCCCGCTCTCGCGCCCCGCGCTGACGGTGGTGGCGTTGCTCTCCTTCATCGGCGCGTGGAACGATTACCTCGGTCCGTTGATTTACGTCCACGACCAGAGTAAATTTGTGCTTGCCCTCGGCGTGGAAAATTTACAGCGCACCTTCTCGTTCAACAGCACCATCGCCAACGCCTACCCCTATCTGATGGCGGTCAGCACGCTGGTGGTTCTGCCCATCCTCATCATCTTCTTCTTCGGTCAGCGCGTGTTCATCGAAGGCATTTCGATGACGGGCTTGAAAGAATAGGCGTTATTGGAAACAACCATCCCGAAGGCTCTTTTTCAGCAAGTCAAAAGAAAATATCAGCCTTCGGGACATTTTTAACTATGAACATAGACATCGCAAAAATTCCCTTCACCCATTACGGCTCCTATCTTGCGTTTTCGATTCTCGCAGCAACCCCCAACCGTCAGGCGGGGCTTTACCTTCGCTCCGCGCGCGGACCCGCCACAGGCGGGCGACCCATGCAGGAACTTTTGTTGATGGAACTGCTCGCGGATGAAAAACCGATTCCATTTGAGGCGTCAGCGGAATCGCATCGGCTGAGATTAAGCGCGGGGAACGGGAAACAGGCTGAGGCTTGTTTTGAAGCGGCGGATTCCATCCGTTTTCGTTTGCGCGGCGTTTCGATCCGCTATTCAATGCCAACGGGCGCGTACGACAACATCATCTCGACAGATGAAAATCATTGGCGGTTAACCGTCAACACCATCGTGGAGACGAAACTGGGATTCACCGCGCTCAAAGGGACGATCAAAGTGGATGCGTCCTGGGACGCGGAACACTCGGAACGCATCTCCATTACATTCAAGCCTGATTCTGACCATTGGGGCGAGTTCGCCGTTGACGAATCTACGGTCAACTGGCTGGCGCGTGAACATTCGATTGCGTTTGACGATTGCGCGACGCAGGTCGAAAACGAACTCGCTGGCTTCATCGAAAAACTTCCCGCTGTGCCGACGCGCTACGCGGAGGCGCGGAGGCTGGCGGGATATATTTTGTGGTCATGCGTTGTCGCGCCTGAGGGACATCTCACCCGCCCAAGCATCTTCGCCTCTAAAAACGGGATGCTCGGCAGTTGGAGTTGGGATCATTGCTTCCACGCTCTGGCATTGGCAAAGGCGCACCCGCAACTGGCATGGGATCAGATGATGACGCTCTTCGACCAGCAGGATGAAAGCGGCGCGCTGCCCGACTTGATCAACGACCGGCTCATTTCGTGGAGTTTCTGCAAACCGCCTGTCCACGGCTGGATACTCAACCGCATGGCGCAGACCAGTTCCATTCTGACTCATGAACGATTGTCTGAAATCTACGAGCCGCTCTCACGCTGGACGAACTGGTGGTTTGCCCACCGCGATGACGATCATGATGGCATCCCGCAATGTAATCACGGCAACGATGGCGGCTGGGATAACAGCACGGCGTTCAACGTCCCGCCGCCGATTGAATCGCCTGAGATTTCCGCGTACCTTATTTTGCAAATGGAATTTCTGGCTCATACCGCGCAGAAACTTGGCAAGGCGGAAGAGTCAACGCAATGGCTTGCCCGCGCCGCCGACTTGACCGAAAAACTGCTCACCCACTTCTGGCGCGGCGACCGTTTCGTGGCGGTGCAGGTGAACGGGCATGTTGAAATCGAATCACAGAGCCTGCTGTTGTATATGCCGCTTCTACTCGGCAAGCGCCTGCCGCAGAATATACGCGATAAGATGATTGCGCGTCTCAAAATCCCTGGCGAGTTTCTTACGCCACATGGACTCGCTACTGAAAATCTGAACAGCCCCTTCTATCGTTCGCGCGGCTACTGGCGCGGACCCATCTGGGGCGCGCCAACGTTGATCCTGTTCGATGCGCTGACGGCGTGTGGTGAAACCGAATTTGCAAAGGATATCTGTCAACGTTTCATTGAGCTGGTGGCGCAGAACGGTTTCGCCGAAAACTTCGACGCGCAAACCGGGCAGGGTTATCACGATTTCCATTTTTCGTGGACGGCGGGGATTTGGCTGGTATTGGCGCATGGATTGCCGTGACGCAATCTTCAGATTGCGAGCACTTCACAAGCGCAAACTGAAGGAAAATAACAAATAAATACCGTACTCGCGTGTAGTTGGCGTTCTCTAACGCCAACGGGCGCGTAAGAGAACGCGCCCTACACAGATTACAGATTATTTTCTCAACATTCTTCAGATTGCGAGCGCCTCACAAGAGCAAACTGAGGTTTCCCCCACAGGCACAAACTGAAGTTTGCGCTACAAAATGCTAATGGAGAACACTATGAGCAAAAAACAAATCGTCTACCCATATATTCCCAATTCAGTCCCCGCTGTGAAGGATGCGATGCTCAAGGCGGTGAACGCCAAGAGTGTGGAGGATTTCTACGCGGACATCCCCGAATCGATTCGCTTCAAGGGGAAGTTGAACCTGCCCGAGCCATTCCTTTCGGAGGCGGCGTTGACGCGGCATGTGGAAGGTTTGCTCTCGAAGAATCAATCCACGCGGGATGTTTTGAGTTTTCTTGGGGCGGGGTGCGCGCAACATTATGTCCCTGCCGTGTGTGATGAAGTCAACTCGCGCAGTGAATTCCTGACGGCATACGCGGGCGAACCCTACGAAGACCATGGACGTTTCCAGACATTGTTCGAGTATGAGAGCATG
Source organism: Anaerolineales bacterium (assembly GCA_021462845.1). Classification (GTDB taxonomy): domain Bacteria; phylum Chloroflexota; class Anaerolineae; order Anaerolineales; family Villigracilaceae; genus Defluviilinea. Next base: position 11,677 of record JAJTXU010000085.1, read on the forward strand.
ATGGGCGAACTGCTCAACATGGACGTGGTCAATGTGCCTGTCTATGATGGCTTTCAAGCCACTGCCACCGCGCTCCGCATGGCGGGACGGATCACAGGGCGGAACATCGCGCTGTTGCCTGCCACCGTGATGCCCGACAAACTCTCGAAGATCCGCGATTACCTCAAACCCGATATGCAGGTGGAATTAATTCCGTTCGATGAAGGGACGGGCTTGATGGATATGTCCGCGTTGAAGAATCAAATCAACGCGCAAACGGCGGCGGTGTTCATTGAGAATCCTTCGTATCTCGGTTTCCTTGAAACGCAAGCCGAAGAGATCGGAAAGATTGCCCACGCAAACAGAGCGATCTTCGTCGTCAGCGTGGACCCGATCTCGTTGGGCGTGATCAACCCTCCCGTCGAGTATGGAGGCGATATCGTCTGCGGCGACATTCAATCGCTGGGCATCCACATGAACTACGGCGGCGGTCATGCGGGCTTTATCGCCTCAAGAGACGAAGAGAAATTTGTGATGGAGTTTCCGTCGCGCTTGTTCGGAGTTGCCACGACCAGCGTCGAAGGCGAATATGGCTTTGGCGATGTGGCGTACGAGCGCACATCGTTCGCGGTGCGCGAGGAAGGCAAGGAATGGGTCGGCACTGCCGCCGCGTTGTGGGGCATCACGGCGGGCGTGTATCTGGCGTTGATGGGTCCGCAGGGCATGGAGGAGTTGGGGCGGGGAATCATGCAGAGGCTGAGATACGCCGTCAGAAAACTGAATCAGGTGGCGGGTGTGAAGACGCGCTTTTCCGTCACGCCGCATTTCAAGGAATTTGTGGTTGACTTCAACGGGACGGGCAAGACCGTCGAGCAGATCAATCAGGCATTGCATGAACGAGGCATCTTCGGCGGCAAAGATTTGAGCGCGGAGTTCCCATCACTGGGGCAGTGCGCGTTGTATTGCGTGACCGAAGTCCACACGCAGGCAGATATTGATACGCTGGTGAATGCCATCGCGGAGGTGACGAAATGAAACACGAAACGAAAACTCACGGCGCGGCGAGAGCCGTTGCGCCAAAGCCCGCCCTGCGAAGATTCCATCAGGCGCGTTGGGATGAGCCAATTATTTTTGAGTTGAGCGTGGCAGGTCAGCGCGGAGTGTTGCCGCCCGAACCCGAAGCCGCGATTGTGGAAACGGCAGGCGATGTGTTCGATAACCTGCCCGCCAGTTTGAAGCGCAAGACCGCGCCCGAATTGCCAGAGATGTCGCAGTTACATGTCTTGCGGCATTACCTGCGCCTCTCGCAGGAAAATCTGGGCGTGGATCTGAACGTGGACGTGGGACAGGGAACCTGCACGATGAAGTACAGCCCGAAGGTCAACGACCAGTTGGCGCGGTCGCACAAGTTGAGCGAACTGCATCCATTGCAACCGCTGGAGAGCGCGCAGGGCATTCTCGAAGTAATGTATAAACTCGAAGGCATGTTGAAGGAAATCTCAGGCATGGAGCGCGTCACGCTCCAGCCTGGGGCGGGTTCAGCGGCAATCTATGCCAACATCTCGATGATCCGCGCCTACCATGAAGCGCGCGGCGAAGGCGCTCAACGCAATGAAGTCATCACCACGGCATTCTCGCATCCATCGAATGGCGCGGCGGCGAAAGTGGCGGGCTACAAAATCATCACCCTGCCGCCTGACGCCGACGGCTATCCCGATTTCGACGCGCTGAAAGCCGCGGTCTCCAAGCGGACAGCCGCCCTGCTCATCACCAACCCTGAAGACACGGGCATCTTCAACCCGCGCATCGAAGAGTTTGTGCGGTTGGTTCATTCCGTCGGTGGTTTATGCTCCTACGATCAGGCAAACGCCAACGGCATTCTGGGAATCACGCGGGCGCGTGACGCGGGCTTTGATGTCTGTCATTTCAATTTGCACAAAACCTTTTCCACGCCGCACGCTTGCGGAGGTCCCGCCGCGGGCGCGTGCGGAGTCACCAAAGAGATTGCGCCGTTCCTGCCCACGCCCACTGTGGAGTTCGACGGCGCGAAGTATTATCTCGATTACAACCGCCCGCAAAGCATTGGCAAGATTCGTCCGTGGTATGGCGTTGCGCCCAACCTGCTCAAAGCCTACGCGTGGATTATGAGTCTCGGCGCGGATGGTCTGCGCGAAGCGGCGGAGATTGCCGTGCTGAACAACAACTACCTGCTCCACCAGGTCTTAAAAATTCGCGGGGTGAGCGCGCCATACGCGCAGGGCAAACGCCGCATCGAGCAAGTGCGCTATTCGTGGGAACAACTTGCCAGCGATACAGGCGTGCATTCTGAAGAGATTGGCTGGCGCGCCGCCGACTTCGGCACGCATTACTGGTTGAGCCACCATCCCTTTGTTGTGCCTGAGCCGATGACGCTCGAACCCACCGAGTCCTATTCGCGGGAAGATCTCGACGAATACGCCCGCATCCTCAACCACATCGCGGAGGAAGCGTACAGCAATCCCGAAATCGTCCACACCGCGCCGCACAACAGCGCAATCCACAGGATTGACCAGGAGTCATTTGACGACCCCGAGGCATGGGCTGTCACATGGCGCGCGTATAAACGGAAATATAAAAAGTAAACACCGAAGACCTGACAGGTCTCATGCGCGTCTTTGTATTCCTCAAAACGTGCGCGGACAAAGAGGTTGATTTGAAAAACTATCTCGGAGACCTGTCAGGTCTGTAGCGAATAACATGCATCGCATCGGACTCATCGTCAACCCGCTCGCTGGCATCGGCGGACGTGTGGGACTCAAAGGCAGTGACGGGATCGAGACTCAACGCCGCGCCTTGGAACTTGGCGCAACCCCGCGCTCGCCTCATCGCGCGACCTTGAGCCTGCTCGCCATCGCCGAGCCTGATTCTCCGCTGGAGGTTTTCACCGCTCCGCGCGAAATGGGCGAGACCTCCGCAAGCGAAGCAGGGTTCGTTCCGCGCATCGTCGGCGAGATTCATTCGGGCGCGACGACCTCCGCAGATACACAGCGCATTGCGCGTGAGATGACCTCCCTCGGCGTGGACATGCTCCTCTTCGCGGGCGGCGACGGCACAGCGCGGGATGTTTGCGCATCGGTTCCTGAAGGTTTTCCATGCCTTGGCATTCCTGCGGGCGTGAAGATTCATTCGGCGGTGTATGCCGTCAATCCGCGCCATGCGGGCGAACTGACTCAACTCTTCCTCGCTGGCAAAGCCCGCCTGCGCGAATCGGAAGTGTTGGATTTGGACGAAGACGCCTATCGTGAGGGCAGGGTCAGCGCGCGGCTGTATGGAACCCTGCATGTGCCGTATCGTCCGCTGATGTTGCAGAATCAAAAGACCGCCAGCCCCGCGTCCGAGTCGCGTCAGATGGAGGCGATTGCGGCAAACGTCATCGAACACATGCAGGCGGATGTCGCCTACATCCTTGCGCCAGGCACAACCACCCGCGCCATCGCGCAAGCCTTGAATCTCGAAAAAACCCTGGTGGGCGTGGACGTGATCTGTAACGGCAAACTTATTTTACAAGACGCGACTCACGCGCAACTGCTCGACCTTGTGAGCAGAATCCCCGCGCGAATTATCGTCACCCCCATCGGCGGGCAGGGATTTTTGTTCGGGCGCGGCAACCAACAGATCGGGCCCGAAGTGATTCATAAAGTCGGGCGTGAGAATATCATCGTTGTCAGCGCCTCCAGCAAATTGAACGCCCTGCGCCTGCAACCGTTGCTGGTGGATACGGGCGATGAAACAATTGACGAACTGCTCGCGGGATATTTCCCCGTAATCACGGGATACAACGAGCAGATGATGTGTAAAGTGAGCGTATAAATATGTCATTCTGAGCGAAGCGAAGAATCTTCAAGACCATCGTAGAGACCCTTCGTGGCGCCTCGCGCCACTCAGGGTGACATCAGGAAGTAAAAGGAGACCCCATGAAAAGCCTTGAAAACAAATGCGCCATCGTTACGGGCGGCGCTTCGGGAATTGGCAAAGCCACCGCGTTGTTACTCGCACAGGAAGGCGCAGCGGTTGTAATCGCTGATATCAATCAGGAACAGGGCAAACAAACGGAGAATGAAATCAACTCCGCGGGCGGGCGCGCTGTCTTTGTGTCGTGCAATGTTGCCAAAGCAGAAGACTGCGAGCGCGTTGTGCAAACGGCAGTGAACACATTTGGGCGGCTCGACATTCTCTTCAACAACGCGGGCATCATCCGCCGCACGAATGTGACCAATATTTCTGAAGAAGATTGGGATCTGGTCATGGCGATCAACGTCAAATCCATTTTTTTGATGTGCAAATATGCCGTGCCGCATCTCGCCAAACAGGGCGGCTCCATCATCAACACGGGTTCGG
>JAJTXU010000086.1 GCA_021462845.1 Anaerolineales bacterium
GAGGTCAGTTCGGCGATGAGAAGCGATCCCTGCCCGCCGACGCCCGCGAACATCAGGCTGTAGGTCTTCATGCGGTTTCCTCCGCGAGTTTGATGGCATCCGTCGGGCAGACTTGCGCGCAAACGGTGCAGGATGTGCATTCGTTGGCGGCGATGACGGGGAAGTTCTGCGGCGTGCGCGTGATGGCGGGGCACCACACTTTGAAGCAGGCGTCGCATTGTGTACAGAGGTCTTCGTGGATGAAGAAGGGAATGCGATGCGCGTGTTTGATCTCGGGGATCTGCTGGCACGGTCCGCGCGCGATGACGACGGCTGGACCTTTGAAAGAGACCGCGCTGCGGATGACGTTGACGACTTGTTTGCGATCCCACGTATCCACAACAGCGACGTTCTCGACGCCAGTGGCGCGGCACAACGCTTCGAGGTCGAGTTGAGGCGCAGATTGTCCCATCACGTCTTTGCCCGAAACGGGGTTGGGCTGACTGCCCGTCATGCCTGTTGTGGAGTTGTCGAGGATGATGAGGGTGAGGCGGCTTCGGTTGTAGACCGCGTCAATCAGCGGCGGGATGCCCGCGTGGATGAAGGTCGAGTCGCCGATGATGGCGACGGTGTTCGCGTGTCCCGCCTGCTCCAAGCCGACGGCGACGCCGATGCTCGCGCCCATGCAGAAGGTGGTGTGTTCCGCTTCGTAGGGATGCAATGCGCCCATCGTGTAACAGCCGATGTCGCCCGAAACGGTGACGCGCAACTGCCTCAACGCGGCGAAGACCGTGCGATGTCCGCAACCGATGCAGAACATGGGCGGACGCATGATGAGGTTGACTCCGTCGTTGGTGAACGGCGCGGGCGGATCCCCCAGCCCAAGCGTCTTCTGCAACCTGCCTGGCGAGTATTCGCCGATGACGCCGAAGAGTTCCTTGCCTGTGAGGTTTGCGATGCCGACACTGCGCATGAATTCTTCGATGAACGGCTCGCCCTCTTCGATGACGTACACCGTTTCGTATTGGGCGCAGAAGTCGCGCAGAAGATTCGCGGGCAAGGGATAGGTCATGCCGAGACGCAGAATGCCCGCGTTCGGCAAAACTTCTTTCACGTATTGATAGGAGATCCCCGAAGTGACCACGCCGATTTTATTGTCAGCGCCCGCCTCGATGCGGTTGAAGGGACAGGTCTCGGCGTATTCGGCGAGAGCCGTCAGCGTCTTCTCCACTTCGGGTCGGCGGATCAGGCGATAGATCGGGACAGAGAAGCGTTGGGGGTCGCGGTTAAATTCGCGGGGTTCCACTTCCTTCCGCTCGCCGACCTCCACCAATCCTTTATGATGCGCGAGCCGCGTGGTGGTGCGAAGCATGACGGGCGAATGGAACTGCTCCGAGAGTTCCAGCCCCGCGATCATGAAGTCGCGGCATTCCTGCGCGTCGCTCGGCTCGAGCACAGGGACTTTGGCGACGCGCGCGAGGTAGCGGTTATCCTGTTCGTTTTGCGACGAGTGCATTCCAGGGTCGTCCGCCGAGATGACGACGAAGCCGCCGTTGGTGCCGGAGTAGGGGAAGACCATGAACGCGTCTGCCGCGACATTGAGACCGACGTGCTTCATCGTGACGAGCGTCCGCAAGCCGCCGATCGCCGCGCCCATGCCCTCTTCGAACGCGACCTTTTCATTTGTGGACCAGCGCGGGTTGGTCTCGGGGAAGCGCATCGCCAGCGTTTCGACGATCTCGGTGCTGGGCGTGCCGGGATACCCCGATACGAATTTGACTCCCGCCTCCCATGCCCCGCGGGCGATGGCTTCGTTGCCTAACAAGAATTCACGCATGGCATCTCCGTGTTTGCCTTGTCACCCTGAACGGAGTGAAGGGTCTCTACAACGGTCTCAGAGATTCTTCGCTTCGCTCAGAATGACATCGATTATGGTTTCAATATCTTCGCCGCATTGTCGTGCAAAATTTTTTGTTTCGCTTCCTCTGAAATATCCAACGCGCGGATGGCTTCGACGTTGCGCTTCAAATCGGGGTTGCCGGGCCAGTCTGAGCCGTAGACCACTTTATCCGCGAGCATTTCGAGGCGCGGAAAGTAATCCAGCAGGTGTTTGGCGGGCAGACCCGAAATTTCCATGAAGACGTTCGGATGCCGCCGCGCCAGCCAGAACGCCTGGTCGTACCAAAACGGACGCCCCGAATGCGCCATCAGAATATTCAGTTCGGGGAAGTCAATCGCCACGTCGTCGAGGAACAACGGGTCGGCGTATTTGATGCGCGCGCCTTTGAAGACCGACGATCCCGTATGCACCATCATCGGCAAGCCGAGTTCCTGCAACTTCGCGTACAGCGGATACATGCGCGGGTCGTTGACGTAATGATGCTGGTACGGCGGGTAGACCTTGATGCCTTTGAAGTCGTACTCTTTTACGAGCCTTACGAATTCCGCGGCAAGATCGTTGACGATGAATGGGTTGATGCTGGCGAATGGCAGGACGCGTCCGCGCGGACCTGAGGCGGGGTCGGCGATTGCGTTGGCTTCCGCGCAGAGTTTGCCGACGTAGTCGTTATCCGCGACGCCTGTGGTGATGGGCGAAACTTCCGCCAGACCGACAGCCCAATCAATATCATTCTCTTGAAGGTATTGGCGGAGTCCCTGCGGGGTGAGGACTTGTCTGAGATAGGCATCGAGGTCTCCTTGATAATTCGAACGCGTCCATTCCAACACGGACGGCAGTTCGTGTTCGGGAAGCGAGAGGTGGATGTGGAAGTCTATGATCATGTGTGAGAGAGTAGTGAATAGTGAGTAGTGAGTAGTGAACAGTGAACAGTGAGCAGTTGTCAGTCACTGATTACTGATGACTGATTACTGATGACTGATGACTGATAACTGATAACTGATCTACGGCACGATCACCGACCGAATCCCTTCGCCTGCGCGAAGCGTGTCGAATGCGGCGTTGATCTGATCAAGCGGGAACTGCGCGGTGACGAGTTCCTTTACTTTGATGCGACCCTGACGCGCCAGTTCCAACACGCGCGGATAATCCACGGCGCGACAGCCGAGCGAGCCGACGATCTCCATCTCGCGGTACATCACGCGCCCCGAGTCGAGGGTCATCGGTTTGTCGGAGTAGCCGACAGCCACGAATCTGCCTCCCGCGCGGAGACAGGCGAACGTCTGGGCTTGAGTCGCGGGATTCCCGATCGCTTCAAATCCGATGTCGGCGCCTCCGCCGCCCGTCAACTTGCGGACTTCCTTATCCACGCGCTCGACCTCCTTCGCGTTGATCGTCGCCTGCGCGCCGAACTTCTTCGCCCAGTCCAGTTTGGAGGCGATGATGTCCACCGCGATGACTCGCGCGCCGACCGCCGCCGCAACCTGAATCAGATTCAAGCCGATGCCGCCGCACCCGACAACGACAACCGAGTCGCCAGGCTTCACCCGTCCGCGGTTGACGACGGCGTGATACGGCGTTGTGACCGCGTCGGCGATGACGGAACTTTCGACGAGCGGAAGTTCATCGGGCAGGGCGATCACATCTTTGGCGGGCGCGAGCATGTATTCGGCGTAGCCGCCGTCCGCGTTGTTGCCGAACATGACCATCTTCTCGCAGATGTTCTCGCGCCCCGTGCGGCACATGGCGCATTGACCGCATCCATACACGGCGGGAAGTAACACGCGCGCGCCTTCCTTCCATTGAGTCACGCCCGCGCCCAAGCCCGCGATCGTGCCAGAGACTTCGTGTCCCAGCACGAGCGGAGGTTTCTTGAACGTGGGGACGTCGTGGTCAATGTAGTGCAGGTCGGTGTGACAGACTCCGCATCCCGCCACTTTGACGAGGACCTCGCCCGCAGACGGAGCGGGCGTGGGAATTTCTTCGATTGCCAGCGGCTGATGCGCGGCGTGAAATACGGCGGCTTTCATGAATGTTTCTCCAATGCCTTGCGAAAAGATTCGGGGACGCGCGTCTTCTTCAATGTGTTGCGCTCCGCGGTGACGACGGTGATCTCGCCTTTGGCGGTCAGGCGGTTGTCCTTGCTTTCGTTGAAGACCTGAAAGTCGAAGCGCGCGCTCGAAGCGCCGACCTTCCCCGCGCGGCAGTGGATCCGCAGAACGTCGTCGAAATACGCGGGGGCGTGATACGAAGCGTGCGCGTCAACATAAAGCATGTCAAGTTCCTCTTCCAACATCCGTTTGTAACTGAAACCGATGTGACTAAGATATTCAACCAGCGCGACGTCGAAGAGATTGAGATACTGCGCGAAGTTGACGTGTCCCTGCGCGTCGGTCTCGTTGAAGCGCACCTTGAGCGTGGTGGAGAATGGGTAAAGGTCGGTCATTCACAAATCTTTTTGTACACGAAACTTTATCGGTAATAAGGCGAAGAAACATTTTGGACGCTGATGAACGCAGAAAACGCAGATTTTTTCTTTTTCATCAGCGTGAATCAGCGTTTTTCTGCGTCCCAATTCACTAACCCGAATTCACGTTAATTATTTAGTTCTCTGTGTCTCCGTGGCTCAGTGGTTTTCTCTTGATCTATCCAGCGCGGACCTCCAACACAATCGCCGCGGCGGTGTCGCCTGCCGCGCAGCCCGTGAACAGCCCATACCCGCCGCCGAGCAGGACGAGTTCCTCGATCAACTCGATGACGAGTCTCATGCCCGTCGGTCCCTGCGGATGACCCCAGATGAGCGACGAGCCGTAGTTGTTCATCTTGTCGAGCGGAATGCCCAGCTCGCGGTTGAGATAAATATCGTTCACCGCAAACGGATTGTGAGTCTTGACCGCTTTGATGTCTTTCAAATCCACGCCCGCTTTTTTCAACGCGCCTCTCGCGGCGGGAGCGTTTGCCTTGGGCATGTATCCTTTTTCGGCGCGTCCTTCGCTGAATGAAAGCAGTTGGATTTCGATCTTTGCATCTCGGCTGAGTCCGCGCGCCTTCTCTTTTGTCGTGACGATCATGCCCGCGTTGCCGTCGGCGGGATAGGTCTGCCCGCCAAACGTGACCGTGCCATCGGGCAGGACGGGCTTGAGTTTGCCGAGTCCTTCCGCCGTTGTCGGAAACACGCCTTCATCGTCCGCGACGGTGGCGACAACTTTCTTGCCCGATGGGTTGACTTCCACAACGGACATATATTTTTTATGAAACGCCGCGTCGTTTGCGAGCGCCTTCTGGTATTGAGCGTAACGCATCAACATCACTTCATGCTGTTCCGCCGTTGTCGCGCCGCAATCCTTCGCCGTGTTCTCCGCGGTCTGGATCATCGCGTTGCCCACGAACGGATCGCGGTTGAAGTTATCCCACACCCAGTCTTCGGCGTCGCCGCGCGCGCCAGGGTTGTTCGGATTCGGATACAGCAGGTGAGGTCCGTTCGAGGTGCGGTCAGCCGTCACGCAGAGAATCGAAGCGTCGTCTTCCGTCTCCACTGCGCGAGCCGCGCTCCCGATCACCCGCGCCGACGTGGCGCACGCCTGCGAAAAAACGGGACCCGTGATTCCCTCCGCGCCGATCATGCCCGCCAGCCACGGCGCGCCGTAAAACGAATGCGCCGCTGGCACGGTCATGCCGAGATACAGGTTGCTGAATTCGGACGGCGAAATCTTCCGCGCTTCCAACGCCTTGCGCGAAACGTCCGCCGCGAACTTCAACGTATGCAGGCTGGCGAAACTTCCCTGCCAGCGCGCAAACGGCGAGCACCAATATCCGCCGTACGGGATGAAAGACTTTGCGAACATCGTCACGCTCCCACGGTCTGACCGCCGTCCACAAAAATACATTGCCCCGTGATGAACGACGCCTCGTCGCTCGCAAGGAAGGCATGCACCGCCGCGATCTCACAAGGGTCGGCAAAACGCTTGAGCGGAATCCTTTCGATCAGATTCGCCATGATGTTTTCGGGAATCGCCGCCGTCATGCGCGTCTTCGTCCCGCCTGGCGCGATGCAATTGACCGCAATGTTAAACCGCGCCAGTTCGAGCGCGAGCGTTTGCGTCAATGCCACCACGCCCGCCTTCGACGCGGCATAATTCGACTGCCCCATGTGCCCAATCGCCGCCACCGAAGCCGTGCTGACGATCCGCCCGTATTTCTGCTTGATCATCTCCACCGCCGCGATCTGTGCGCACAGCCACGAGCCTTTCAAGTTCACGTTCAACACCGCGTCCCATTGCTCGTCGGTCATCAACTTGACTTCGCCGTCTTTGACCCGCGCCGTCAGCGCGTCGCGCGTGATGCCCGCGTTGTTGATCAGGATGTCGAGCCGACCGTGTTCCTTGACGATCGAATCGACGACGCGTTGAACGTCCTCGCGCTTTGTGATGTTCGCAATCTCGCCTCTTACCTGACCGCCAACCTGCCCCGCCTCTTTGAGCGTTTCCTCCATCCCAGCCTGATCCAGATCCACCGTGACGACCTTCGCGCCATCTTTCAGAAAGCGCAAGACAATCGCCCGCCCAATGCCGTTCCCTCCGCCCGTGATCAACGCGACTTTATCCTTGAGTAACATGTGCCCTCCGATTATTCGTGCCGCAAACTTAAGTTTGCGGAACAGCCTTCATCAACAACGTCCACTCGCCTTCGACGACATTCTCATCGCGCTGGTTCTTCACGCGGATGGCAAACTTCACCACGCCCTTCTCAGGCTTGGAGGTGGGTTTCTTCTCGATCACTTCCATCTCCAACCGAATCGTGTCGCCGAATTTCACCGCGCCTTTGTAGCGCGTCACCTGTTCCATCAACGCGAGGGTCGTGCCTTCGAAGATTCCCATCCAGTTCGCCATGCCCGTCGCCATCGCAAGGATGAGAACGCCGTGCGCGATGCGCTCGCCCATCGGGGTGGTCTTCGCAAATTCCGCGTCGGTGTGAAGCGGGTTGAAGTCGCCAGAGAGACCCGCGAAGTTCGCCACATCCGCCTCGGTGACGGTGCGCGCCTGCGACGGGTACACCGCGCCCATTTCAAATTCGTCGTATGTCAATCCGCGTGATGCCATGATGTGTCCTTTGTTTTTGTCATGTCATTGCGAGACGGCGTTCTTCCGTCGAAGCAATCTCCTGTTATGAGGAGATTGCTTCGCTTCGCTCGCAATGACATTCGTTATTTATGTTTCCAAACCGCCGCGCGTTTTTCCATGAACGCCGCCAAGCCTTCGTGCGCGTCTGCGGTCTTCATCAATTCATCCAGATACAAGCGTTCCAGTTCCGCCGCGGATGAATCCCATGCGCCGAAGCCGAGATGCAGGGCGCGTTTGGTCATCGTCAACGCCGCGCGGCTGAGGCTGGTGAGTTTCGAGACCTTCTCCCCGACCCACGCCTCCAACCCATCCGCCGCGACCACCGCGTTGACCAACCCCATCTTCAGCGCTTCATCGGCTGTCAACGCGCGACCCGTGAAGAGCATGTCCGCCGCATTGCGATAGCCGACCAATTGCGGAAGTCTCATCGCGGCGATGGGCGCGATGGCGGCAAGTTGAATTTCGGGTTGACCGATCTTCGCGGTGTCCACCATCACGGCGAGGTCACAGCACAAGACCAGTTCGCATCCGCCGCCCAGCGCGTGACCGTGAACGACGGCGAGCGTGGGCGCGGGGAAGTTCGCCAGCGCGCGGCAGACTCTGTCGAACAGCGGAATCATCGCGCCGACTTTATCGGGCGTGTGGTCGGCGACGTCCACGCCTGCCGAAAACATCTTCCCTTCGGCTTTCAATACAAGGACGCGAAGCGACTCGTCGCGGCTCAACTCTGCCAGCGCGGACTCGAGTTGAGTCAAAGTGGCGATGTCAAGCACGTTAAGCGGAGCCCGCTTCAAGGTCAGGAAAGAGGCGCCGTTCTTCGTCTCGACGGAAATCAACGAGTCCGTCATTTCAAATCCGCGCCGCAAACGCCGCAGTGGGTAAATTCTTCGGGCATGGCTTTCGCGCCGCAGGAGGGGCAATCTTTTTCGTACGCGCCCCAGATGAACTCGCTGCTCTTGCCCTGCGCGGCGCGTTCGCGCAACATGCGATACCGCGCGGGACGTTTTTCGACGAACGCGCTCATGCCTTCGAGCGGCTCCCATGAAGTGTAGTGGATCGAGAGCCAGTCGCGCGCGGGTCCGATGGTTTGATGCCAGCCGAAATTTTTCCAGAAGTTGAGTTGTTCTTTGGTGAAGCGGATGCACTCGGCGAATTTGTCCACGAGTTCCTGCGCGAGCGCGTCCACGGCTTCGTCGAGTTTCGAGAGGTCAATGCTGTAGCCGTCCGCGCCTTTTTGCGCCTGGGCGATCTGTTCGGGCGTGGCATGTTCGATGAACGCGCCGTCCTTTTTGACGGACGGGACAACCTGATTGACGAGTCCCCACTCGAGGGCTTGATAGGCGGGGATGCGGCGGTTCGTCATTAACATGTAGCGGGCGCGGCGATCCCCGACTGTGATGGGCAGCCACTGAGTCGCTCCGCCCGCGGCGACGCTCCCGACTCCCGCACCGACCTGCCCCACCCACGCATGTTCGGCGATGACGGCAAGATCGCAGGCGAGGTTCGATTCGTTGCCGCCGCCGACCGCCATGCCGTTGATCCGCGCAACGACGGGCTTGCCCGTGTTGACGATGCTTTCAATGTAGGCGCCGAAGAGGCGCATGTATTTCCAATAGTCGTGCGGCGAGCGCGTGTAGCGTTCCTGATATTCCTTCACGTCGCCGCCCGTGCAAAAGGCTTTATCGCCCATGCCCGTGTACACGATCACCGCCACTTCGTCGTCGAACGCGGCTTGACGGAACGCGGTCGCCAGTTCTTCGAGCGCGTTGGTGCTGTACGAGTTGTAGACGTGCGGGCGGTTGATGGTGATGCGCGCCACCCAGTTGTTTTTTTCGTAGATGATTTCCTTGAAGTCGGTTCGTTGGTCTTTCAATACATCCATATCCTTCTCCATTCTCGGTTTTCGTTTCTTTACCACAAAGGACACAAAGGTCACGAAGGAAAAACGTTGAAAAATAATTTCCTTTCCTTTGCGCGCTTTGTGTCGTTGTCGTGAAGCGCAAGATAAATCTTGCGTTACGTTGTTATCGCGCGGGTTCGGCGGCGACGATTTCGTCCACGAATTGGTTGGCGGGCGATTCGAGGATGCCGCGATACTCTTCGAGCAGTTGCCGCGCCTGAAAGCCGATCCAATCGGCGGGGAGCAATGCGGCGGGCAGGTTCGGGTCTATGCGCGGGAATTGTTGATACTCCTGCAACAGCCAGAAACGGCGGACGAAACAATCGTCCATCTTTGGGGCGGCGTGTCCGTTGTTCTTGTAGGCGAGATATTCTTTTTCGAATTTGGCGATGAATTTTTTGTATTGACTTGCGAGGCGGGGCAGTTCCCAACAGCGGCGGACGAGCGCCTGCCCTTCGGAGGGTCCCATGTGGATGCCTGAAAATATCTCGATGTGATCCTGTATCTTCAGTTCGTTGCACAGCGCGAGGATCTCAGTCTTGCGGTTGCGGGGCGAGATCCACATGTTCGGCGCGAGTTGACCGAAGCCATACCAGGGGAGGCGCGTGCGAAAGGCGTGGCGCAGGCTGCGCTTCTTTTCAGGCAGAGAGAAGACGATGATCTGCCACATCCCATCCCATTCTTTGACGGGTCCTTCGTAGATGCGCTGTCCGCCCTGGACGAGGAGCGACCATCCGCGCGGGGTGAGGGAATATTGACTCCGCCGTCCCTCTTTGCGCGCCGACAGCCAGCCTTTGCTTGTCATGCGCGAGAGCGTGAGCCGCGCGGCTCGCTCTCCGACGCCGAGTTGCTCGAGCAGGCGGATCAGGCTCGAGGTCCAGATGGAGCCGCCGCGCGGGAGGATGAATTCGCCGAAGAGGGTGAATATCAAAAACTGCGTGCGGACAGATGGCGTTGTCGGCGACATGGCGGCAAATCTCCCGTGCGGAAAAATCGCAGGCTAAGCGCCTGCGACTGCGGGTTGTCCTTCGTGTTGAAGTTTGCCGAAGCGACGATAGCCGAGGATCGCCGCGCCGAGGGCGGTGACGTATTGCACGAGGTCGCCCTCCGCCACGTTGACTTCGGTCTTGATCTGTTCGCGCACCACGTGGCTCATGGATTCGAATCGCAGGATGCCGCCGATGAGGGTGAATTCGGGATTCATGCCGACGCGCTTGAGCAGTTGCACCGAACGCGCCACCAGCGAGACGATGGAGCCGTACATGATGTCGGACGGGGACATGCCCTGCGAGAGGTGGTTGATCACTTCAGACTCGGCGAAGACCGCGCACACGCCCGAAATAGGAACCACTGTTTTGGAGACCGCCGCGAGAGCGCCGATCTCTTCGGTCTTGTAGCCCATGTAACGCGCGGTCTTTTCGAGGAACGCGCCCGTGCCTGCCGCGCATTTGTCATTGAGACGGAAGGATTTGACCTTGCCTTCTTCGGTCAGTTGAATGGCTTTCATCGTCTGCCCGCCGACGTCGAGGATGGTGCGCGTCTTGGGGAAGAGGAACGCCGCGCCGCGCGCGCTGGCGTTGATGTCGGTCACGTTCACGTCGCGGAAGCCGACGAGGTGCCGCCCGAACCCTGTGGTGACGAGATAGGACGAATCGGATTCGCTTAAGCCCGCCTGTTCGAGCGCGGCATCGTATGCTTTGCGCGCGGCTTCTTCGAGACGAAAGCCCGTGTTGAGCATGGCGCGCGAAACGATCTCATTGCCGTCCTTCATTATGACGGCTTTGGTATAGGTGGAGCCGACGTCAATGCCTGTAGTGTAAGTGGTCATGCCGTCTCCTTTTCTTCGGTGGGGACGCGCCCCGCAAGAATATGATCGAGCGCGAACAGCGCCGCGCCCAACGCGCCCATGTAATGCGAGTCGTCGCTGACGTTGAGTTTGGTCTTCAACGCCTGTTCGAGTGATTTGATCATGCCCGCGTTCTTCGTGACTCCGCCCGTGAAGGTGATCTCATCTTCGATGCCGACGCGGCGAAGCAACGCCGTCGAGCGCGAGGCGATGGAGAGATGCACACCCCACAAAATATCTTCGATCTTCTTGCCTTTGCCCAGCCACGAAAGGACTTCGGACTCGGCGAAGACCGTGCAAGTGGTGCTGATCTTGACGGGTCGTTCCGCTTTCATCGCCACGTTGCCGAGGTCGCTGAGCGGGATGTCCAACGCCGCCGCCGCCGCGCCGAGGAAGCGACCCGTTCCCGCCGCGCATTTGTCGTTCATGCAGAAGTCGAGCACTTCGCCCTTGGGGCTGACGCGGATGGCTTTGGTATCCTGCCCGCCCATGTCCAGCACGGTCTTTGTGCCGGGGAACATCTGCGCCGCGCCGCGCGCGTGACAGGAAATTTCAGTCACCTGCGTGTTGCCGAACGTGACGCGGTAACGACCGTAGCCTGTGCCGATCACGTATTCGACTTCCTCTTCGCGGATGCCGCTGGTGCGGAGCGCTTCGGCGAAGGCGTTCTCCGCCGCCACAACGACGTTCGCGCCTGTGTCCGTCAGACAACGACCGACGATCTCGCGATCTTCGTTGATGATGATTGCTTTGGTTTGCGTCGAGCCTACGTCAACGCCTGCCGCGTATGCCATGAGACAGTACCTCCTAAAATCTTGAAATCGGGACGCAGATGAACGCTGAATACGCTGATTTTTTTCTTCCTTCAGAATCTACAAAAAATCTGCGTTCATCCGCGTTTATCTGCGTCCAAAAATAAGGCGTAAAGTAATCAAGACTGCGCCAACTTCGCCATCTCGCGCCGCGACGCCAGCCCTTCGAAGAAAGCGTCGGCGCGGTTTTTCATCTGCGCTTCGGAAACCACGCGCTTGTCCATCATGTCCGATTCAATGAACAGACTGGGGATGTCGGTCGCCGCCATCATCGCCCGCCGCCCGTCGGCGAGACCCGTCGAAACCGTGCGGCACGATTTGATCGGGTGATAGACCACGCCGTCCAGGTCGTAATTCTTCACCCAGTCAATCACCACGCGGTCTTGATGGAACATGTTATCCATCGCTTCGCGCACGCTGATGAGGAATCCCTCCGCGAGGCTTTCGATGGGACGGTTCACATCGTATTGGTAGCCGAGACTCCCGCCGCCCGAAGCGAAGTTCAAATAGGTGGAGTGGACAAAGTTGCCGCCCCATTCGGTGAACATTTCGCTAAAGCGTCGGAAGATCGGGTAACACGGCACGCCGACGAAGCCGAGACGGTATTTCTCCACGATCTGCGTGCCGATGCCGTGCGCCGATTTGTATTCCATCTCCTCCACGAGGTTCTTGAAGAACTGACTGCCCTTCTTCGTGCCGCGTAAATTATTTGAAACGCCCAGATAGACCGTGCCATCCGTCACTGCGTTGAAGAGCGACGGCTTGCTCTTGTTGAGTTCAAGCACGCGCCGCCAGCCTTCGTTCATGTCGTTGGCGTAACCGAGCGATTCGCGCAGGCGGTCAATGTCGAACTTTTTGCCCGATACCTCTTCGCAAAGCGTGATCAACTCACGGATCTGCGCCTCGACGTATTTGCGATCGCGCTCAAAATCCGAACTGCCAGGCTGGAACTGTCCGCCCGCCGCGCGCGTGGCTGGCACGTCAATGACGACGATCGGAATCTTGTAGATCCGCTCCCAGATCTCCGCCCACTTGATATAGGTATTGCAGGCGTTTGTCATCACGGCGATGGAGGGTTTGGGAATCTGCCCCATGGGATGTTGTCCGCCGCGCAGTTGAACCGCAATGTCCGCTTTGACGTAGCCGCAGATGTCGGGCGAGTAGCCGTAATCCTCCGCCTCCGCGAGATACGTATCCGCCACGCGCCGCACAGCGGTTTGAAGCGACGTGATCTCAGGCAGAACCAGCGGAAAATCGAACACGTGCAGAAGTTCCGCCATACTGCCCATCACGAAGACATACGCCGCGCCCTCGCCTTTTTTCGCATGGTCCGCCAGATCGTCGAACCACTCGCGGAACAGGTCCGCCCCTTCCTTGTTGCCGCGCCCTACCAGTTCATCTTTATTGATTTCGGTCATAGGTCACCTGTTTGGAGACCTGACAGGTTTTTGGAAACCTGTCAGGTCTGCTCGATTAACTGAACATCAAATTCTCGGTAAAGGTCTCCAACTGAATTTCCATGCTGTCGAAGCTGGTCATGTTCTCTTCGAACTCGCCCACAAAATACGGGATGCCCTTTTCGTCGAGCGTCTTGATATACGTCACCTGATCTTCGAGACCAGGCTCGCACATCTTCGCGGCGGTGATGATCGCCGCCTCCGCGCCCGAGTCCGCGATGCGCTGTAACAACATCTTTTCCTTCGGCTTGCGCGCGTCGTGTTGCACGGGGCTGTACGTGGATTTTTCCAGATACGCGTCCGCCATGTTCATCAGCAGATCGCCTTCGAGCGGAACGTCTTCGAGAATCCAGCGCAAGCCGATCATGAGATCGTCGTCCACGATGTAACAGGATTGCGAAATCGCGCGGATCAGATCGAGCGGAGGCTGTTCGCAGAACCCGCCCTCGAAGACCACGCGAATCTTATCCTGACGTTTGACTGGTCGCACTTCGATCAGCGGGATCGCCGCTTTGAGCATTTCATTGTGTTCCTCGCGCAGGATCATCCCGCCGGCGTTCATCAGCAGATACGCCTCGAAGCCCGAAAGAAGCCAGGGCTGTGTGCGTTTGATGTCATATAGTTTTCGCAGGAGACTGCGGTTCTCGTTGTACACGGCGATGGAATTTCTCAACGCCTCGTCCGTGACTTTGGTCCCCGCCACCGCTTCGATATCGTTCTTCACCCGTTCGTATTCCCCTCGCAGATACTCCGCCGATGCCTTCGAGTTGGCGTTCTGCGGCAGATACAAAATCTGGCACGGATACGGATAGTTCCGCCCCCAGACCGCCGCCAGATTCCGCGCCGCATCGCAGATGGGGTGGGTGACGAACATGTCCAGTTCGACGCGGTTGCTCAGGACGAGTTCAAGGTTCGTTTTGAGGATCGAGCAGAGGTAGGAGCCGAAGCGCGAATCGGAGTGAGTCGGCTCGACGGGCGCGCCGCGCATCTTGAGCGGCAACATCCCAGCCGCGTGAGCGATCTCTTCGGGGAAGTAAACCTGAAAATGCCCCAGCACCTTGCCCCCGTTTTCGCGCCAGCGTTTCACTGTGGGGAAGTCGGCGTCCTCCGCCAATTCACGGCACTCAGCAAAGATTCCATCCAAAGACTGATCCTGCCATGTTCCGAACAAGCGTAAGGTCATGTCAAGCCTCCAACGCGGAAATTATGATTGGGTAAAATGTATCTCACTTGCGCGACGCATCGTCAAAAAAGTGAGATATATTTAGTATACCCCTCTTTTGTGAATTGTCAACACAAGAATCGAAACTTTAAGGAACGTCATCCGCCCCGTATTCCGTTTTCGCCTTCTCCGCAGACACCCAACCCGCGCGGACATCCTCCGCAAGCGCGTCGCGGTCGCGTTCACTGGGAGAGCCGTAGCCGCCGCCGCCAGCCGCGTCCATGACGACCACGTCGCCAGGGTTGAGTTTGGTCAGCCCGTAGGGATTCCCCTGCTCCCCATTGACGAGAAATTTTGCGCGCGAGCCAGCCTGCCCGCCAGCGAGTCCCTCGGGGGGTAGGCGAAAGCGTCCAGATTGGATGCCCAGGCTGACGGGGGTTTGAGGCGCGTGTTCGTCGTCTGGCACGCGGAAGATGGTGCGAGTCCCCAGCCCGCCGCGGAATCTCCCCGCCCCGCCCGAATCGATCAACAGTTCGCGCCGCTCGACGATCAGGGGCGTGTCGCTTTCGAGGATTTCGACGGGCGTGTTCGCGCCGTTGGCGGGGAAGATGTAACTGTTCTCGCCGTCGCGCCCACTGCTTGCGCCCATGCCCCCGCCGCGAATGATGACCGAATGCCACGCTTTGCCGTCACTGCGCGCGCCGTAAAAAACGTTCATGGTGGCGGGCGTGCCGCCGCTCGATGCGATAACGCGATGCGGCAGAGCCTGCGCGAGCGCGCGGTAGATAATCTCCGTCATGAAGTGACCGATCTGCATCCGCGCGGCGACGGCGGCTGGAAAGCGACAGTTGACCACCGTGCCTTCGGGCGCGTTCAAGTTGATGAGGGCGGCGCTGCCGTGATTGTTGGGAATGTCGGGGTCGAAGATGCTTTTGATCGCCATGTGGACGTAGGCGAAGGTGAAGTTGAATACCACGTTGCCGCCCCAGCTGACCTGCGGCGAGGAACCCGCGAGGTCAACGGAGATGTCGCTGCCTTTGATCTCGACGGCGGCTTTGATGACGATATCTTTCTGCCCCTCCATTTGTTCGATGACGCCCTCGGCGCGATAGGTTCCATCGGGGACTTGTTCGATGGCGGAGCGGACGCTCTTCTCACTGCGCGAGATGATCTCGTCCGCGAGATCGTCCAGCGAGTCGAGGCGGTATTCGTCAAGCATCCGCTGGACCTGCGCGGCGCAGACGTGATTCGCGGCGATCTGCGAGCGGATGTCGCCGATGACGTTTTCGGGCGTGCGGACGTTCCAGTGAATCAGATCCAGCACGGCTTGATTCAACTCGCCGCGATCGTAGAGTTTCACCAGCGGGATGAACAACCCCTCTTCAAAGACATCGTGGTTATCGGACGCGACGCGCCCGCCGATATCCGAATGATGCAAAACGCAAGCCGTGAACGCGACAAGATTCCCTTTGTGAAAGATCGGGCTGAATACGCAGATGTCGTTGAGATGTCCCGCCAGCGCCCACGGATCGTTGGTGATGAAGACATCGCCAGGGTGCAGGGAATCCGCCGATAATTTTTGCGCGAGGTTGCGGATGCCCAGCGCCATCGCGCCCGATTGCCCAGGCGTGGCGAGAGTCCCTTGCGCCAGTTCGCGCCCGTGACGGTCGGTGAACATGCAGGTGTAATCGTGCGCG
>JAJTXU010000087.1 GCA_021462845.1 Anaerolineales bacterium
TCAGAATAACCGTGAATGGTTGACACGTAGTGACGACTTTAGTCGTCTTGTTACTGCTAAAAAGCGACTGAAGTCGCTACTACGCTGTCAGGTAATATAAGTTACTCTGAATACTATCAGTACTTCACGAAAGCGCAGCCTACGCAGAATTTTGTGATCTACCGATTATCCCCCACAGCAATGCCATCGCCGCTAAAATAAGAAACACGTTCCCATCTCTGCCCAAGGTCAACAGCGCGATCATCGGGACAAGGTACGAGAGAATCACTACGGCGCGTTGAAAGAACATCCCCCCTGCGGTGAGCACGGCGAATGGCGCGAGCAACAACAGGAAGTCGTAATTGTATAGATAGGGGCTGACCTGCAGGGTGGCAAGCAGGCCGAACGTCAGAACGGATTCGGGAGATTTCGTCAGCCTGTTGCGATTCCAAATGAAGATCCCGATCAACGCCAGCAATATCCCCAGGGCGATCCTCGCCGCAGACGCCAGCGATCCATCGAGCAACCAGCGCGAGAGGAAGACCGGTAAACTTGCGCACTCCGAGCAGGATGCCACATTGCCCTCCCCTTGATAGTTCAATAACATGGCAGGATAACTGAGAATCCATTTGGAATCTGCGAGGAACCCGAGGATGCAAAGCAGGGCGCATGCGATCAAAACGCCTCGCAAGGCGCGCCGACCGAAGTCGTTCCGCCGCCCGATCAACCAGCCCAGCGCGGCGAGGAAGATCAATGCGCCGATGTGCGGCTTGAACGTGAGCAGAATCATGCCGAGCACGGTCAGCGTTGTATTTTCCTTACGCAGGGAATAAATGAGCAACGACGCGCCCAACAAGACAGGGAAATCGTACTGCCCAACAGATAATGTCCCTAACACCGGTAAAAAGAATAACCCCAGCGGGAAGGCGACCAGCCGCGCCCTTCCATTCCACCCGTCGGTCAACAGCCAAACGGAGGTGAACAGCATTGCCAGATTCCATTCGAACCAGAGTGTTGCCGCGTTCTGCGCCGGCAGATAGCCAAGATAGAACACGGATAACGCATACCACGGCGGGTATGGGAAGCGCGCCAGAAAAAATTTATCCGGCGGCACATCTGAGGCGCGCATCGCCACCGCTTGCACCGCATCGAGGTCGTAGATCGGCGCGCCGTTCACCAGCGCGAGCGTTGTGTTGTATAACGCGCTAAAGTCTGACCCTGTGGGCAGGGCAGTGGGCATGTATAACGCCACCGCCAGCATCACGCCGAGCAGAATGAAAACAATAAGAAGATAAAGTAAAGAGCGATTCATGGTCAATTCTGAATTGTATCCTCCCTCTTTCAAATTATGCTATGATGAAAACAAAATGCAAATTTCAGCGCTGAGCCGTGTTCAAGAGAGCCTGTCAACGTACCTTCCGCTGGTGTGGGTCTCGTTTGCCTTCCTCGCAGGGATTGTCCTCGCGAGCATGGTTTCGCTCTCCAGTTGGATTTGGGTTGGAGTCGCCATCCTTTTCATTGTCCTTGCGGTCTTCGCGCGCGTTGTTTTGCCTCGCCTTCATCTTTCATCTTTCAACCTGCATCCTTTTATCTTTGTCCTTTTATCTGCCCTTGCCTTCGGTTCAGCCCGCTACCAATTCTCGGTTCCGGACTTCGACGCGTTCCACATCGCCTTTTATAACGATCGCAATTACGACCTGCTCATTACCGGTTATCTCGTTGAACCCCCCGATTACCGCGACTCCTATACCAACCTCCGCTTGAAAGTCACTGCCGTAGACACCGGTGACGGCGATCTCCCAGCCGAAGGCTTGCTCCTCGCGCGCGTGGATGCCAACCAGACTTTTCAGTACGGTGAAATCATCCGCCTGCGCGGCAAACTCAAAACCCCGCCCGAAAACGAAGACTTCTCCTACCGCGATTACCTCGCCGCGCAAAACATCCACTCGTACATGTCCAGCGCCGAGGTGACGATCCTGCCGGGCAACGGCAGCAACCTCTTCTCAGCCGCGCTTTACGCCCTCAAAGAACGATCGCTCGCCAACATCTACCGCATCTTCCCCGACCCCGAATCGTCCCTGCTGGCGGGGATCCTCCTCGGCGTGGATACAGGACTCACCAAAGAATTACAAGACGCCTTCAAAAACACCGGCACCGCGCACATCATCGCCATCTCGGGTTTCAACATCAGCATCATCGCCGGGATATTCTTTACGATGTTCAGCCGCATGTTTGGCCCACGCTGGGGATCGGGGCTTGCCGTGTTGGGAATCATCTTTTACACCCTGCTCGTCGGCGGCGACGCGGCAGTTGTGCGCGCCGCAATGATGGGAACTTCCGCTTTGTTAGCGCGGCAGGTTGGGCGGAGGCAATTTGCGCTGAACACATTGCTTGCCGTGGCAATGTTGATGTGCGCGTGGAATCCGTTGTATATTTGGGATGTCGGCTTTCAATTATCCTTCTTCGCCACGCTCGGTTTAATCCTCTACGCCGAGCCTTTTTCACAATTTGCCGCCAACCTCCTCGCTCGCTACTTTCCACAGTCCACCGTCGAGAAAATCATTCAACCGCTTTCCGGCTTCGTCCTTCTCACCTTCGCCGCGCAACTCACCACCATTCCGATCATGGCATATCACTTCCAACGCATCTCGCTCGTCTCGTTCATCGCCAACCCGTTCATCCTCCCGGCGCAACCGGCAGTGATGATCCTCGGCGGTCTTGCTGTGATTCTCAGCCTCGTTTGGATTCCGCTTGGTCAACTTGCGGCGTGGGTCGTTTACCCGTTCGCGTTGTACACGATCCGCATCGTGGAACTGTTCGACCGCGTGCCGCATGGGACGATCTTTCTTGGAGACTTTTCCCTCGGATTCGTCATCCTGTTCTACGCGGCGCTTCTTTCGCTGACGTTCGGCTGGTCTGCCCTTCGGGAGCGGATCCATTCCCTACGGGCGAAGGCAGGCACACTCGGCGCAGGAAGCGCGGTCGTCTTGTTAACGATTGCCCTGCTCCTCATCTGGCGCGCGGCTTCCTCCGCCCCGGACAGACTCCTGCACGTCACCTTCCTCGATGTCGGCTCGGCGGATGCCGTCTTCATCAAAACGCCCTCGGGCAAGAACATCCTCATCAACGGCGGACCCAGCGTAACCATCCTTTCAGACGAACTCGGCAGGCGTGTCTCCGCTTTTAACCGCTCACTCGACTGGCTGATCGTCGCCAGCACGGACGAGGAACAGGTTGCGTCACTGCCGCGCGTGCTCGACCGCTACACACCCGATAACGTGTTGTGGAGCGGTAACCGGCAGGGATCGTTTTCCTCGCGTGTGTTGTATGAGTATCTCACCCTGCAAGCCATTCCGGTGACGTTCGCGGAGACGAACCATACGCTCGACCTTGGCGATGGCGCCACACTGCGCCTGCTCACAACGGGCGCGCGTGGTTCGGTGTTATTAATTGAGTGGCAGAACTTTCGCGCGATATTGCCCATCGGCATGAGCTTTGAAGCCATTGCCGAACTGCGCGATGGGCTGTCGGTCGGACCGGTGAGCGTGCTATCGCTCGCCGACTCGGGGTATGCGCCATCCAACCCGCCGCAGTGGATCGCGAACCTCAACCCCGAATTGATCGTGCTTCCTGTGGCGGCTGGCGACGAAAACGGGATGCCGGACGATGAGACGCTCGAAGCCGTTCAGGATCATGAGTTGTTGCGCACCGACCAGAACGGCTGGATCGAGATCACCACCAACGGCGAGCAAATGTGGGTGAATGTGGAGAGAAATCAAGGAGAATGAACCATGAGTGAACTGACGATCAAAACATCGCAAGTGCAGGGAAATGTTGCGGTGACAATTTTGAACCTGGCCGGTCACCTGCACGGCGCGACCGAACATCAGTTACTGGATGCGGCGCGTCAGGCGCATGAAGACGGGGCAAGACATCTTGTACTAGACACCTCCGGCTTGGATGTGTTGTCCAGCGCGGGTTTGCGCGGCATTCAAGCCGCGTTCAAACTGTTTACCCCGCCGCGCGATGTTGAAACGATCAATCGGCACGAAACGGAACAGTACAAATCACCATATTTCAAAATGATCTGCTCGAACCCGCAGATCTACTACATCTTGAACATTACCGGTTTTGTGCAAAATATACTCATTTTCAACAATCTGGAAGAGGCGCTCAACTCATTTGGCGGTTAACGCGTTTAGCGCGGCTACAAACACATCCGTCATCCTCTCGATATTGATCTCCTCTTTCACAATTCGATACGACTCTTTCCCCATCGTTCGCAGACGCGCTACATCGGATAGCGCGTCTTTCATTGTGGATACCAGCGCGTCGAAATCGTCGGGCGGAATTTGCCAGCCGTTCTCTTTTCTCACCAGATCGTCCTGCGTGCCGTCTCCTTGCGCTACGATAACCGGCAGACCATAACTCATCGCCTCTTGCACAGCCAAGCCGCCGGTTCCCGGCAGGACGAAGAGGTCTGCTGCTTCAAAGTGAGCCTTTAACTCCTCCCCATGCTTTGCCCCCACAAACTCAGCGGACGGATAAATTTCCGCGGCGAGCTCCTCGAACGCCTCGCGTGCCGGTCCGTCGCCGACGATGACCAGCCGCACGTTCTGAATTTCAGCGCACGCGCCGAGCAGTAAATCCACATTTTTGCGCAATTGCAAACGTCCCACGAAAAGGATCGTAGGTTGAGGTTTGAAAGTTGAAGGTCGCTGTGGCATTGACCACGTCGGAGACGGGGAAACAGAATTATGCGCGACGAAAATACGATCGAGCGGAAAACCCAGGTCGGCATATTCGTTCGCGCCGCGTTGACTGTACGCGATCAGCGCGTCGAATTGACTGAGGAAACTAACCCTCCTCTTCTCCCGAAATCCGCTGACCGGCGGCGCGCCAAGTCCCCAACCAATGACCGGCTTATCTTGTTCGTGCATCCAATTCACAGCGGAGGATGTGGAAAGATAACGCGGATTTGCCTCTACGATCAGCGCGTCGGGATTCCATTCTTTCAGCCAGTTCATCAATCCGCGCTGATAACACAAATAAAATTTTCCGCCAAACAAATGTATGTTTTTCCCTAACTCGTATCTCGTAACTCGTAACTCGTCGGTCGTTGTAATTCCCTCGCTCAGACGCGGCAAGCCGGTGAAGAGACTCATCCCGCCGTCGCAGGCGGAGGCGAGCAAGTCAAAGAACGGAGCGCGATAGTTGGGGAGAACGCGTTGTTGCAGGGCGAGCCTGCCATTGAATCGATTCATGATGGGATGTGCGGAGCCTGCCACGCGGGAGATTTGTGTACATGGACAACTTTCCACGCGCCATTGAGTCTCACCATCACGCGGCTTTCGTTGTGCGAAGCAACCTTCACGCCCTCCGCAGACGCCGTGCTGATGAGAAGCGTATAACTTGCAATCGCGGAGTCGCCATAGTGTTGAACATGCAAATTCGAAAGATCGAATCGCGTTTCAGATTTTCCCTTTGCCTCCGCGCCGAAGACTGCGCCCCGCTCCGCGTTTGAGGACATCATAAACTCGTGAAAAGGCAACCCGTCAATGCGATGCGGCGTGACCCACCACTCGTAAAGAGTCAAATCCTCCGCAGTCGTTTCGTTGTAAGTCTTTGTGTCATTCTCCTGAATAGATTGCAAATGTTTTTTCAGGAAGGCGATGATTTCATCATTCGTCATTGATGTATCTCCTGTTCTTGTTCTACCGATTGCCTGCTGACCATAGACCATGGGCGCATGTCAACGGTCTATCGTCCATGATCGGTTTTATCACAACAACACCTTCAAATATTCATCCACCATTGCATCCAAACTAAAAACCGATTCGGCTCTCTCTCTTGCGGATTTGCGGAAGCGTTCATTCTCTCGCAAGACTTCCTCCGCCGCCTCCGCCAGCGACGGGATGTCTGGTCGCTCCAACTTCCATGGGTTCGCCCCGTGAGCAACAAGCCGACCGGCGTCTCCTTGCACAAGTTCCGCGAGCGAGCCGGTGTCGAAGCCGACGACGGGCAATCCGCACGCCAGCGCCTCGATGACCGAGTTCGGGCAAGGCGGATTCACTTCCGCCGAAAACAACAAATGCGATGAGCGTTCGAGAAACGGAATCTCCTCGCGCGGCATCGAATCAACAAAACGGATTCGGAAATCTTTTTGTTCTCCCAATTTCTTTTTCGCGCTTGAGTCCACACGACCGACGATGACCAATTCAATTTTGTGTTTCTTCGATAAGCGTTGCGCCAAATCAACCGCGTAGAACAATCCCGAATCCAATCCGCCCGCGAGGCTACCCTCCACCACGAGCAGGCGATAAAAATCTGTTGGACGTTCGTGTGATCCATTTGGCGAATATTGCTTCAAGTCCACGCCGTTGAGAATCACAGACGATGGAATGCTTGTCGCGCCGTACCAATCCTCCCACCAGCCTCGCACGAATTGACTTTGATAGATTACCTTATCCGCAAAATGATTCCGAATGAATGAGAGATTCCAATTGCCATAGATCGCGCGGAGGGTGTAACGCAGTCCCGCCCAGCGAACGCGATGGACCCAGTTCAAGCCGTCCAGCCGCTGGACGATTCGCCGTCCCTTTGAACGCGCTCGACGCAGGCGAGGCAGGTTCTTCGTCCCGGCGAGAACGAGGAGCGCATCCGCTGGCTGATCCAGATCGTAGGTCACATCCACGTTGCGGGCGCGGAGTCCGCTTTCAAATTTGAGTCGGAACGAGGTGACGCCGCCGAATCCCTCCACGCGGGGAAAAATACAAATACGAGGCATGAGGGTATTATAATTGCCGCGAGGAAATCATATGGAAAAACCCGATATTGAGTTCGTCAATTTCCTGAAAGCGTATCCCACCTATCCCACCACAAAGATCATCGACGATCTGCGCGCCACCGATTATTCCCGCCTCGACCTGGGCGGGCATGTCTACCTCGATTACACCGGCGGCGGGTTATATGCCGATTCGCAATTGCGACGCCATAACAAATTACTATCGGAACATGTGTTTGGCAACCCGCACTCGACCAACCCATCTTCGCAAGCCGCGACTCAATTGGTGGAGCACGCGCGCGAATACGTCCTGCATTTTTTCAACGCCGACCCCGATGAATACCTCGTCATCTTCACGCCCAATGCGAGCGGCGCGTTGAAACTCGTCGGCGAGTCGTATCCGTTCGCAAACGGACGTTACCTCCTCACCTTTGACAATCACAACTCGGTCAACGGGATTCGGGAATTTGCCCACGCGCGCGGCGCCGAGGTGACGTATATCCCGGTCGCGTTACCTGACATGCGCGCGGACGCTTCGCAACTCAGCCTCGAACTGGCTCGCCCATCGGAAAACGGACACAACCTTTTTGCCTACCCTGCGCAATCGAACTTTTCCTCCGTCCAGCATCCGCTTGAGTGGATCGAGGAAGCGCACAAACACGGCTGGGACGTTCTGCTCGACGCCGCCGCGTTCGTGCCAACCAGCAAGTTGGATCTGAGCGAAGTCAGACCTGAGTTTGTGCCAATCTCATTTTATAAAATGTTCGGCTATCCCACCGGGCTGGGCGCGTTGATCGCAAAAAAATCCGCGCTGGCGAAGTTGCATCGTCCGTGGTTCGCGGGCGGGACGATCACCGTCGCATCGGTGCAGGGCGCTAAATTTTACATGGCAGACGGTTCCTCCGCGTTCGAAGACGGCACGATCGACTACCTCAACATCCCCGCCATCGAGATCGGACTCAAGCACATCGAATCCATCGGCTACGATGTGATCCATGAACGCGTCCGTTGCCTGACTAGCTGGTTGCTCGAAAACCTGACCAGCCTGAAACACAGCAACGGGGCAGGTTTGGTGCGGGTCTATGGACCAACTGTAATGGCGGGAAGAGGCGGGGCGGTCACGGTCAATTTTTACGACAAAGACGGAAACGCCCTCGATCATCGCTACATCGAAGAACAATCCAACGCATCCAATATTTCACTGCGCACCGGCTGTTTTTGCAATCCGGGGGCTGGGGAGGTGGCGCTTGAGATTTCGCGCGTGGAGCTGGATGTGTGTTTTACAAGCCCGGGGCACGAGAATCGCCTGTCTATTGATGACTTCCGTACCTGTATCGATGGTAAATCCACCGGCGCGGTGCGGATTTCCATCGGTTTGATGACCAACTTCAAAGACGCGCAGAAATTCCTTGCCTTTGCCCGCACCCTGCTTTCCTGAAAGTTGACGTAACTCTTACGCGCCAGCCTTGACTCTCCTTCTTTAACGCGTATAATTGCCGTCGTTGGATGTAAAAAACGAGTACTTACCAGCAAGCGCTTCAGAAAACACTCTGGAAGCGCTTGCCTTTGTTTGTCTCTGATACCAGCCGACTATACGCTGTATAGAGACAGTGATACTCCTTAACCTTCTTTTTTCAGGAGAGAACACGTGGAAACCAAGGGATTAACCGCACTCCGTATCAGCCTCGCCTCGCCACAGACCATCTTATCGTGGTCATACGGTGAGGTGCTCAAGCCCGAAACCATCAACTACCGCCGCCTGCGCCCCGAAAAAGATGGCTTGTTCTGTGAAGCCATTTTCGGACCTCAACGCGATTGGCAATGCTATTGCGGCAAATACAAGAACCCCCGTTACAAAGGAATCGTCTGCGATAAATGCGGTGTCGAAGTGACGCGCGCCGCCGTGCGCCGCGAGCGCATGGGGCACATCAACCTCGCCACACCGGTGGCGCATATTTGGTATACCCGCCGCATCCCGTCGTACCTCGGCATGTTGCTGGATATTTCACGCCGCAACCTCGACCGCGTGCTGTATTTCGCCCAGTACATCGTCACCTATGTGGATGAGGAAGCCCGCACCAAAGCCCTGAAGCGAATTGAAGATGAAATCTCGGATACCGAGCGCGAACAGGCGGCCGGCGTCAACACAAAGATCGCCGAAGTAAAAACAAAACGCGATCACACCGTCGCGGATATCAACCAAAAGATCGCAAACCTTGAGCAGGGATACGACGAAGTCATTGCCGAGAAACTCGACCCGGTCATCAAGGAAGGGCAGAAACTCGAAAAACTCCTGCAAGGGCAGATGGGCGAACACGCCAAGAAGGCCATCGTCTTTGAATTGACCGACGAGAAGATCCTCGACGCCGGCGATAAGGTCGTTGCCAAGCACATCACCCAAGTTCAAAAGATCGTCCAGAAGAAACTTGAATCGTTGGAAAACGAATTAAAGGACGAACGCGCCCGTGAAATGGAAAATCTCAAAATGGACGCGGGGCGCGTCAAAGCCGACGCCGACTTGAAGATGGAAGCCCTGCGCTCGCAACTCGAAGAGCAGACTTCGGTCTCCTCGAACCAGTCTTCGCGCCAGCGCGACGAACTGCTCGAACTGCGCCCGTTTACCTTCCTCAGCGAAATTCGTTATCGTGAATTGAAACAACGCTGGGGACAAGTCTTCCGCGCAGACATGGGCGCCGAGGCATTCTACGATGTTCTCGAACGCCTCGACCTCGACAAACTCGCCGAAGAACTCTGGCGCGAGGTGAAGACCACCAAGAGCAAGCAGAAGCGCAAGAAGGCAACGACTCGCTTGAAGGTGGTAGAAGCGTTCAAACGTTCCGGCAACCGCCCCGAGTGGATGATCCTCACCATCCTGCCGGTTATCCCTCCCGACCTGCGCCCGATGGTTCAACTCGACGGCGGACGCTTCGCCACCTCCGACTTGAACGACCTCTATCGCCGCGTCATCAACCGCAACAATCGTTTGAAGCGCCTGCTCGAACTCGGCGCGCCGGATGTCATCATCCGCAACGAGAAGCGCATGTTACAGGAAGCGGTAGACAGCCTCATTGACAATTCACAGCGTGGCAAAGCCCTCAGCCGACGCGGACGACGCGAGCTCAAATCGTTGAGCGATATGCTCAAAGGCAAGAAGGGTCGCTTCCGCCGCAACTTGCTCGGCAAGCGCGTGGACTATTCCGGTCGTTCGGTGATCGTGGTCGGTCCTCAACTCAAACTATATCAATGCGGGCTTCCCAAGAGCATGGCTCTTGAACTCTATCGCCCGTTCGTCATTGCGCGGCTTGTGCAGAGTAATTACGCCGCGAACGTGAAGGGAGCGCGTCGCCTGATCGAACGCAACCGTCCCGAAGTATGGGAAGCGCTCGAAGGCGTCATCGGCGACCGCCCCGTGTTGTTGAACCGCGCGCCTACCCTGCACCGGCTTGGCATCCAGGCATTCGAACCGATCCTCATCGAAGGCTCGGCGATCCAACTGCATCCGCTCGTCACCACCGCCTTCAACGCGGACTTCGACGGCGATCAGATGGCTGTGCACGTTCCGCTTTCGCAAAAGGCTGTGAAAGAAGCGCGCGAGTTGATGCTCGCCTCCAAAAATTTATTGAAGCCCGCCGACGGCGAACCGATCGTCACGCCATCCAAAGATATGGTGCTGGGCGTGTACTATTTGACTATGCCGCAGAAAGCCGCGCACAAAGGCGACGGACGCGCCTTCTCCAGTTTCGATGAAGTGGAGATGGCGTACACGCTCGATCAAGTGGCGGTCCACACTGAGATCAAACTGCTTGCCACCACATGGTACGACGACAAAGGCGACCGGCTCGAAGAACCCGAAACACGAATCATAAACACGACGGTTGGACGCGTTCTCTTCAACCGCATCCTGCCCCCGGAAGTGCAATTTGTCAACGAAAAACTGGACAAAGGCGGCGTGAAAGATCTGATCGCCGAGGTGTATGAACTGTGCGGACAGGAACAGACCACAGAAGTTGCGGATAACATAAAAACCCTTGGTTTTGAATACGCAATGAAATCCGGCACCACGCTTGCGGTTGCCGACATTTCCATCCCGCCGGAACGCAAGGGCATCATCGACGAAGCCCTCAAAGCCGTCGAACTCGTGCAACGCGACTTCCGCCGCGGCTTGCTTACTGAGCAGGAAAAGAACGAGCGCGAGATCGAGATTTGGCAGGGCACAACCGATAAGGTCGCCGACGCAGTCAAGAAATCCATGGATCCGGACGGCAACCTCTCGACCATGGCATCCTCCGGCGCGACCAAAGGCGGATTCTCCACCATCAGTCAGTTGGCGGGCATGCGCGGTTTGATGGCTGACCCCTCCGGGCGCATCATCCCGATGCCGATCCGTTCCAACTTCCGCGAAGGACTCACCGCGCAGGAGTATTTCATCTCGACTCACGGCGCGCGCAAAGGTCTGGCGGATACGGCGCTTCGCACAGCCGATGCCGGTTATCTCACCCGCCGCCTCGTGGACATCGCGCAAGACATCATCATCAACGAACCTGACTGCGGCACACACGATGGCGTGACGATTCGCCGCCGCGACGATGTGGCAGGTCAATCTCTCAGCAGTCGCTTATTCAGCCGTCTGCTCGCCGAACAGGTGATCGACCCGAAGACCGGTGAAGTGCTCGGCGAATACAACGACGTGATCACCCAGGATATGGCGCGTAAGATCGCCGCTTCCGGCGTGGAAGAGGTGAAGACCCGCTCGCCGCTCACGTGCGTTTTACAACACGGCATCTGCGCCAAATGCTATGGGCTTGATCTTGGCCGAGGTTTGATGGTGGGACTCGGTTCCGCCGTTGGCATTGTTGCCGCGCAGTCCATTGGCGAGCCGGGCACACAGCTCACACTCCGCACCTTCCACACCGGCGGTGTCGCCGCTACCGGCGCAGACATCACCACCGGTCTGCCGCGCGTGGAGGAACTCTTCGAAGCGCGTAAAATGCCCAAAGGCGAAGCCGTGGTAGCGGAGATCAGCGGCACGGTGCGCATCAAACAATCGGAAAAATACGCCGACCTGCGCGAAGTGATCATCGAACAGAGCGAACTTATCAGCGACGAATACGGTATCCCCGAGGATTGGAAGTTCATCGTCAAAGATGAGACGGAGGTCAAAGCGGGCGAAACACTCGCAACGCTGGACGATGCGAAGATCGTCGCCCAGCATGGCGGACGCGCGCGCGTCGAAAAGAAAGATCGCAAAGTCGTCGTCTCGTATGATCGCCGCGAAGAATCCGTCAACGAAGTCCCGACCACATCTCGCCTGCTCGTGAAAGACGGCGAAAAGATCGAAGCCGGCACACCGCTGACCGAAGGTTCGCTCAACCCGCACCGCGTGTTGAAAATTCAAGGGCGCGAAGCCTGCCAAATGTATTTGATGACCGAAGTGCAAAAAGTGTACCGCTCGCAAGGGCAGAACATCCACGACAAACACTTCGAAGTCATCATCCGCAAGATGCTGAGCAAAGTGCAGATCACCCGCCCCGGCGATTCCAAGTTTTTACCCGGCGACCCGGTCGAGCGGCTCGAACTCCGCAAGATCAACGAGCAATTGCTCGCCGAGGGCAAACAACCCGCGAAGTTCTCCGAGGTATTGCTCGGCGTGACCAAAGCATCGCTCAGCACCGACTCATTCCTCTCCGCGTCCTCCTTCCAGCACACCATCAAAGTGCTGGCGGGCGCGGCAATCGGCTCCACCAGCGACCCGTTGCGCGGCTTAAAAGAGAATGTGATCATCGGTAAATTGATCCCCGCTGGCACCGGTTTTGTCAAAGAGCCGGTGAAGAGCGACGAGGCTGTCTTTGAAGAAGGCGGCGCGTCGCAAGCGGCGGAAATTTCACCAGACGCATCCGCGGCTGACTAACAAACCTTGGGACACGGCAATCACCGTGTCCCAATTTTTTTATGCCCTATCGACGCGCCTCCAAAAAACCAGAGGGACTTCCCACACGCGGCAAAACTGCCGCCAATCGACTCCGCCGCGCGGACAATTTCATCCTGCTCTACGAACCCTCGCTTCTTTCACGGATGGACGGCTGGTTCGCCAACTCGATGTTCGTCGACCTCGGCTACGGCTTCGACGCCCGTACCACGCTCGAATCTGCGTCGCGCTTCCGGCGCGTCAACCCGAACCTGAAAATCCTCGGAGTAGAAATCGACAAGGAGCGCGTGGCAGCCGCATTGCCATTTGCCGACGACAAAACATTCTTCCGTTTGGGCGGGTTCAACTTGCCGTTGCAAGAGGGGGAGCATGTCCGCTTGATCCGCGCCTTCAATGTGTTGCGTCAGTACGAGGAAAAAGATGTCGCTCCCGCCTATGAGCGACTTGCTCAATATGTTTTGCCCGGAGGGTTGATGATCGAAGGAACCTCGAATCCATTTGGGAGTGTTTGGTGCGCGAACGTGGCAAGGCGAACAGAGTCAGATGGCTTGCTATCGAACACTGGGAATCGGAGAAGTGGAGAATTGAAAGAAAGGGACTGGAGATTAGAGACTGAAAATCAGAGACTGGGAGGGCTTGCCCTGAGCAGGCTCGAAGGGTGGAGATTCGAGGCGCTGGTATTCAGCACAAACTTTCGCTTGGGCTTCGATGTGGATGAATTCCAAACCATCCTGCCGAAGAACCTGATCCATCGCGTTGCGCGCGGCGAACCGATCTATGATTTCTTCGAGGCATGGAAGCGGTCGGCAATGGAGACCTCCGCGATGAAAACATACGGGATGAGACAGTGGTTCATCGCCACGGCGGAATTGCTTGCCGGGAAAGGGTATAAAGTCAATCTACAGAGGAAATTTCTCTCCAAGGGGTTCCTGCTCTGGCTTTTCGAGCAGGCACCGGTTTTGGAGCAAACCGGCGGAAGATAAAAGCGGAGTCCAACATCTTGGGATGCGACAGGAGTAACCACGCGGGTGCAATGCCAGTCGCCTATGAAGAACAGTTTCCGAACTTTTTAGGCGTCGGAAAATCGTAGGGCAATCGTAGGTTTTGCGTCAAGCACGATTGAGTCGACTATGATAAATTAGACCCCGTAAGGTGATTTCTCTTCTCCTCCTTTCGTAGGGAACCGCGGTCGGCGTCCGCGGTTCTCGTACTTTAAAGGGATGTATAATGCGCTTATTCCAACCCTTGCGAAGGCTGCCCGTAGGGCGTAAACCTTCGCAAGGGTTATGAAATGAGGAACTTATGAGCGTTCAAATCACTATCATCGGGTTAGGTCAGGTGGGAAGTTCGATCGGGCTGGCTCTCGCCAACCAGAAAAACATCAAACGAGTCGGGCATGACAAGGATTACGAGATTGCGCGTCTTTCACAAAAGGCCGGCGCGGTGGATGAAATCAAAGTCAACCTGCCCTCTTCGGTGAGCAACGCGAACATCGTTGTGCTCAGCATGCCCCTGAGTGAAATCTATGACACGCTTGGATACATCGCCCAAGACGTTCAAGAGGGGACGGTGATTCTCGACACGGCTCCCGCCAAAGGGGAGGTTGCCTCGTGGGTAGGAAAGTTAATTCCGCAGGGACGCTATTATGTGGGGCTTTCACCCGCGGCTGGGGCAAACTACCTGCATGGCACGGATCTCGGCGTGGACTCTGCGCGCGCCGATCTCTTCAAAGATGGGCTATTTCTGGTCAACGCGCCTTCTGGCACGCCCAGCGAAGCGTTAGACCTGGCGAGCAATCTCGTCAGCCTGTTAGGCGCGCGCGTGATGTTCACCGATTCGGTCGAAGCGGATGGGTTACTGGCATCCGCGCACGTGTTGCCGCAATTGGCGGCGGCGGCGCTTCTTGATGCCACAGTGAACCAGCCCGGCTGGACGGAAGCGCGCAAGGTAGCCGCGCGCCCGTATGCGTCGGTCACTTCGGGGGTTGCCTATCACGATGAAGCGGGATCACTGCGAGTTGCCGCGCTGGCAAACCGCGAGAACACCGTCCGTATGTTGGACGCGTACATGGCGTCTTTGCAGAAGTTGCGCGACCAGGTCCACAATGGGAATGAGGCGGAGGTTTCATCCTATCTTGAAAACGCCGTTAAGGCGCGAGACCGCTGGATCCAGGAACGCGCGCGCGCAGACTGGCAGGGCGCGCAACAATCCGACATGGATTCGGTCACGCTTGGCGCGCGCATGAACCAGTTGTTCATGGGCAATTTATTCGGGCGCAATAAAAATAAAAAGTGAGCGTCTGCTTTTGTTACATTGTCGAATGCGCAGATGGGACGTATTACACGGGCTGGGCAATTGACCCCGAAAAGCGCGTCGCCGTCCACAACAAGGGACGCGGCGCGAAATACACGCGGATGCGGCTCCCTGTGAAATTAGCGTACGTGGAAGAACAGCCAAATCGAACCTCCGCCATGAAACGCGAACGCGCCATCAAGAGGATGAGGAGAGAGGGGAAGATGAAGTTGATTCGGAAAAACATGTACACAAGAAAACACGCACACAAGTAGACACGTGAACATGGAAAATACACAAGGCTGGAGAGTCTCACGACTTCCAGCCTTGTGTATTTGTAATTGTTATTTCTTGATATTACGCATATGGAATTTTTAAACTATTAGCCGTGTCACCCTGAGGGACGCCTCGCGTCCCGAAGGGTCTCTTTCACGTGACGGAGATTCTTCGCTCCGCTCAGAATGACATTCCCATGACTTACGCAGATCGAAAACTTTTTGCCGCGAATTTCACTAATTCACGCGAATTTTTAAAAAATTAGCGGAAATTCGCGTAATTCGCGGCTTGGTA
>JAJTXU010000088.1 GCA_021462845.1 Anaerolineales bacterium
CGCTTGGCACGCATGCTTGCTCAGGCCGTTGAAAAC
This sequence comes from Anaerolineales bacterium, assembly GCA_021462845.1. GTDB lineage: Bacteria > Chloroflexota > Anaerolineae > Anaerolineales > Villigracilaceae > Defluviilinea. The sequence continues at coordinate 37 of JAJTXU010000088.1, forward strand.
TTATATGACTTGGCTGACGTCGTTTCTCGTCACGCTCATCTGGCTCTTTCGTGATCTACTGATTCTCTAATCTTCTTCATCCCCCGCCACGCCATCACCCCCACCGACGCGACATAATAAAACGACAACAACGCGCCCGCGGCGACGATGCCGAAGCGCGGCACGAGGAGGAACGCCAGCGCGATCTTGATGACGCCGACAACGAGCGTAACCTTGATGGGATATTCGGGCAAGCCGAGCGAAAGCAACAGCGGACGATTCCAAAACAATGTGTAATTGAACGCGAGACCGATCACGAGCGCGATCATGGCTGGATAGGCGGGGAGAAATGTTTCGTTGCTGTAAATTCGAATCATCCATTGACCGAGCAGCACGAAGCCGACGGCGATGGCGGCGTTGTACGCAAACGAAAGCGACGTGATCTTGCGAAGAAAATCTTTGAGCCGCCCCCACGCGCTTTGCACAACGAGACGATTGATCTCAGGGAAGGTTGTGGTAATGAGCGGGTCGCTGACGATGGCGAGAAAGCCTGCCAGCGTGTACGCCAGTTTGTAATAGCCCGCGGCTTCGGGCGTGAGGAAGAACGCCACCCACAACAACTCACTCTCGCGGAAGATCTTGATGATCGTGGCGCTGACGTTGGAACTGAACGCAAATCGAATTAACTCGCGCCATTCGCCGATGACCGAAAATGAAACCAGAGACCAGCCCGCGCCCAAAACACGCCGCAATTGAATCTGCGCGACGATGAACATGCCCAAGCCAAGGATCGTTTTGCTGAGCAAATAAGCAAACAGGATGGTCTCAAAACTGCCCTTGAAATAGAACGCCGCGAGAATGACCGCCGTTGTGACAACGCTCTGGATCAGGTTGATGCGTCCCTGCCATTTGATTTTTTGCGTTACCTGTAACACGCCCAGGGAGGTTTCCATGTTGAAGTTGGCGAGCAACCCGATCGCAAAAACGATGAACATCCATGCCGTGCCTGCGGTTTTCGCGCTGTACACTTCTGCGAGGTTGGCAGTCAGCGCGACGGCGATAAAGGCAAGCGATGAAACGACGGCTTCTGTAAGGCTGGCGGCTTTCAGCAGCGCGGAGGCTTTGGATTTTTCACCTTGCTCAAGATATGCCCCGCCATACCTCACCACCACTTCGCCCATGCGAAACGAAAAAATGCTGTTGACCGTGGAGGCATACGCCATGATCACGCCGATCAAACCGTAGCCTGCTGGTCCAAGCAGGCGCGTGACCAACGCGCCTTGAAGCACGCTCAATGCCAACGCGATCGTGTTATTGCTGAACAGATGGAGACTGTTGCCGACGACGCGGCGGAAGAGATTGTCTTCGCGGAGGGAGGTTCGGATTCGCTGAAGCATACGACGGCAAATTGTAATCGTTATGGGCGATTATCGGGATTCGCGGAGTGTAAAATCAGCGCGCAAAGAATTTCTAGCCACAGAGCGCGCAGAGATTTTGAGTTTTTCTCGGAGGACTCAGTGATCTCTGTGGCAAAGAAAAACGCGGTTATCATTTTTGCCACTCTCCGGCGGGGATCAAAAAGTTACCTTCGGCAGTCTTATGTTATGATTCACGCTCACAAACAAGATTGGAGAAGCCGGTTTGACTACCATTCTTCGTTCAAGATTCACAAAGATCATATTACTCGCAATCCTGCTTGCCAGCATGTTCTCCGCGTTCGGCGGAGGGCAATTCGCCCGCGCGCAGAACGGAGGGGTCACATTGAGCGCGGCGGCGGGGTTCGACGGGTATTGCAAAGATAAAACCTGGCTGCCGGTGCGGGTGGAGGTGGAAAACACCGGTCCCGATCTGGATGCGAGCGTGCAAGTTTCGTACAAGAATAGCGCCGGGGGCGTCACGTCCACAACGACCGATGTGCAACTCCCGACTTCATCGCGCAAATCCTTCTTTGTATATGTTTTCGCCGACGGCTCGCTGAGAGAGTTTTCGGTTAGCCTACTGGACGGAAAGAAAGTTCTGCAAAAAGCAAAACTTCCGACAAATTGCCTGGCTGGCAACATTATGCTGGTCGGGTTGATCTCCGATACCCCGGCGGCGTTCGACGAGTTGAGCGACATGACCCCGCTGGGCGGAACCTCCCGCGTGGCGCAATTGCAAGTTGACGATCTGCCCGAACGATACCAAGCTTGGGATGCGTTGGACGCGCTCGTCATCTCGAATACGGACACGGGCGTTCTGACCGCCGCGCAGAAACAGGCAATGGAGTCGTGGCTGAGTTCAGGCGGAAAATTGTTCGTCGCTGGCGGGACGCAGTGGCAAAGGACAACCGCCGGGTTAAACGAATTCCTTCCCGTCGAAATACAGTCCACGCGAAATGTGACGGACCTCTCCAGCCTCGGCGCGTATGCCGAAGGTGGAAGTCCGCTGAGGGTTGGAGCCACGATCACCGTCGGAACGATGCGCGAGGGGGCGCGGGCGTTAGTCGAACAAAGTGGAGTCCCCATCTTTTCACAGCGAACGGTCGGGTTCGGCGAGGTCTATTATCTGGCGGCGGACCCGTCGGCGAATCCATTGATGGGTTGGACGGGGATGAAAACGCTCTATGAATACTCGCTGGCAACGCGCCCTCCCCTGCCGCCGTGGGCGATCACAACGTTTGATTCCTCCGGGTACTCAAGCACAGCAGAACAGGCGCTCGGCTCGATGAAAGAATTGAGCATGCCTTCGATCTTGTACATCTGCGGCTTGCTCGGGTTGTACGTGATCGTAATGGGTCCGTTGAATTTCCTGATCTTGCGCCGCGCAAAACGCCGCGAACTGGCATGGATGACGATCCCCGCGCTGGTGATCCTTTTTTCGTGCGTGTTCTATGCCACAGGATTCTCCTTCCGCGGGTTCACGCCCATCCTCAACCGTTTGATGGTGATGCAAGCGTGGGACGGCGTTCCGCAGGCAAACGTCAAGGCGCTGGTCGGGGTGTATTCGCCCGTCCGCGCTGGATACGATCTAACCGCCGCCGAGGGATTTATGCCTCACGCGTTTTCAGGCAACTTCGGAGAGTTGCAATCCGCCGATCAATGGGCGCTGATTCAGCAAGACGACTCGCTGACCATGCCGGATGCGCGCTTGGAGATCGCCGGCATGAAAGCGCTCATTCTGGAGGGCAGCCTGCCCGCGCTCCCCATCAGCCACACGCTGACGATAGACCTCGCCAAAACTCCGTCATCCGTTACCGGCACAGTGACTAACGCGAGCGAATTCACTCTGAAGGACGCCATGCTCGTTACCCCCGGCGGCTGGAAGCAACTCGGCGATTTGAAACCCGGCGCTTCGACGGATGTGAACCTGTTCCTCACCGCGTCAAGTTCCAATTTCTACTCTACCACCCCAAGCAACATTCTGAATTTCAATTCCTTCATAACCCAACCCAATGTGGAAGAGGCGCGGCGATACGCTTTTCTGCAAACGGCGTTATCCATCAACGATTATTCGTATATGAACGCCGGCAATTGGGGCGTCTATCTGATCGGTTGGATGGATCGCTCCGACCTGCCGGTTGGCGTTGACGGGCGGAGATATAACACGGTGGACACCGTGCTGTATATTCATAGCCTCACGCCCCAACTCAAAACCGAGGGCAGTGTATTAAACCTGCCGTCTGGATTCTTCACATGGGAATCGTCCAGTCCGCTGGTCTCGCCATACACAGCGTACGAGATTCCGGACGAGGGATACGTCCTGCGTTTCAGACCCGCCATACCGATACAATTCCGCAGCGTGCAATCGCTCAAACTCATGCTTGTCAGTTCCAACCCCAGCGTATTGACCGCCTATGCCTGGAATTTTGAAACCGAATCGTGGACGCGATTATCAAACGACAAGATGACCATCACCATCTCTAACCCCGAACAGTTTGTCGCTCCCAACGGCGAAGTGCGCATCCGCGTGGTGCAAGATCAATCCGCATACACCGAAATTACCTCCACAACCATCACCATGCAGGTGACGCCATGAGCACGATCATCGAGATCAAAGACCTCAGCAAAAATTTTGCCCGCCGACTCGCGGTGAACAACGTGAACCTCTCCATCGAAAGCGGAGAGATCTTCGGCTTGGTCGGTCCGAACGGCGCGGGCAAAACCACCACTATGCGTATGCTCGTCACCTTGCTTCAGCCCGATCACGGCGAGATCACCGTCGGCGGGCATTCGGTGCGCAAGTTTCCGCGCGACGTGCGCCGCATGATCGGCTTCATGCCCGATTCGTTCGGCGTGTATAACGACATGACCGTGCAAGAGTACCTCGACTTCTTCGGCTCCTGCTATAAGATTCCCCCGGCGCAGAGGAAAACGCTCATCAACGACCTGCTTCAACTGGTGGACATCGCCCATCGCCGCGGCGACATGGTGGACACCCTCTCGCGCGGACTCAAACAACGCCTCTCCATCGCCCGCGTCCTGATCCACGACCCCAGCATTCTCGTCCTCGACGAGCCCGCCTCCGGGCTCGACCCTCGCGCGCGCGTCGAGATTCGGGAACTGCTGTTGGAGATCGCGCGTCTCGGAAAGACGATTATCTTCTCCAGTCACATCCTCGCCGACGTGGCGGAACTCTGCACTCGTGTCGGGATCATGGAAAGCGGCAAACTGGTCGCGCTCGGCGCGCTCAACGAATTGACCGAAAAAGCGATGCCGCACCGTTTGCTCCGAATCGCGTTTTTGAATCAGATCGAGGCGGAGCAGGCGCAAAACGCGCTCGCCGCTTTGCCGGGCATCTCCGCCGTCCGCGCGCAGGATGGGCTGGGAAAAGCCGGTTGGCTCTCCTTCGAAGCCGAGTTCAGCGGCGACGATGCGGCTCTGCAATCGCTCCTCTCTTCGTTGGTCTCGCAAGCGCTTCCCATCGTCCACTTCAGCGAAGAGACCCAAGACCTCGAAGAAGTCTTCATGCGCACCACGCGCGGGATCGTTTCATGATGAATGTCATTCGGGAGAATGCCACATTTCTAGATGAGCTAAATTAGCGAAAATTCGGTTTAGTGGATCGGGACGCAGACACCTGCACTTGCGTCAGGTGCAAGTGAAAACGCTGATTCACGCTGATGAAAAAGAAAAAAAATCTGCGTTTTCTGCGTTCATCAGCGTCCAAAAAGATGGACTAATCCTTATCCCGAACTGACGTTAAAGTAACGAAAATTCGCGTGACTCGCGGCAAAAAGTTTGAAGTACAAATAGGAATCAACATGGAATCCACAACCTCCATTGAAGCCCCCAAAAAGATCGAGCGGCAGAGCCTCCTCAGCCGTCTCATAGACAACCCCGTCATCCTCAAAGAACTGCGCGGCAGGATGCGCGGCGGACAAGCCTTTATCCTGCTCAGCATCTACCTTGGGGTGATCGCCATGTTCATCCTGTTTGTTTACAGCGTCATCTCTCCATCTTATTCATTCGGGTTTGACCCCAGCGCGCGCCAAGACGCCGGTAAAGCGATCTTCGGCACGGTGGTCTTGCTCGAACTCCTGCTGGTCAGTTTCATCGCGCCCGGTCTCACCGCCGGGGCGATCACCTCCGAACGCGAACACCAGACCTACGAAATCTTGCGCACCACATTGCTCTCGGCGCGTTCGCTGGTGTTGGGCAAACTTGGCTCCGCGTTTGCCTACATCCTTCTGTTGATCCTCACCGCCATCCCCCTGCAAAGCATCGCGTTTTTATTGGGCGGCGTCGGCTTGGGCGAAATGATCGCCTCCGGGCTAATGCTGATCGTCACCGCGGTCTTCTTTTGCACGCTGGGCATCTTCTTCTCCAGCCTGCTCAAACGGACGCTCGCCGCCACGGTCAGTTCGTATGCCGCGATCCTCTTTTCATTCCTCGTGATCGTGTTCATCTTCTTCCTCATCGCATACACAGAGGCGCTTTCTTATAATAGCGCGATCGAACAATTCACCGAATACATCCTCGGCATAATCATCTGGGCGCTGGTTAGCACCAATCCGCTCATGGCGGCGATCATCAGCGAAGTGATCCTCGTGGAAGATCAAAGCCTGTTCTACACTACGAGTCAAATGTTCGGGTCGAACGGACCAACCTTCCTCCCTTCGCCATGGATCGTGTACGTCCTCTTCTATACCGGCTTCACCTTGCTCTTGATCTTCCTCAGCATTCAATTGGTGAAACGCCCGGAGCGTTGAACTCATGTCAACCATCGCCGAACTGAACCAGCCCCTCCACACTTGGATACGCCGCCTGCGAATGCAACGCGCCCTCGCGTGGTCGTTGCGCGGATTGATCGCGGGCTTGCTGGCATCGCTTATCGTCGGCTCGTTCCTGTTATATCAAGCCAAAATTCTGCGGGCTGAATTTCTCACGCTCGTCCTCTCGGCATCGCTTCTCGCCGCAATTCTTTTTGGATTGATCGCCGCCCTCCGGCGGATTCGTCCCCTCGACGCCGCGCGCCGCTTCGACCTTCTCTTCCATTTGGAGGAACGAGTCAGCACCGCCGTCGAGCTGACTCGCGCCCCCAGCCTCGTCCCGCCCGATCTGCTTGATCGCCAACTCGCCGACGCGGTGACCGCCGCTCGCAACGTGAATCCGCGCCGCGACCTTCCCCTGCGAACGAATCCCCGCGAAGGACTCATCGCCCTGCTGTGCATCGCGTTGACCGCCCTCGTCTGGTTTCGCGGCGAGGCGATGTTTCAAGCCGCGCAACAGGCGCGCAACGTCGAACAAGCCGTGCAGGAACAAGTGACCCAGATCGAGGAGATCATCCAACAGATCGAAGCGAATGACGCGCTCACCGACGAACAAAAGCAAGCGCTCACCGAGCCGCTCAAAGAGGCGCAGCAAGCCTTGCAAGATAATCCCTCGCTCGAAAATTCAGTGTCGGTGTTGACCAATACCGGCGAACAATTGCAAGAACTCTCAGACCCGCAGGCTCAGCAAATGGGCGAAGCGCTGCAAGAGGCGGGAAACGAACTTGCGAATCAAAACGGCAGTCCGCTTGAATCGGTGGGAGAACAGTTGGCGCAGGGCAACGCCGTCAACGCCGCGACCGAACTCGCGAACATTAACCCCAGCCAGTTGAGCGCGGAGGAACAGGCGCAACTTGCCGAGCAGTTGAGCGCGATGGCAGAGTCGCTTCAATCTACGAATCCTGAATTAGCGAGTCAACTGAATCAAGCCGCGGAGGCTCTGCAAAACGGAGACACCGCCTCGGCGCAACAGGCTTTGCAAAATGCCGCGCAATCCCTCGCGCAAGCGGGACAACAAGTTGCGTCGTCGGAGACCGCCAGCCAAGCCGCGAGTCAACTGCAACAAGGCGCGGGGCAGGTCTTAGCCGCAGGAGGCGGAGGTCAGCAGGCGGGTCAGGGGAATCAAGGTGGGCAAAACTCCGGGGAGGGCGAGGCAGGCTCGGGATCCGGAAATGAATCGGGCGAGTCCCAAAGCGGAAACGAAGCGGGGAGCGATCCCATCGCGCAGAACAACGGACCCGGCGACGGCGAATCATCCTACGAACAAATTTACGCGCCGCAATTGTTGGGAGGCGAAGGCGGCGAGCAGTTGAACCTGCCGCCCTCCGACCCAAACAGCGGCGAGGTGATCGGGCAGGGACCGACGACGCACGGCGAACCCGGCGAAAGCACGGTTCCGTATAACGAAGTGTATTCGCAATACCAGCAGGTGAATAACGAGGCGATCGAAAACGGAAACGTTCCGCCCGCGTTCATTCAGATCATCAAAAATTATTTCGATTCGTTGAAACCGTAGGACGAAGCCACAGAGCGCACAGAGATTTTGAGATTTTTCTCAGAGAACTCTGTGGTCTCTGTGGCTACGATTTTGATCCCATGGAGCTATGATGAAATTAACCGTTGACCAATTCCGCGAACGCGCGGAAAAGATCGAAACCGAAGTGGGGCGAGTCATCGTCGGGCAAAGCGACGTGGTGCGACATGTGCTGGTGAGCATCCTCGCGGGCGGACATGTTTTGCTCGAAGGCGTGCCGGGACTCGGCAAAACGATGTTGATCCGCACGCTCGGCGAAGCGCTGGACTTGAAATTCTCGCGCATTCAATTTACGCCCGACATGATGCCCGCCGACATCATCGGCACGGAGATGCTCAGCGACTCAAACGGTCAGCGCGAGTTTCGCTTCCGTCATGGACCGGTGTTCGCCAATTTGATCCTCGCGGACGAGATCAACCGCGCCACGCCGAAGACGCAATCGGCATTGCTCGAAGCCATGCAAGAAACTTCGGTGACGGCGGCGCAGAAGACGTATCGCCTCGATGAGCCGTTCTTCGTGATGGCGACTCAGAATCCGCTTGAAATGGAAGGAACGTATCCATTGCCCGAAGCGCAGTTGGATCGCTTCTTCTTCAAGGTCAATGTGAACATGCCGAACGTGAACGAGATGGTCGAGATCATGGATCGCACAACGGGCAAAGAGTCGCCCTCGGCGAACAAAGTCGTCAGCGGCGCGGAGATTTTGGAGATGCGCGAGCTGGCGCGCGGCGTGCCGATGGCGTCGCACGTCAAAGAGTTTGTCGCGCGTCTGGTGCTCGCCACGCATCCCGAAGACCCGAACGGTTCGCCGCTGGTGAAAAAATTTGCGCGCTACGGCGTCTCGCCGCGCGGCGCGCAAGCGTTGACGTTGGGCGCCAAAGTGACCGCGCTGTTGAACGGCCGCTTCAACGTGGCGTTTGACGACATCAAAGCCGTCGCTCCCGCCGCGTTGAGGCATCGTCTGTTGTTGAATTTTGACGGGCTGGCGGAGGGGATTCGCACTGATGATGTCATTGGCGAACTCCTCGCAGAACTTCAACCCCAAACCAATTAACCACAAAGGGCACGAAGAACACAAAGTTTTTAAGACCTCACGAAAAACCTTCGTGACCTTTGTGTCACTTCGACAAACTCAGTGCAAGCCTTCGTGGTAAAAAATGCTTTTCGATGAAACAACGCTCCGCAAATTAAACCAACTCACCCTCATCGCCTCGCGCGTGCGCAGTGGAGCGATGAAGGGCGAGCGTCGTTCCTCGCGGCGCGGCTCCAGCGTGGAGTTTGCCGACTATCGCAACTACGCGCCCGGCGACGATCTGCGCCGCTTGGATTGGAACATCTACGCGCGGCTCGAACGTCCCTTCATCAAATTGCTCGAAGAAGAGGAAGACCTCGCCGTTCACATTTTGATTGACGGCTCGCAATCCATGAATTGGGGCGAAGGCGCGGAAAATAAATTTCAATACGCACTCAAACTCGCGGCGGGACTCGGCGCGATCACGCTCGCCTCGGGCGACGCGCTCACGGTCGGCTTTCTCCAACACGGCAAAGTGACCGCCGAGTTTGGTCCCTCGCGCGGACAAGCCACACTCTCACGCCTCTTCCGCTTTCTCGAAAACCTGCAAGCGGAGGGCGAAACGAATCTCAACCGGGCGATGCGCGACTACTCGATCATCCCGCGCCGCGCGGGACTCGTCATCCTGCTCTCCGATCTTTTCGCAAACGACGGCTACGAAACGGGTCTGCGTCAACTCATGGGGCGCGGACACGAAGCCGCGCTTGTCCACGTCCTCGCGCCCGACGAACTCGATCCGCCGCTCGCGGGCGACATCCAACTCGTGGACATCGAAACGAATCAGACTCAAGACGTGTCGCTCGACGGCGGCTTGCGCGAAGGCTACCGCACCCGCGCCCGCGCATGGATCCAATCCACGCAGACCGAATGCCGCAAACGCCACATCCGCTACCTCGACGCGGTCACGAGTCAAACGTGGGATCATGTCCTATTGCTTGAAATGAGAAGGGCTGGGTTTGTGAAGTGAACACGAACACAGGTAGACACGTAAACACGTAAACAGGTAAACAGGTCGCTAAGACCAATGACCGTTCACTGATAACTAATAACTGATCACTCGTAACCCGTATCTCTTAACTCGTATCTCGCAACTCGTAACCCGCATCTCTCCCCTCCGCCCCAATGACCCTCCTCACCCCCCTCGCCCTCTCCCTCGCCGCGCTCACCATTCCCATCCTCCTCCTCTACATGCTCAAACTGCGCCGCAAGCAGGAGATGGTCTCATCCACATTTCTTTGGCAGCAACTTCTGCGCGAACAACAAGCCAACGCGCCGTGGCAAAAACTCAAGCGCAACCTTCTGCTCCTCCTGCAACTCCTCATCCTCGCCGCGCTCGTCTTTGCCCTCGCCCGCCCCGCCCTGCAAGTCCCCGTCGTCGCCAGCGGATCGGTGATCGTCCTGCTCGACGCCTCCGCTTCGATGAACGCGGTGGATGTGAACCCGACTCGTTTCGACTCGGCGCGCGACTCCGTCCTCGACCTCATCAACGGACTCTCCCCCGATTCTTCCCTGACCTTGATTCTGGTCGCCGAGAAGCCCCAAACGTTGATCGCCGCCGAAACCGACAAAACGCTCTTGAGGCAAGCGCTGGGGAACGCGCAGGTCTCGCAAGGCTCAGCCGATTGGGAATCGGCATTTGCCCTTGCGGCGGGCGCGGGGAGCGACTCGACTTTCGTGATCGTCTCCGACGGCGGCTTGCCCGAAAGCGGACTGCCCGCCTTGCCCGGCGAAGTCCGTTTCATTCCAATCGGCGAATCGCAGAACAACCTCGCCATCTCCGCGTTGGCGTTGCGCCCCGCGCAGAAATCTCCGCAACTGTTCGCCGAGATCACCAACTACGATTCATCCGACCGCGCTGTGTTGCTCTCCATTTATTTCAACGACCAACTCATTGACGCGAGGCAACTATCCATTCAAGCCAACTCAAGCCGCAGTCTCACCCTCGACGATCTTTCCAACAATAACGGCGTGTACAAAGCGACGATCACAACTCCCAATTCCACGAATTCTCTAAATTCTCTCAACGCTCCAAATTCTCAAAGTTCTCAAAACACCCTCGATTCCCTTCCTCTCGATAACACCGCCTTCGCCGTCTATCAATCGTCCGCCTCCCGCCGCGTCCTGCTCGTTTCAAAAGGAAATCTGTTCCTCGAGCAGTTGCTTGCCTCACTGCCCGGCATTCAACCCTTCCGCGCCCTCCCCGCCGCCGACGGGACGATTCAAATTCCCAACGATCTGTTCGACCTCTATATCTTCGACGGCATCGTCCCGCCCGAATTGCCGAACGCGAATCTGCTGTTTGTGAATCCGTCGTCCACCAATACGTTGTTTGAAGTCGGCGGGACGTATAACGAATTTAAAAATATGCAAGTGACGGAACACGACCTCACCAGATTCGTAGACTGGAACAACGTTCACATCCTGCAAGCGAAGACGATTCAAACTCCCGCATGGGCAGAGACGTTGATCGAATCCGACGCGGGTCCGCTGGTGTTCGTGGGCGAGACGAAAGGTCAGCGCGTCGCGGCTCTCGCCTTCGATCTGAAAGAAAGCGACCTGCCGCTCCAGATCGCCTACCCAATTCTCTTTTCCAATCTGATCAACTACCTCGCGCCCCCCAGCGCCTTCGACGCGACTCAATCGCTGGAGCCTGGCGAAAGCCTGTCTATCCTCGCCCCGTCGAACGTGGATCGAATCGTCGTCGCCTCGCCGTCGAGTCAAGCCTACACGCTCGCGCTGAATCAATCCACCTTCACGCAAACCGACGAACTCGGCTACTACGCGGTCAACTTCATCTCGGGCGATTCAAATCACGTGGAATATTTCGCCGTCAACCTGTTCGACGGGAGCGAATCGAACATCCAGCCGCGCGAAACGATTCAAGTCGGACGTTCGACGGTCACGCCCACCGTCTCGCAGCAGATCGGTCAACGCGAATTGTGGGGCTGGCTCGCCGCGCTCGCCCTGCTCGTGTTGATGATCGAATGGCAAGTATTTCATCGGAGGCAACTTCCGTCGTTGCCCATCTTTAGAAATAAGTTGGACGCAGACCGCGAAGCGCGCTGAGGATGCTGTTTAATTTTTTTCAAAAATAAGATCAGCGTTTTTCTGCGTTCATCAGCGTCCCAAAAGATTTTATGAGATTCACCTCCCCTCTCTTCCTCCTCCTTCTCCTCCTCATGCCGCTTGCGGCCTGGATGGGCAAACCCGCCAAAGGTCCGGGGCGAACGCGCGAGCTCGTCTCGTTGATTCTGCGCGTGATCATCCTGCTCTGCCTCATCTTCTCGCTGGCAGGGTTGGAGATCGTCCAACACGCGAACAATCTGGCGGTCGTGTTCCTCGTGGATGTGTCCGACTCGATGCCGCCCGAAGCGATCGCCGCCGAAGTGGGATATGTGCAAGACGCGCTGGAGGCAATGTCGCCCGACGATAGAGCGGCAGTGGTGTTGTTCGGCGCGGACGCGTTGGTCGAACGGCAGATGTCCGCCGCGCGGGAGTTGAGCGCGTTCACGTCCGCGCCGGTTACCAACCAGACGAATCTCGAAGAGGCGATCCAACTCGGCTTGGCGTTATTCCCCTCCGGTTACGCCAAACGGATGGTGATCCTCTCTGACGGCGCGGAGACTCGCGGCGACGCGCTCGAAGCGGCGAAGTTCGCGGCGGCGTCCGATGTGCAGTTGGTTGTTCTGCCAATCGTCAATCAACATGACAAAGAAGTGTTGATCCAAAACGTGGACGCGCCGACGCATTTGCGCCCGGGCGAGCGCTTCGACCTCACCGTCACCTTGCAAGCGAACGAACCGACTCGCGCCACCGTGCGCGTGCTGGGCGGAAGCGAAGTGTTGTATGAAGGCGCGTATGATCTGCGGCGCGGCGTTCAATCGTTGAGCCTGCCGCTGGTCGCGGGCGAGCCGGGCTTTGTCAATTTTCAAGTGCAGATTTCAGCGGAGCAAGACGGCTTTTATCAAAACAATATCCTCGACGCGTTCTCGCAAGTGGAAGGACCGCCGCGCATCTTGATGGTCGCGCCGCCCGCGGGCGAGAAATTGCCCGGCGGCGAACCGCGCCCCGATGAATCTTCCGCGCTGCTTGCCGCGCTTCAATCGGCGGGCTTTCAAGTGGACTTGGTCGCGCCGAACCGTTTGCCCTCTGACTTGCCGTCGCTGGCGCAATATGATTCGGTCGTGCTGGTGGACGTTCCCGCGCGTTCGCTCGGCAACAATCAAATGAAAAACTTGCAAAGTTACGTGCATGACCTCGGCGGCGGCTTGGTGACGGTCGGCGGACCCACCTCGTACGGCGTGGGCGGTTACTTCCAAACCCCGCTCGAAGAGACCCTGCCGGTGGACATGCAGATCAAAGACGAAAAACGCCGCCCCAATTTGGGAATCGTTTTCATCATTGACCATTCCGGCAGTATGGAGGAAACCAGCGGCGGCGTGACGAAACTCGAACTCGCCAAAGAAGCCGCGGCGCGTTCGATCGAGTTCCTCTTCCCCACCGACCGCGTCGGCGTGATCGCGTTCGACGATGCCGCCTCGTGGGTTGTGCCGATGACCGAACTCAGCGACCCCGACCAGGTGATTAGCGCCATCGGCTCGATTCGCGGCGGCGGCGGCACCGACATCATGTCCGGCGTGCGAGCCATGTCTGAAGTGTTGCCGGGCGATCCCGCCAAAGTGAAACACGTCATCCTGCTCACCGACGGCGGCGCAGACGAGACCGGCATCCCCGAACTTGTGCAAAAATTATTCGAAGAAAACAACATCACCATGTCCACCGTCGGCGTGGGCAACGATGCCGCGCCGTTCCTCGAAGACCTCGCCGAGGTCGGCGGCGGACGCTATCATTTCACCAACGACCCCAGCAGTATCCCCAGCATCTTCACCGAGGAAGTGTCGCTCGCCGCGCGCGCGTATCTCGTGGAGGAGCCGTTCTTCCCCGCGCTCGCCAACTCATCGCCGATCCTCTCCGACGTCAACGAACTGCCGCGCTTGTACGGTTACGTGGCGTCGAGCCCGAAAGACCTCGCGCAGGTGATCCTCAAGTCCGACAAGGACGATCCGATCCTCGCGGCGTGGCAATATGGGCTAGGCCGCGCGATCGCGTTCACATCCGACGCCACGGGTCGCTGGGCGCGCGATTGGCTCGCGTCGGATAACTTCGCAAAATTCTGGGCGCAAACGGTTCGTTACACCATCGGCAACACCGTGGACAACACGCTCGATGCCGGCGTCGAACTCATCAACGGGCAGGCGCGCATCACGCTCGACGCGCAAACACCAAGCGGCGAATTCATCAACGGATACGAAGCCAGCGCCAACGTGGTGGCGCCGAACGGCGAAACCGAATCGCTTACGTTGAAGCAGGTCGCCCCCGGTCGGTACGAAGCGGTCTTCGATCCGAAAGAGCAGGGCGTGTACCTGATCCGATTCGCGGGGACGTCCGCCGATGAAACGGATTCGTTCGCCGAGACGACGGGCTGGGCGTTGTCGTATTCGCCCGAATATAAGCGGCTCGATTCGGACCCCGACCTGCTTCTGCGTCTTGCGGCTTTATCGAACGGGCAGGTCGCCACGTCGAACCCCGCGGATGTCTTCTCGCACAACCTCGACGCCGCCCGCGCCGCGCGTCCCGTTTGGCAATGGCTGATCCTGCTCGCCGCGTTATTGCTTCCCTTCGACATCGCCGCGCGCCGACTCATTATCACCAAACAAGATATTTCAAACTTGCGGACGCGGGTGACGAAACAATTGGGACTTGGTCAGCCGCGCGTGATCGCAACCACGCAATCGTCGCCGCGCATGGAGGCGTTACTCAAAGCCAAAGACCGCGCCGCCGACTCTGCCAAACGCGCAGAACCGACTCCGTCGGATTTTGTTGCGCCGCCTTCGGAACATATTGTTCAATCAGTTGAACAAGAAAAAGAAACAGAAATTAAACATCCCCCGGTTGATTCCACCACATCTACCACTTCCTCTTTGCTCGCGCGAAAGAATGCGTTGAGGAATAAACGGAAGTAAGCGCAGTACGGCAAAGTTCACTTTGCTTTTTATGAAATGACAAAGCGACAAAGTGAACTTTGTCTTACATTACGGCGTCAGAATATCCTTCGCCCACTCGCGTTCGGCGTTGTACCATTCCACGAGTTTCTCCACCCCTCTTCTCATATCGAACTGCGCTTCCCAGCCGAGGAGTTCGCCCGCTTTGGTCACATCGGCTTGATTCGTCAACATATCCGCCGGGTTCGGCGGACCGTATTCAACGATTGCCTTCTTGCCAACCGCGTCTTCGATGATCTTGATCAACTCGTTGATCGTGACGACCTCATGCCCGCCGATGTTGATGATCTCGAAGCCAAGCGGCTTCAAGGCAAGGATCGTGCCGCGCGCGATGTCGTCAATGTATGTGAAGCCGCGCGATTGATTCCCATCCCCGTTCACGCGCACGGGTTTGCCTTCGCTGATCCATTGCGTGAATCGCAGATGCGCGAGATCGGGTCTGCCCGCGGGACCGTAGACGGTGAAAAAGCGCAGGATGCT
Source organism: Anaerolineales bacterium (assembly GCA_021462845.1). Classification (GTDB taxonomy): domain Bacteria; phylum Chloroflexota; class Anaerolineae; order Anaerolineales; family Villigracilaceae; genus Defluviilinea. The sequence continues at coordinate 15,411 of JAJTXU010000088.1, forward strand.
GACGTCTATCCCGTAAAGGTGATGATACGCATAGCACATCGCCTCGGCTCCCTTTTTGCTTGCC
>JAJTXU010000089.1 GCA_021462845.1 Anaerolineales bacterium
AGGGCTTGAAGGTGATTTGTTTGTGTCTCATACCCCCATTGTATTAAACTTTTCCCATCTTGAGGAGGGCTGCCTTTCCCCTTTTTAGACAGCCCCTTACGATGCGACTCGCAACACAACCCCATTCTGCGACGGATCGTGCAACAGCAGACCCGCCTCGGTCATGTTCGACGGGATGCCTGCCGCGTCCACTCGGGCTACGACTTCATCGTACGCGGCTTGGGTGGGCAAGTCAATCGTGAAGTGGCGGAGTCCAACCGCATCGGGCGGAGGAGGTGGAGCGCCGCGTCCCTGCCAGGTGTTCAGTCCGAGGTGGTGATGATATCCGCCCGCGGAAACGAATCCCATTTGGAAAGGTTTTGCAACGCCCTTGATGTCGAAGCCGATGACGCCGTGGTAAAACTCCACCGCTTCATCCACATCGCGGACGTGGAGATGCACGTGTCCGATTTTTAGTTCGGGCGGAACGGGCGCGTCCAACTTGTCGCCTTCCTGCAAATGATCGAACAACGCATCCACGTCGAGCGCCTCGCGCCCGTCGCTCCATGAGCCGTCCTTTCGATACGACTCGAACTTGCCGTCTTTGAACGTCCATGTGCCGTCTTCGGGTGATTCGCAATAGAGTTCGATGCCGTTGTATTCGAGGTCGTCAAGATACGTGGTCTTCGTCATAATGTGATCGGTCGGCGCGTTGGGATATTTCAACGCGAACAGACGCCCGACGGCAATGGCGAGTTCGCGGCGATTCGGAAACAAATACGCCACGTGATATAGACCCGTCACGCCGCGATATTTTTTCACGTTGGGTTCTTCGGTGAGGAGCAGTAGGTCTTTGCCGCCCGAGCCCAAGCCTGCCTTGTTCCCCTCGCGCCAGTGAAGTTTGAATCCCATCACCTTTTGGTAGAACTCGATTTGATTGTCGAGGTTCGCCACCGTGAGCGAGATTGCTCCCATCACCGTTTTCGGGTGGATTGAAAATTCAGGTTTTGTTTCTGTCTGTGGTTGGTTCATGTTTTCTCCAGCGCAATTGAGACGACTTCAGAATCTATAAACTTTCGAGAAATAATCGTTTCCAAAACCGTTTGGGACGCTGAAAAATGCTGATCCACGCTGATTAAAAAACAGAAAATCTGCGTTTTTCTGCGTTCACCTGCGTCCCAATTCCCTTTCCGATGATAAAATCCGCCACATGCCCAAGCCAGTCATTTTTTCGATAGACGACGACGCCTCCGTTTTGAACTCCATCGAACGCGACCTGCGCTCACACTACGGGCAGGATTATCGCATCCTTTCCATCAACTCGGGCAAAGCGGCTCTCGAATATTTGAAGAAGATGGAACAGCGCAACGAGACTGTCGCGCTGTTTTTAGTTGACCAACGTATGCCCGAAATGAGCGGCACGGAATTTCTGGCAGAGGCAATGAAATCTTATCCGCAAGCGAAGCGAGTCTTGCTCACCGCCTACGCTGACACGCAAGCCGCAATTGACTCGATCAACGAAGTGCGGCTCGATTATTACCTGATGAAGCCGTGGCATCCGCCGAGCGAGCGGCTGTATCCCATCTTGGATGAACTGCTCGAAGACTGGAAAGCGCATGTGCGAATGCCGTACGAGGGCATCCGAGTCGCGGGAACGTTGTGGTCGCTGGGCAGTCATCAAGTGAAAGATTTTCTCACGCGGCATCAGATTCCCTATCAATGGCTGGATATTGAAAAAGATTCCAACGCGCAAAAGTTAGTGGAGGGCGTTTCGGCTGAGACAAAACTTCCCGTCATCTTTTTCCCCGACGGCAAAACGTTGATCGAACCCAGCCTGCAAGAACTCGCGGACAAAGTGGGCTTGCAGACACGCGCCGCGCTTCCGTTTTACGACATCATCATCATTGGCAGTGGACCTGCGGGTCTTGCCGCAGCGGTGTATGCGGGTTCGGAGGGATATAAATGTCTCGTCATCGAGAAAGCCGCGCCGGGCGGGCAGGCTGGCTCAAGCCCGATGATCGAAAATTATCTCGGCTTCCCAACGGGAATCTCCGGCGACGATCTCACGCGCCGCGCGGTGACGCAGGCGAAAAAGTTCGGGGTCGAGATTCTGTCCGCGCAGGAGGCGAGTCGCATCGTCGTGAATGAAGCGTATCGAATAGTCCAGTTAAAAGATGGGGCTGAGATATCCTGTCACGCGGTGTTGCTCGCCACGGGCGCGTCGTTCCACATGTTGAAGATGCCGGGCGCAGACGCGCTCACCGGCGCGGGAATTTATTACGGCGCGGCATACACCGAGGCGATGAATTATAAAGATGGCGATGTATTCGTTGTCGGCGGCGCGAACTCTGCCGCGCAAGGCGCGATCTATTTGAGTCAATTCGCGCGCAAGGTCACGGTGCTGGTGCGCGCGCACGAACCCACCGCGTCGAAACATCTCGTGGACGCGATGCAGAGCAACCCGAAAATCGAAATTCTCACCGACACCGATCTGCTCGAAGTGAAAGGTAGTAACACGCTCGAAGCGATCGCCATCAAAAACACGAAGACGAATGAGACGCAGACGTGTGATGCTTCAGCATTATTCGTGTTCATCGGCGTGCGCCCGCAAAGTCAACTGGTCGCGGATTTGGTGAAACGTAGTGACAAGGGATATGTGTTCACAGGCCCCGATCTGATATTGGATAAAAAACCGGTTCAAGGCTGGGCCCTCGACCGGGATCCGTTTCTTTTAGAGACTTCAACCCCCGGCATCTTCGCGGCAGGCGATGTGCGCTACGGAACGAATCACCGCGTGGCGTCCGCGGTTGGCGAGGGTGCGATTGCGTACGCGTTGATGAAAGAGTATTTGAAAGGGTTGTAAGTTTCCGTTGGTTGAGTAGCCCTGAGCGTTCATTGCGAAGGGCGTATCGAAACCACCGACAGAGAATAAAATGCCCCCATTTTCACAGGGGCACAAGATAGTTATTTCGATTTCTGTCGTTCTTTTACAATCTGTTTGCCAATTTCTCGCGCACTTTTCTTTGGCAGCCATTTTCGGCGGTCACGCGTATAATCGCCGCGCCCCGTTTCGTATTGTTGGATGAAGCGAATCGCTCCAACAGGACCCAACTCGCGGAGCAAGGCTTCAAATCCAAGAGTTCTGATTTCATTGAGAGTTAACATTTCAAAACCTCTTCCAGCCATTTTACTGGATTTCGATAGGCTAATTCCTTACCAAATTAGCTTTTCAGCGAAAACTGTAATGTTTTTCTTACTAAGATGTTGTAGAATATTGTTAAGCGCCATCAAGTCCGAAAACCGTGATGATGTCACGGAAACCCGAATAGGGTAGCCCGCAAGGGCATAGGACTTGAGGCGTTTTGTTTATTTTTGAACATAAGCCCGAAAATGAAAGTGCCAGATCGAAAAGTGGCGATAACTGCGAGGGGTAGGTTGTTGTAGATTCACTAAACCAGCCTTTCGTGCAATATATTCAGCCAGTAAAACCTTGCTTCGTTTTGCATTTGTTCGAGTATGCGCGCCATTCATCTCATAACCAATTGCGCCCATGAGGATATCGGCGATTTGAATGAAGTCGCTCGATTTCGAATCTAACGCCTGAATATTTCGGATGGGTGGATTAGGTAACTGATATTTTTTCTTCAAACCGTTATTCAAAATCGCACAGAGCGTGGAGAGTTTGTACTTTGACGTAGTGCGTTGGTCAAGATAGATGATACATCGATCATCGGATTCGAGATACGCCCCAAAGCTATGCAGTAGGAACTGGTACATGAGTTTATAAAATCCAATCTCGGCATTGCTTTTGTTGTAACGCCTATTGTTCATCTCCTGTGTATCAACCACAATCGCCTTAAAGTGAAAGGCTTGGTTGACGCTAAAAAACAAATCAATCAGGGCGGTATATTCTTTGAGCTTTTGGTCTGATACTTTCGTCCATTTGAGTTCACTCAGCATAGCATTGCCCTGACGATATAAGTTCATTGCTTGCGTAAATGCTTCTTCGTTTTCTCGCATCGTAATTAACCCGCCAATAACCATATAACGGTCCGCGGTTTGACGAGATTCATCACAGTAAATATGCAGAAAACGACCAGCCATATTGCACTCCCTGTGTATTTTACTCCGATTTATCTTGTCGTAAAGTTGGATGTCACACGATTAGGCATACTCTCCTCGATTACAATTGAATAAAAGGTAAATGAATCTCTTCAACCTCCGCAAATCACCCCTCTTCGAAGGCTTGACCGACTCTGAGTTAAAGCAACTCATGGAGGATGCCCAGCCCGTCTGTTTGCGCGCGGGGGAGTTTCTGATGAAGAGTATTTGAAAGGGCTACAAAACGAAGCCCCCGATTTATCGAGGGCTTGGTCATATTATTTTCGGTGCTCCTGCGCAAAGCGGCGCAACGCATCTGCTAAAAGATGTTGGTAGTTTTTTCCTTGCGCTTTGAACCATTGCGCGATCTCAGGTTCGACCTCCACCAGAACCTTGACCTTGTCTTTCGGCATCCGCCATTTTGCAGACTGGAAGAAGTCCTCGGTCAAGGGCGGGATATCCGACGTGTCAATCATGTCGTCGGTGAGGCCATCAAACCGATCCAAATTGGTTTTTGTATTCTTGTTCATCATTTTCTTCGGAAAGTATAGCACGATTGAATTTGCCATGAGAAAATAAGACATGAACCTCTCCGACCTTCGCAAATCACCTCTCTTTCAAGGCTTGACCGACCAAGAGTTGCAACAACTCATGGATGACGCCAAGCCCGTCTCGTTGCGCGCGGGGGAATTTCTCATGAAGCAGGGAGACGAGGGTGATGCGGCGTACGTTGTGGTCAGCGGCGAATTTGAAGTCAGCAAACAATCGGGGCAATCGCTCATCAAAATTGACGTGCGGAATCCAGGCGACGTGTTGGGCGAGATGGCGTTGCTCTCGCGCTCTCCGCGTTCGGCAAGCGTGGTGGCGATCACCGATTGCGAAGCCTTGCGGATCTCGCCTGAAGCCTTCGAGAATTTACTCGCAACAAGTTCAACCGCGTCGCTGGCGGTTTTGCATTGGGTGATGAACCGTCTCAGCCAGAACGACGCCTTGCTCCATCAGCAAGAACGGATGGCAGCATTGGGAACATTGAGCGCGGGACTGGCGCACGAGTTGAATAACCCCGCTGCGGCGGCGCAGAGGAGCGCGGCTGAGTTGCAGAAGACAGTCGTCAAGTGGCAGGCGTTGACTCACGAGATCGAATCGGTTGCGCTCAAAGAGAATCAAACGGAATGGTTGAATCAATTGATGAGCGAGTCGACGCGGCGGTTCGAGTCACGGGTCAAACTCGAAGCGTTGGAAAAAATTGACCGCGTGGACCAGCTTCAATCGTGGTTGGAAGCGAGCGGGGTTGAGTCTGCATGGGAGATTGCGCCCGCGATGGTCAACTGTGGGTGGAGGATCGAATCGCTGAAAGAGTTGAAGGCATCCGCGTCATTCCAATTGTCCGTTCAATGGCTTGGCGCAAGTTGTTTGATGATGGAGTTGCTTTCAGAAGTGCAACTGACCGCCGCGCGTGTTGCGGGAATTGTGCGCGCAATGAAATCGTACACATATCTCGATCTGGCGCCGTTGATCGAAGTGGACGTGCATGAAGGAATCGAAAATACATTGGTGATCATGCAGCACAAATTGAAACAAGGCGTGACGGTAAAGCGCGAATATGCGCCGAGCCTGCCGCGCATCGAAGCCTATGCCAGCGAGTTGAATCAAGTGTGGACGAACATCATCGATAATGCGGTGGATGCGATGGGGGGAAACGGGGTGATCGTTTTGCGAACCTATATCGAAGATCATAATGTGGTCGTTGAGATTACCGATAATGGTCCCGGCATCCCTGAGTATCTTCTGACCCGCATCTACGAGCCGTTCTTTACCACCAAACCCCCAGGGAGCGGAACGGGACTCGGCTTGCACATCTCGCACGACATCATCGCGAATCGTCATCACGGGCAGTTACTGGTGAAGTCAAAGCCCGGTGAGACGGTGTTCAAGGCGATGTTGCCGATCAAGCATAGAGACGGCGACGCAAAACATTATGATAGGTAAGTTAGCCTCGATTGTCATCCTTTCGTGATGTCATGCTGAGCGCAGCGAAGCATCTCTATCACGGCGAGCGAGACCCTTCGCTATCGCTCACATCGTCCCGACACCTGCACCCACCGCAGGTGCGGTGTGTCATTCGGGAGGGTGACACGATTTAGTTTTTTTGAAATAAAAGGAGAAACCATGAACAGCGAAAAAGAAATGAAGGAAATACTTTTATCGGCAAAGACCGTTGCGGCTGTGGGGTTATCTTCAAACCCCGCAAAGGAAAGTTTCGGCATCGTGCAGTATTTGAAAGATCAGGGATATAAGATCATCCCCGTAAACCCGGGTGCAACCGAGATCATGGGAGAAAAAGCATATCCCGACTTATCTTCCATCCCCGAAGCGGTGGACGTGGTGCAGGTCTTTCGCAAGCCGGAGGATGTTCCGCCCGTTGTGGATGAAGCGATCAAGATTCGCGCAAAGGTGGTATGGATGCAAGAGGGAATCGTCAATGAAGAAGCCGCACAGAAAGCGCGCGACGCGGGATTGCAGGTTGTAATGGATGCCTGTATGCGTTCCGCACATCGAAGATTATTCGGGGCAAAGCCGCTCGGCTTGTAGAAGCGGGGCAAGAGGATTGGGGTAGAATTACCCCGATGAATCTCAATAAGCAAGGTCTATTCTGGATACTTCCGACTGCCCTCGTTTCGGGGGCAGTTTTGTCGTGGTTTCAAGGCGCAGATTGGTTGTCTGGCTGGCTCGGCTTCTCTGTTCTCTTTTTTCTTTCGTTGGTGGCGCTCGTCTCTTCTACGAAATGGGCGGGAGGCGGAAGAACGTTGGCTTGGATCGTCGCGCTGGCGTTTGGGCTTCGGCTGGCGGGCGGTGTCGGCGCGTATGAACTGTTACCCGTGTATGGGTATCAAAATTCCAAAGACGGCGTGGCGGGGTACACCTACACCGACGCGCACAGACGAGACGAGCAAGCGTGGAGGTTGGCAGTTTCAGAGAAGCCGGTGTTCGACGCGTTTAGCCGTGAATATTCCTCCGATCAATATGGCGGACTGCTTGCCTTGAGCGCGTTCGTCTACCGTTACCTTTCCTCCGATGCGCACCGCCCATTGATGATGATCTTGCTTGCGGCGTTCGTGGCGGCGTTGGGGATTCCGTTTTTATGGAAGGCGGCAGACGTCACGTTCGGTAGAAAAGTTGCGTGGGCTTCAACGTGGATTTTCGCGCTATATCCCGAATCTGTTTTGCTGGGCGGCTCTGCCATGCGCGAGCCATATTTGATGACGTTGACCGCAATCGCATTTTGGGGATTTGCAGAATGGCGCGGCGGCGTAAAGGCGGAACTTCCCCGCCTGACGATTGTTGCCTTGAGCCTCAGCCTCCTCGGCATGGTGCTGTTTTCGCCATCCGTCGCTGTAGCCACCTTGCTCCTCTTCGCAGGCTGGGTGTTCTTCTCGCGCGAGCGCGCCATGATCTCATGGAAAGGGATCGTGGTCTTCGCGGTTGTGTTCCTGATTGGGCTGTTCGCGCTTTCCTCATCGTTGAATCGAAAGGGCGTTTTCGATGCCACCTCGCCGATGGCGGTGCTCAACGATTGGATTCAATTGTCAGTCAAGTGGAATGTCTATCAGATCGAACGCGAATCGGGCTGGGTGCAAAAACTGTTCGATGAAATGCCCGAAGCGTTGCGGATGCCGTTCGTGGCGGTATATGGATTGCTTCAGCCGGTGCTCCCCGCCGCATTGGTCGTGCCGACGCTCCCGATTTGGAAGGTCATCTACGTGTTGCGCGCGCTTGGTTGGTACGTTCTGCTTCCCCTGTTGATTCTTTCGACGGTAGCCGGGTCAAGCCTGCCCGTCGGAGGGAATCGCGTCGCGTCCAGCCGAAGCATCTTCATCTGGCTCTCGCTTCTCGTCTGGACGTGGATCCTGCTTGCCGCTCTTCGAGGCGGAGGCGACCAGTGGGACAATCCGCGCTATCGGATGCTCTTGTTCGTGTGGGAGGCTTTGGTGGCGGGACAGGTGTACATCTGGTGGCGTGAGACGAAGAATGTGTGGTTCGCGCGCGTGGTGGCATGTGAAGCGGTCTTTGTGTTGATCTTTGGTCAGTGGTATGCGAGCCGATACTTTTATGTGGGTGGGCAATTGCCATTCGTCATCATGGTTGGGTTGATTATCGGGTTGTGGGGGGCTATTCTGGGCGGAGGCTGGTGGCTGGATAAAAAGCGTGGGCAGGCGCGCGTAATCTAGGTTATAATTCAGTCGCTGAATTTTGGATTAGGAGAATCAATGCCCACCGCTCTCATCACAGGCATCACAGGTCAAGACGGGTCGTATCTCGCCGAGCTATTGCTTGCCAAAGGCTATCGCGTGATCGGCGTGGCGCGTCGTTCTAGCACGATGACCTCTGAACGCATCAATCATTTATTAGACGACATCACCGTCGTTCAAGGCGACTTGCACGACCAGGGTTCTCTGCTTTCGTTCCTCGAAGAATACAAGCCGACCGAAGTGTACAACCTCGCCGCGCAATCGTTCGTGCCAACCTCGTGGAACCAGCCCGCGCTGACGGGCGAGATCACCGCGCTCGGCGTCACGCGCATGTTAGAGGCGATCCGCTTTATCAACCCGAAGATCCGTTTTTATCAGGCATCATCGAGTGAGATGTACGGCAAAGTTCTCGAAGTGCCGCAAAGTGAAGAGACGCCGTTCTATCCGCGCAGTCCGTATGGCGTGGCGAAAGTGTACGGGCATTGGATCACGGTGAACTATCGCGAGTCGTTCAATATGTTCGCAGTGTCGGGGATTTTGTTCAACCACGAGAGTCCGCGCCGCGGATTGGAATTCGTCACCCGAAAAATTGCCGATGGCGCCGCGCGCATCAAACTCGGACTGGCGAAGGAGCTCCGTCTCGGCAACCTTGAAGCCCAACGCGACTGGGGCTTCGCGGGCGATTACGTCGAAGCCATGTGGCGCATGTTGCAACTGGATGACCCCGATAACTTCGTGATCGGCACAGGCGAGACCCATGCTGTGCGCGAGTTTTGCGAGATCGCTTTCGCTCACGTGGACTTGGACTACAAGGAATTTGTCGTGCAAGATGAACGCTTCTACCGTCCCGCCGAAGTGGACCTGCTGATCTCCGATCCATCGAAGGCGCGGTCCAAGTTGGGCTGGGAACCTTCTGTCAACTTCAAGGAGTTGGTCACGATGATGGTGGACGCGGACCTCAAGCGTTTGAACGGCAAGTAATCTGTAATGAAGTCCGAAAGAAAACTTCCGCTCATTGAGATCGTCACATTGCTGGGGGTGATGATCTTTGTGGCGCGGTCGTTGTATTTTGCTCACTCCTCTCTTTCCATCGGCGATGAAGGCGCGTATCTCTTCAAGGGACTTGTCTTCGCTCGCGGTGAATTTTCTCCCTTTGAAAATTACGGCTATTGGACGAACAAAGCGCCGCTCGCTTTTTTAATTCCAGGCGAGATACAGTATTGGTTCGGGGCTGGCTTGCGCGAGGCGCGTTACTTCGCGCTTGCGGTCAGTTTCCTCATGCTGGCAGGTGTGTGGATTTTGGCGAATCGTCTGGGCGGGAAAAATTGGGCGGCGGTTGTCATGTGGGTCTTTGCGCTTTCCGACGCGAACACATCCATTTATAGTCAGGCGTTATCGCAGGGGCTTGTCGCCTGTATGCTCACGTGGGTTTTCGTTTGCATACTCGACAAGAAACGACCGTTGTGGCAAATAATTCTTGCCTCGCTGCTGTCTGTGGTCATTGTGATGACGCGGCAAAACATGGTTGTTTTTCTTCCCCTGTTAGTTCTCTACATTTTTTGGCAACATGGAAAAAACGCAGGGCTGTGGTCGCTGGCTTCGAGCGCGAGTCTGTTCATCCTCTTTCACATCCTCTATTGGCCCAACATCATGCAGTTGTGGTCGCTGTGGCTGCCTGAATCACTAACTCCCTTTCTGGACTATTCCCGCCCGTTCGCCGTGTTCGGATACGAAACTTTCAACATCACGAATTTGAGTCGCATCCAATCTGTCGCCATCGGCGTTCAACATCACTTTTTCCTCTTGTGCGGATTTGCAGGCGCGTTGATCCTCTTCCCATCAAAATGGAAGAGTGCGAGTCAATTCAAGTCCGCGATATTTTTAGGCGCGTCGTTTATCTCGTTGTTCCTCATGCACACGTGGGCATCGTTGTTCAATCAATTTTGCATCCAATGTTTTTCGCCGTATCAAATGTTTTATTCCGTTGCGGGATTCTTATTCATCGTCATCGTCTTTTCCAACGGCGTCAGTGATTCAAAAATCCGCCGCGCGATTCTCTTCATTGTCTTATTGATTTTCGCCGCAGGGCTGGGCTCCTATTATTTCCAACGCACGGGTGAATGGTCGCTAGCGGCGATCCAATTCCCGCGTGTGAATAGCACGGGTCATTTCACGTTCGCGTCGTTGGGCGAAGTGCTCACATACATCTTCAACTTGCCGCTCGATGTTCAGAAGCGAGTCGGCGCGGCGCTCACAGGCGCGTTTGTTGGAATTGTTCTCATGATCCTCTACTGGATCGCTCAACGATTTACCTCCATCAAAAACTGGACGGGACACAACGCTTCTCTCGCGACCCTCAATCTGTTTCTCCTCGTCGGCGTGATCCTCCCCCCAGCCGCCAACGCAGGGACGTACGCCACGCCATGCTCAACGAATTTCCTCACGTATTATGAACAGGCGGGGCGCGCCCTCGCAGAGGCGATTCCGCCGGACAGTTTGATCTACTGGAAAGGAAGCGGCAGGCACATTGCCATGCTGTTGTACATGGACGATGTTCGCTACTTTCCTCCGCAGATCACGGCGGGAGCGGGCTACGTCCGCGCGGGCGACCTCGAACGCTTGCTCCGCTTCGGTCTGTTCAGCGACGAAATGGATTCGCAGTGGCGCGAATCTGCCGATTACTTTATTATTTGGAAAGGCTATCCAAACACTCGGCTGGACGATTTTCAAAACGACCCGCGTTACGAGCCTGTCTCGTTCGATATGGAAAACCTCGCCCAATGCGAAGATGTGCTGTACTTATTTAGGAAACGTCCATGAACCTCTCCCTTGTGATCCCAGTCTACAATGAAGCGGCAAGCCTCCCCTTGTTGTATGACGCGATCGAAAAAGCGTTGAAGCCTCTCAAACAACAATGGGAGGTCATCTTTGTGGACGACGGTAGCCGCGACAACAGCCTCGACGTGTTGAGGTCGCTCGCCGAGCGGAATCCGAATCATATATCCGTGCTGGTCTTCCGCCGCAACTTCGGGCAGACCGCCGCCATCTCGGCAGGCATTGACCACGCGCAAGGCGAGACCATCGTGTTGATGGATTCCGATCTGCAGAACGATCCTGCTGATATTCCCCACCTGCTGGCAAAATTAGACGAAGGCTACGACCTCGTCAGCGGCTGGCGCAAGGATCGCAAAGATAACGCGCTCACCCGCACCATCCCATCGAACATCGCCAACGGATTGATCTCGACCGTGACGGGCGTTCATCTGCACGATTACGGATGCACGCTGAAAGCGTATCGCCGCGAAGTGCTGGGCGGATTCCGTTTGTACGGCGAAATGCACCGCTTCATCCCCGTGTTCGCGCATTCCGTCGGCGCGCGCATCACCGAGATTCCCGTCAGCCATCACCCGCGTCAATTTGGCAAAGCAAACTACGGCTTGGATAGAACCGCAAAAGTCATCCTCGATCTATTCACGGTGAAATTCCTGCTCGAATATTCGCACAAGCCCATCCGCTTGTTCGGCGGCGCGGGCGTGGGACTCATGCTGTTGGGCATGCTCGATCTCGCGTATGTGTTCATCCGCCGCACTTTTTCTGGCGTGCCTGCATCCACATCGCCGTTGTTGTTGATCGGAGTGATGCTTTTCATTCTTGGCTTTCAATCCATCCTCATGGGGCTGATCGCCGAATTGCTCGCGCGTACGTACCACGAGTCGCAGCGTAAGACGACATACACCCTGAGGGAGATCATTCAGGGGAAAAAGAAGAAAAAATGATCGGCTGGTTTTCCAAAAACAAGAATCTGATCCTGCGCGTGTTTGGCACCGCGCTGGCGATCCTCTTGATCGTCCTGCTCATCGAGCGCGAAGGGTGGAGCGAGATCACAAGTTCGTTGAAAGAAATTTCGCTCCCCGTATTTGCATTGGCTTTGCTTTCCTTGTTGGTCTCGCGCCTGTTCGTGATCTTGCGCTGGCATGCCTTGCTCCGTTCGGGCGGCGTGGATATTCCATTTTCGAGAACCGCGCAATTGACCCTCACAGGTTTGTTCGCTTCCAATTATTTGCCCACCACCATCGGCGGCGACGTTGTTCGCTTGGGCGGAGCCATGCGCCTCGGCTATGACCGCGCAGTGTGCCTCGCCTCCATCGCCGCAGACCGCGTCATTGGCTTGGCGGGCATGTTCTGCGCCGTGCCGTTTGGGCTCATCCCCGCATGGAAAATTCTTGGCGCAGCAACGATTCAACTCAGCGCCATGCCTCCGCTCGTTGCAAAGATCACCGACTTCATCCGCCGCACGCTTCATTCATTTTCCATCTGGCTCAAACAACCCGCCGCGTTGATCTCATCCCTGTTGTACACATGGGGCAACATGGTTTTTATCTTCGCCTCGTTATACATTCTCATCGAAGGCTTGGGCGAACACGTTTCGTATTCGCTCGTCGCAGGCATTTGGAGTCTCGCTTATTTTGTCACGCTCATCCCGATCTCGATCAACGGCTACGGCGTGCAAGAACTTTCGCTCACGTTTTTATTTTCGCGCGTCGCGGGTCTCACGCCTGCCCACAGCCTTGCAGTCGCCGTGTTAATTCGCATCATTTTTCTTTTGGCAAGTTTGCCCGGCGCGGCGTTCCTTCCCTCCGTGTTAGCCGCCATATCCGACCCGAACGCGAACTCACGCAAAGGCTCCTCGTAAACATGCGCATCCTCGTTTTGAATCACGAGTTTCCCCCGATCGGCGGCGGCGGCGGACGCGCGGCGGAGAGCATTTGCCAAGCCCTCGCCAAGCGTGGGCACGAGATCAAAGTGTTAACTTCTCATTTCAACGATCTGCCGCACGAAGAACAACGGGATGGATTCGACATCATTCGGATTCCCACCCTTCGGACTCAACCCTTCCGCGCGAGTTTTCTCTCGATGGTCGTCTACGTTCTTTCCGGACTTTGGGCTGGGCTTCGCCTCGTCCGCCTTTTTCGCCCCGACGTGATTCACGTCCACTTCGCCGTTCCCGCCGGTGCGCTCGCGTGGATGCTTTCGCGGTTCACAAAAATTCCCTACGTGTTGACAGCCCACCTCGGCGACGTGCCCGGCGGCGTCCCCGAAAAAACGGGCGATTGGTTCCGCTTCATCTTCCCAACCACGCGCTGGATATGGCATGATGCAAGCGCGCGAGTCGCTGTCAGCGAATACACGCGGAGTCTCGCGCTCAAACACTACAACGAAGAAGTCCTCGTCATCCCCAATGGGATAGATGTAGACGGTGAACATCAGGCTTCGATACGAGTCAACAATCCTCCAGTGATCGTCTTCGCCGGCCGCTTCATGGAACAGAAATCTCCGTTGCAAGTTATCCAAACTTTGAATGAAATCAAAGACATTCCATGGAAGTGCGTGATGATCGGCGACGGTCCGTTGATGCCCGAAGTGAAAAAATCCATTGAAGAGCTTGGGTTAGGGGATCAGTTCATATTAACAGGCTGGATCACGCCCGATGAAGTAATGAAACAATTCGAGCAGAGCGACATCCTCTTCATGCCCTCGCTCTCAGAAGGCTTGCCCGTTGTCGGTGTTCAAGCATTGTCCAAGGGACTCGCCATCGTCGCCAGCCGCGTGGGCGGGTTTGTTGACCTTGTGGATGAGAATCAAAACGGCTACTTGATCGAAGCGGGGGACAGAGTCGGATTTAAATCCAAGTTACAAGAATTACTTACAAACCCCAGCCGCCTGTTATCATTGCGCCAAGCCAGTTTGCAAAAGGCGAAGTCGTTCGAGATCGCCCAGATCGCAGGGCAATACGAAAAGATATTTGAAAAGATCATGAGCTGAAGGCTCGTACCGCAAAGTTCACTTTGCGCTTGCGGATGACAACAAAAGGTATCGCAAGATAAATCTTGCGGTACGGATTGCTGGATAAATTTTGAAAGGACAACAATGACCGGGAAACAAACAATACTCCTCACCGGCGGCAACGGATTTATCGGTGCGAACCTTGCGCGCCTGTTGGTGAAAAGCGGACAATATCGCGTCGTCAACCTCGACGCGCTGACCTACGCCGCGAATCCTCTCTCATTAGCAGACTTGGACGAGAACCCTGATTATGAATTTGTGAAGGGGAGCATCACCGACCGCGAACTTGTCGCGTCGCTTTTCAAACAATATCAGCCTGCGGGTGTTCTTCATCTCGCCGCCGAATCGCACGTGGATCGCTCCATCGTCCACGCGGAGGATTTCCTGCAAACGAATGTCATCGGCACGTTCACCCTGCTCGAAGCCGCGCGAGTTTATTGGAATGGCTTGACCGATGAGGTAAAACAATCTTTCCGCTTTTTGCACGTTTCAACCGATGAGGTCTTCGGCTCGCTTGGCGCGGACGGCTATTTCACCGAAGAGACTCCCTACGCGCCCAACTCGCCCTACTCCGCATCGAAAGCCTCCAGCGATCATTTCGTGCGCGCGTTTCATCACACCTACGGATTACCGACGGTCATCACCAATTGCTCGAATAATTATGGTCCGTATCAATTCCCAGAGAAGATGATTCCCTTGATGATCTTGAACGCTCTTTCGGGTAAGCAACTTCCGGTCTATGGCGATGGCTCGAATGTGCGCGATTGGTTGTATGTGGAAGATCATTGCAAGGCAATTCGACTCGCGTTTGAAAAAGGGACGCCGGGCGAGGTGTATGTTGTGGGCGGAAGCAACGAGCAGAAGAACCTCGACCTCGTTAATGAAATTTGCAGTATCCTCGATGAGGTCGCGCCACCCGAGGAAGTGAATCAACTGCGCGAGCAGGGACTGAAGAGTTACAAAGAGTTGATCCGCTTTGTGACAGACCGCCCGGGGCACGACCGCCGCTACGCGATCGACGCGGGGAAGATCCAGCGTGAGTTGGGGTGGCAGGCTGAGGTCCGGTTTGAAGCGGGTTTACGTCAGACGATTGAATGGTATTTGCACAATCCAGAATGGGTGGATCAAGCGAGCGGC
>JAJTXU010000009.1 GCA_021462845.1 Anaerolineales bacterium
CTTTGCTCTCAAATCCAAACTGTATTTGCACGCCATTCATGCCGCTTATGACCAACTACGCAAACTCAACCCGCCACAACTTGTTGCGTAAGGTGAGTTCATAATTCAAACCCTGAAAGGAGATTAAACAATGGACTATGGAATGATCGGCAAACGCGAGAAAGCGCTCAGGTACGCTGAGGAGCGCCAACGGTTCCTCTTCAACAAATTTGAAGTCACTTTCCACGGAGACAACAATAATCACTTTGTGAAATTTGACGGCGGAACATACTCCTGCGATTGCGAATTTTTCGTCACTCATCACCGATGCGCCCACACGATGGCTCTCGAAATCCTTCTAAAGGATATGGTGCCGGAAACGGTCGAATCCTGATTTCTGCCTGATTTTGCAACTCAGCCGCCCTCCACCTTGGATGGCGGCTTTTTGTTTCGTAAGGGCTGTGCGCCTGAACCCGTCGAAAATGTAGCATCTTTTGCTGGAAGACTGAAAAATTAATGAGAAGTTTTAAAAAACCAGCGTTTTCGATTAAAATTTTATTATGCAAAAAATTTCACGGCGCGATTTTCTCAAACTTGGCGGCGCCAGCCTTGGCGCTTTCGCATTCGCTCCCACACTTGGCGGTCTGTTCGACTTCGACGACAGCGACTTGATCCGCGTGGCAACCACGTCTGTTAGCGTGTATTCAAAACCCAGCGATGACAGCCCGATCGTTTCCACTTGGTACCGAGACGAACTGCTTCACAGTCTTGGCGAAGTAGTTGCCAGCGAACCTGAACATAACCCGGTCTGGTACCGTGTGTGGGGAGGCTATATCCACCGGGCGAGGCTCCAAAAAGTAAAGATTGTATTCAACAAAACGCTGACTTCTATAGAGGAAGGCGCACTACGGCTGGCTGAGATCACGGTCCCATATTCCCAGCCTTGGCGCACCAGCCAGGCGTTCGGCTGGCAACAACTGGGATTCCGCCTCTACTACGGCTCTGTGCATTGGATAGAAGCCATTGAGCCGGGTCCCACCGGCGATCTTTGGTATCGAATTTACGATGACCTGACAGGCTTTCCCTATTATGTGGATGCGACGCACTTGAAGCCTATTCCGCTTGAGGAATTGACTCCGATCACGCCAGAAATCCCCGTCGAGCATAAGCGCATCGAAGTCAACCTGACGACCCAAACCCTGACGGCTTTTGAATACGACAAGCAAATTTTGAAGACTACTATCTGTTCAGGCATCCCGAATGGTTCGCGCGATGCGAATGGCATTCCTACCAAAACGCCGGCAGGGGAATTCCGCATCATGGATAAAATGCCCAACAAACACATGGGCAACGGCAACCTCTTTGCCGATTTCACCGACTACGAACTCCCCGGCGTTCCGTGGACGTGCTTTTTCACTGACAAAGGTCATGCTTTTCACGGCACCTACTGGCACGAAAATTACGGCGTGCCGATGAGCCGTGGTTGCATTAACATGCGCACCGAAGAAGCCAAATGGCTATTCCGTTGGGCGAAACCCGATCATCAGATCGGCAAAACATTCAATCGCGGTTTCGGCACACTCGTGCGGATCTACTACTAGGCCATGCCTGAGTTAATCTGGCGGGATAAACAACTCGCAACTCCCAAACCCGAATCGTTGGTCACAGATTCGATGATTTACCCGGGCGGGAACGGATACCCAACGGCGAAAGTTGATAATCAGTTAATTTGGGGTGATAACCTGACGGTGATGGCATCGCTTCTTTCGGGTTATGAAGGCAAAATCAACCTGATCTATGCCGACCCTCCATTTTTTACGAATAAAAAATTTCTGGCGCGCATAGGCAGGGGAGAGGATTCGCGCAAACCGCAAGACTGGAAACTTGCGGAAGGCTATCACGATTCGTGGAAGAGCCTGGATTCGTACCTGGATTTCCTCTACCAGCGGCTTTTTCTCATGCACCGGCTTCTCGCTCCTAACGGGACGCTCTACCTCCACCTGGATTGGCACGCCGATTCGTATGCCCGCCTCCTGCTCGATGAAATTTTCGGCTCCGGGAATTTTTTGAATGAAATTATTTGGACATACCACGGACCATCCCCGATCAAGCGGGCGTTTAACCGCAAGCATGACACCATCCTGTCCTACGTCAAAGGCGGGGCTTACACATTCAATGCCGATGCCGTTCGCGAGCCTTACAATCAAAATACGGTGAATACGTTTAAGTCGTCGCGCAAGGCTGGTTTTGGAAAAATTCCAAATTTAGCGCGCGGTAAAGTGCCGGAGGATTGGTGGTACTTTCCTGTGGTGGCGCGTCTGCATAATGAACGTACGGGGTATCCCACGCAAAAGCCCGAAGCCCTGTTAGAAAGGATCATTCTCGCCTCCTCGAATCCTGGCGACATCGTTGCGGATTTCTTTTGCGGCTCAGGAACAACTTCCGCGGTCGCCGAACGCCATGGACGAAAATTTATTGCCAACGATGAATCATTCCGCGCGATTCACGCTTCTCGTAAAAGGCTCGCGGGCGCGAAACAACCTTTTTCATTGGACCGTGATTCGAATGTTGCGTTTTCGATCGCGCCGACGACCTCGACAACGAAAATAACTCTTTCCACAAATTCGGTTGCGCTGGCAACGAAACTCGGCGTGGATTATTGGGAGATTGATCCGAATTGGGATGGAGAAACGTTCAGAAGCGCGGCGCAGGCATCCCGTTCGAACAGAAGCGGGGACATTCCTCGGGAGTTGAAAATAAAAATCGGACGCAGGGTTTGCATCCGACTTGTCACTGCAAAAGGAAAACAGTTTCAATTACACGTCTAGCCGATAACCGACGCCGCGGATCGTTTTGAGGAACTTGGGATTGTTGGGGTCTAGCTCGATGGCGCGGCGCAACCATGAAATGTGAACGTCCAGTGTGCGCGTATCGCCGGTGTAATTTGTTTCCCATACTTTTTTGAATAACGATTCGCGTTCCACTACTTCGCCGTGCTTGTCCATCAAAATATGGAGCAGGGTGATCAGGCGAGGGGTCAGTTTGGTGCTTTTGCCAAGGCATCGCACTCTGCGGTGTTCGATATCAAGGCGGATCGGTCCTACGCTCACGAGGTTGTTGCCGTCGCCGGGCATGAGCGCCTTGACTCGGTTAACCAACTTTTGCACAGTGAATGGAAGGGCAAGCACCGAGTCGGCGAGGTTTTTGTCGACGGGTTTTTCTTTTGCCAGGATGAGGATGATCGGAACTTTTTGATCTTTCTTACGCAAGGAAAGACAAATGCGCACACCTGTGCTTCGCAAGGAAGCGGCGTTGACGACCACGACGACAGGATTGATTTGTTTTAGCTTGGATGCGGCTTGGCTTCCATTTTGAAAGGAACGAATATCAAATCCCTTCTTTTGCAAGTCGTTTGCAAAAGAAGGGATTTCTGCATGTCGTCCTTCGATAACGAGAAGTGTCGCCTTTTTCATTATGATATGACAGATGATAATTTCAAACGTGTTGATGAAAAATTACAAAGCCATTATACCTTAATCTTAACAAAAGTTGCTTGTAGTCTTTTAAGGTAGCGCCGATTAAACTACAACTTCGTCATCTTATCAAGATGCAATTTGTTCTTTAGACATCCTGCCTAACCGAATTTTTCTTTGCCGTCGAGTCGACTTGGATGTTGAGACTATCTTTTTTCTCTGGAGCGAAGGTGCTTCGCGAGAGGTCTTTTATATACAAAAGGATTGTAAAAAGCGCATTTCTCATCTTGCTTGACGTTGCTTGTTGCCTGTGGTACTATCGGCGGGCTTTGGTACCCGATGCGGGGTGGAGCAGTGGCAGCTCGTCGGGCTCATAACCCGAAGGTCGCAGGTTCAAGTCCTGCCCCCGCTACTAGACGGCACAACGTAAATCACGTTGTGCCGTTTTTTTACCACTCACAGCCTGGCGTGGTGCTGATATTTGCAGAAACACCCACGCGCTTGTACATGGTGACTTTGTTAAACGGCTCCCCAAGGATTCCATCGTGGATCGCCCAGGAACGAAGCCGAATGCTGTTTGCCGCGCCGGAGGAACGGAACGGATTTGAATCGTCCAGCTGTTCACGAAGAATGCCTCCTTCCGCGAATCCATCGTGGATCTGGCTCATTAACTTTTTTCCCGACTGATAACTGAACCCATAGCGCTCAAAGATGACCGCGTTGTGATAGTACAACGGTTCGATGTAATACATGTCATGCTTGAGATAGGTCATGAAATCTTCGAAAGCGCGAATCGCCGAACGTAGAGAACGCAAGCCGCGTCGGATTTGACCCGGCGCGAGACCTGCGTTCATGGCGGATCGTTCGGCTTCCACGTTCCGTTTTCGAATCCCAAAGCCGGTTGGGCTTCCGTCGGGCATTTTGTCCACATCGAAACGCGGCGAGGCGGGGTCGTTCAAAATATAAAGCAGGATGAAGATCTGCCCGTTCATGGAATCAGCCAGATGGGCGTAGAGAATCGGGTCGGGGAAATCTGCGCGGTGATATAGCATCATTTCCACATCGCTGGACCCTTCAGCAAAACGGAAACGCAAGAGTTCGTGGTTTTTCGCCACGTTCTCAAGATGGAACTTTTCGGTGAGTTCTGCTGGAATATAGCGGGAGTACATTTCCCGCTTTTCCGCTTCGGGAAGCTTGTTGATGCCGCCGATGGTGAATGGTTGCACGTGGATTGAGCTCTTTCCTCGTTCTCCTTTGACTCACTGAACAGCGAAAGAAGAACGATGAGATTTATCGTACGCGTAATTGACGTTCCGAACTTCTCGCTTCGTCCCGCTTTGCGATGGTCGCTCGTTTATCGTATGCCTTTTTACCTTTGGCGAGCGCGATCTCGATCTTGGCGCGTCCATTTTTGAGGTATACGCGCGTTGGCACAACCGTCATACCTTTGATGCGGACGTTGTTCCACAGTTCGCGGATCTGTTTCTTGTGGAGCAGTAGTTTTCGCTTGCGCTTCGGATCGTGATTGAATCGGTTGGCTTGCGCGTACGGGGCGATGTGCGCTTCGACCAGCCAGGCTTGTTCGCCGTTTTCAATATCCACAAAGGATTCTTGTATGCTCATTTGTCCCGCTCGTATCGATTTGATCTCGCTTCCTTGAAGGACAAGTCCCGCTTCGAATTTTTCCAGTAGAAAGTACTCAAAACTTGCTTTGCGGTTGTTGGCAACGATTTTTACATCTTCACTCATAGTTGGATATTACCACAATCCCCGGCATGACTTTTTGATCGATGAGTGCTCATCCCCATTTCAAAATTAATATTCCTGCCATGAAGCGTAACATAGCGATCAACAACAGGGCGGCGGATAGGCCCATGAGCTCGCCTAACAAGGGCCCTCCCAGGGAGCCTATCAAGATCGATGCGTTGAGAATGATGTTGTACCATGCCAGGTGTGCTTGTCGGTCGTCTGGAGGGATATGGTCGAGCATGTAATTGGCGTATACCCCGGAGACCATGGCGAAGTTCAGCCCGCCGATCAGGGAGATTCCGTAATATTGCCAGACATTCGTTGAGCCTGCCAGCAACAGCGGATACAACGCCATCAAGGCGGCGCTCCAGCCGGTTAATACTTTGTTTCCAATACGATGCGCCATTCTTCGAAGTTGCGTGGACCCCAGCAGGACGGTTAAGTAAAACAGCGCGGTGCCAATTCCGATGTTGTTGTCGTTCAACCCCAGCACGCGGATATTGTAGAGCGGGAATAACGGGGTGGGCAGATATTGCGACGCGTGAAATGCGAATAAGCCGATGAGCACGTTCCGAAACGGCGATTTCCAGATATCGAAGCGCAAGGCGGAGATGAAATTTCGGGCGGCGGATCGCGCCGGGGTGGGCAAAGCAGGTTGAATTCGGGGAGGCGGCGGGGCTTGTCCCTTCATCACCGGCGCGACAAAATAGAGGTGGTAACTGCTCATCGCCGCGCCGATTGCGCCGGCGGCAAAGACAATCTGGTATCCGAGCGGAAACGAAACGGTATCGAGCAGATATCCGCTTGCGACTGAGGAGAGCATGTAGGCGAGGGCGAACATAACGTTGCGGATGCCAGCCACATGGGCGCGATATTCGACCGGGACAACTTCGGCAAACAGGGCGTTGAAACCTACGCCCAGCGGGGTTAGAGGAATTGACATGAAGAACGTCAACAAGATGAACGCTGTGATCTGGCTTTCTTCCGAGAATACGATGGGAAGGATGATGAACGGGAAGAATCCAAGGCGATATACGACAGAGGTCCAGAAGATGGCTTTGCTGGTATCCCGCTTTTCGAGCCATTTTCCCGCTGGGATGGCGAGAAGGAGATTCACTACCGCAGACATGGCGCTGATTAAACCGATTTCGAAACCCGTGCCGCCGATGCGCGTGATGTAGACGCTGAGGAAGTTGACCGCCGAGCCGCTGAGCACTCCAAACCAGGCGATGTCGAAATACAGGTGCTTGAAATTTGAATGGTGTTGTGATGGAATATCGTTGAGGCGGAAAATTTGGTTAAGCATGGATTTTCACAGATTATTACACGGATTCGGAAACAAAGTGTAGCGTTCGATTTTGGAGTGGCGAAACGAGTGTGTAATAGTTCGCTTGCCACAGAAATTTTGAGTTGAACTCAGCGCTCTTTGCGGCAAAGGGACTTTTTCGTATTCATGGGATGAGAAAGTCCGTTTTCGGGTACGATTGTCGTATGAATAATCTCAAAACCTACTTTCAACTTGACCCTTCTGTAACGTTTCTCAATCACGGCTCGTTTGGAGCAACCCCGAAGCCGGTCATGGAGGACTACCAACGCTGGCAAAATGAGATGGAGAAACAACCCGTCGAATTTTTGGGGAGGAGGATCGCCTCCTTGTTGGCGGAGTCTCGCGCGCGACTTGGAAATTATTTAGGCGCTCGCGCCGATAACCTTGTGTATACCCAAAACGTGACGGTCTCCCTGAATATCATCGCCCGTTCGCTTGACTTGGGCGCAGGCGATGAAGTGCTGACCACGAATCACGAGTATGGCGCGGTCGATCGTATGTGGCGTTTTCTTGCAAAGGAACGCGGGTTCAACTATATCAACCAGCCGCTTTCCACGCCCATTGCGTCTGAAGAGAAATTCATCGAAGAATTCTTTGCCGGCGTGACGCCAAACACCCGGGCGATCTGTGTAAGCCACATCACCTCGCCGACGGCGATCATTTTTCCCATCGTCGAGATCATCCGTCGCGCTCGAGAACGCGGTATCCTCACCATCGTGGATGGCGCTCACGCGCCGGGACAAATTCCACTGCATCTCGATTCGTTGGGCGCAGATTTTTATGGCGGCAACCTGCATAAATGGTTGTGCGCGCCCAAAGGCGCGGGTTTTCTGTATGCTTCTCCCGGCGTTCAGCGCTTGCTGAAGCCTTTGGTTGTGTCGTGGGGCTACGAATCGGAAACTCCCAGCGGTTCTGAATTTATCGATCATCATGAATGGTGGGGCACGCGCGATCATGCCGCGTTTTTGGCTGTTCCGGCGGCGATCGAATTTCAAGAAAAATATAATTGGGATGTTGTCCGCGATGCGTGCCACGAACTTGCGAGGGATGCCCAGCGGCGGATCTGCGAACTGACCGGGCTTGCCCCGCTTCACCCTCCGACGGGAAATTGGTTTCGCCAATTGTTCGCCGCGCCGCTCCCTTCACGAGTGGATGTGGCTGAGTTGAAGAATCAGTTGTACGAGGAGTTCCGAATCGAGGTTCCCATCCTGAATTGGAACGGGAACAAATTGATCCGCATTTCCGTTCAGGGGTACAACACCGAGGAGGACTTGGATGTTCTGCTTCGCGCGTTATCGTCCCTTCTCGCAAGAGGAAACAAAACATGAAATTCAAGATAGGTTCGCTTTTATTGGCGGTTACTTTGCTTTCCGCCTGCCAGCCATCCGCGCAAGTGGAGGTAAATGAGCAGGGGTATTATCCGCTTACCACGCGCACTGGCGTAAACGATGTGGACGCGGTGTTGAGCGCGGTTGAAACCGGCATCGCTTCGAATGTGGCGGCATTGTTCAAGTATTCCACGATTCCGTGCGCGACAGTTGGCGCGCTGGGAGGCCCGCCGCAATGCCGCGCAGGCGAAGCGGAAAATACTCCCGTGGAAGTGTTGCCCGCCCTCTTTTCGGAGGGGAGTTATTTTCGAAAAGATGAAATTTCAACATGGCAGGGATTGGATGCAAGAAGCCTGTACGCTGTCTTTGAAATTTCAGAGAGCGCGTACTCCGATGCCTATTATCCCGCCGGTGAGTATGGAATCGTGTTGATCCGCGCGGATGGCTCCAGCGTCATCTTGCGCGTGGCAGGCGGAGGAATTGTGCGGGTCGATTATCCCGCGGGACCATCCTTTGATATGCTTGAAGCGATCCTTGCGCGAGATACATCGGAAATGATCCTGCCTCCTGTAACGCCTTGAACGTATGGATATCGTAGGGGCATTGTGGGGTGCGGGCTGATCGGACGAAAACGAGACTGGTTATAATCGAGGCATCCCGTGAAGAATATAAAATCAAAGAGAGGTTTCATGGCTTCAGTACGAAGAAGGTTGTTTTACAGTATGGTAGTGTGCGGCATCTTGCTCGCATCCTGCGGCGGCGGAGTTGCAACAGAAGAGGGCGGAGAAGCGGATGTGAACGCCATTCTCACCGCCGGGGTGGGGACGCTCGCCGCGTCGATTTTTGAAACACAAACCGCGCTTGCTCCCATCGCGAGCGATACACCCCTGCCGTTAACATCCACATCGACGAATACCGCCCTGCCGTTACCTTCACCGGCTCCATCCTCCACGCAGGGGCTTGTTTATGTGCCGGTTATTTCGACCGGCTCGCCCACGCCCACTGGCACGCTGTTCACTCCCACGCCCAACCCATCGTCTTTGGGATCGGGATGCAATAACTTGCTGTTGATCAGCGACGTGAGCATCCCGGCCGGCACGGTGATGAAGCCGAGCGAGCCCTTCACAAAAACATGGAAGGTGCAAAACAACGGAACGTGCGATTGGGCGCTTCAATTCAGGTTGGTGTTTGCCGGTGGAAATCAAATGGAAGGCAACCCCAGCGGGCTGGGAAAAGTGATTCCTCCGCAAAAATGGACTCAAATCTCCGTTGCACTGGTTGCCCCGAAAAAGCCCGGCACTTATACAGGATCATGGCAACTCTCGACGCAGACGGGAACGCAATTTGGTTCGACGCTCACCGTCTCCATTGTGGTTGCCTCGCCGACGAATACGCCTCTCCCGCCGACGAATACATTGCCTCCCACTTCAACGTTTACAGTAGCGCCGCCGACTTCTACCTCAACGCCGACATCAACCTTCACGGAGACGCCGGTAACGCCAACGGAAACGATAACACCCCCGTAATTCAGACGCTGTGCCGCAAAGTTCACTTTGCGCTTGAAAAAAACAAAAACATCTTTCGCAGGCTCAAGGCAAGAATTCTGCCTTATGGATGGCTGGATTAATTGTGCAAGGCTGGATGTGTAAAAGACCCAACGTCAATACTTTTGTCGGTGTGCATGCAAAACACGTCAGGCAAACGTTAGAGAACGTCCGCTGTGCGCGAACGCGTGGAGCGTAAGAGACGCCCTCTGGCGTCGAATGAGCGACAACCTTTGCACGCCTTCTGTCAACAGGGACGACCCGCCGGGTCGTCCCTGTGTATAATGAGGACGAGATCATCATGGAAATATCACTTGCGCTTGGCGGCGGCGGCTCGAAAGGGAACGCGCACATCGGAGTCCTGCGCCGGTTAGAACAACACGGATTCAAGGTCCGCGCCATTGCGGGAACAAGTTTTGGCGCGCTGGTGACCGCATTTTATGCTTTGGGCTATACGCCGGATGAGATCGAAGCGACCTTTTCCTCGTTCGATCAAAATAAGATCTATGGTCACGCGCCGGAAGATGAGCCGTCGTTCATGGGCATTGCGGGCGGCGCGGAATGGCTTGAAACCCGGCTGGGAGGCAAAACCTTTGCCGACTTGAAAATCCCCTGCGTTCTCACCGCGGTAGACTTGAATTCTGCGAAAGAAGTTTTGCTCTCTGAAGGGAGTTTGTTGGATGCCGTGCTTGCCTCCGCGGCAATCCCCGGTATTTTCCCGGCGCGCCGCATCAACAACATGGAATTGGTGGATGGGGGAACTCTCGATCCCGTCCCTGTTGCGCCGGCGCGGGCGCTCGCGCCGAATTTGCCGGTGGTGGCGGTGGCGTTGAATGCCCCCATGGGCGAGCCAGCCCAATCGTGGAGTCTGCCGCGTCCGAAATATGTCCCGCAATCCATCACGGATCGCTTGAGCAAAATGCGATATGCGCAAGCCATCGATGTTGTCCTCCGCTCGGTGGACATCATGAACCGCGCGGTCAGCGAATATCGCCTTGAAGTGGATAAACCGGAGATTCTGATTCGCCCCGCCGTGTCGGATGTGGAAACGCTGGAGCAGGTGAGCATCGGCGAAATCGCCAAGCGCGGCGAAGATGCGTTCGATTCAGTGTTACCGGAGTTAATGAATTTATTCTCCTGGCAAAACCGGCTGGCGCGAGCGGTGAAATCCTGGAGCCAGTCGTGATGGATAAGCGCATCGCAGTGGCGTTGGGAGGCGGAGGCGTCAAGGGTGTTTCGCACATTGGCGTTTTGCGCGCGTTGGTGCGAAACGGATTCGAAATCGAAGGCATTGGCGCGACGAGCATGGGCGCATTGATAGGCGTGTTGTTTGGGCTGGGATATTCGCCCGATGAAATGGAACAGGTCTTCCACCACCTCAAGCGGACGGGATATTCGGGGCGGGATAAAAACAGCGAACCGGCGTTTCTTGGGTTGCGCAGGTTTGAAAAATTCGTTCGCGAGTTTTTTGGCCGAAAAACCTTTCATGATTTGAAAACCCCGCTGATTATCACCGCCGCCGAAATCGAACATGGGCGCGAGGTCTACATCCGCGAAGGTTTGCTGGTGGAAGCCTTGCTTGCCTCCGTTGCTTTGCCCGGTATCTTCCCTGCCCGGCGTATGATGGATATGGATCTTGTAGACGGCGGCGTGTTAAACCCGGTGCCGGTCGATGCGGCGCGTTCCCTAGTCGATGCGAAGACCCCGGTTGCCGCGGTGGTGTTAACCGCACCGTTGGGCGTCCCCGCCACCATGGAGCGGATCGTCCTGCCGCGCTTTATCCCGCGCTGGCTGGCTCGGCGGATCAAACGATTGCGCGTCGTCCAAGCCATCGATATCTTTCTGCTTTCGCAAGATATGCTCAACCGTGCCATCACAAAACATAACCTGGATCGTTCAAAACCCGACCTCATCATTCGACCGGACGTGGCGCATTTGTACACGCTCGATACCGGCTATGTGACTGAAATTGCCCTCGAGGGCGACTCGGCAGTGCGCCGCGCCCTGCCCGACCTGCTAAAACTATTTCCCAACTCGGCAACGGAGGAACTGCGCCATGAGCCGCGACCTGCGTAAGTACGCAAAGCAAACCAACGTCCGTTTAGGCATCGGCGCGTTCCTCCTGCTGGTGATCGTAGGCGTTGGCTTGATCTATCTCATCTATGGCGTGGGCGCGGCGCTCATGGCGCTCACCTGTCTGTTCGGCGCGCTCGTTCCCATCGCGCTCATCTTTTTATCTCTTTGGATTTTGGAGTGGATTCAAAAACGTGCAAACTCTGATTGATACCGAACTGATCAAATTTCAAGGCTGGATGATGCGCGTCCGCCAAACGAAAAAACCGAAGCGCTTACTGCTGTTGATCCACGGATTCACCGGCGACGAAAACTCGATGTGGGTCTTCGCGCGCAGTCTTTCCTTCGATTACTGGATGATCGCCCCGCGCGCGCCTCTCTCCGCCGGGACATCTGGGTACACGTGGCGACCCCTCCACAGTTCCGACTCCTCGCTCGACTCGGGACAGGATTTCGGCAAGCCCAGCCTCGAACAACTTCGCCCGTCTGCCGAGGCGTTGATGCGGCTCGTGGACGAGTATCAAGCCTCCACGTGGATCGACGCGAATTCCGATCACCGGCAGCCCATCGACGTGATGGGGTTCAGTCAAGGCGCGGTGATGTGTAACATCCTGTCGTTTTTATATCCGCAGAGGATTCGCAAAGCGGGCATCCTTGCCGGCTTCATCCCCAGCGGGTTGGAAGAGTTGGTCGCGAAACGCCCATTGGAAGGAAAAGAATTTTTTGTGGCGCACGGCGCCAAAGACGAAACTGTGACCGTCGACCGCGCCCGCCATTCGGTGGCGTTGCTCGAACAAGCGGGCGCGCGCGTAACCTATTGCGAAGACGAGGTTGGGCATAAGGTCAGTTCGCATTGCGTGGTGGCGCTTAAGAATTTCTTCAGAGATTGAACGGTAAGGGGATGCCCGACGCAATCATCTCTCATTTGGAAGTTGCCGTACTTGTTCTTGAAGTATTTGTTTTTGCTGTACTTGGTCTTGCCCGGTTGAACTTATTCTTGACGCAGTTCAACTGCGCCAAGAATAGACTCTATCGGAAATAAAAATGGGGACGCAGAAAAACGCTGATCAACGCTGATTTAAAGAAAAAATCTGCGTTTTCAGCGTGAATCAGCGTCCAAAATGGTTTGTTCTGCTTATTACCGATAAAGTCTAATAAGAACGATGTTGCTCTGGCATTAATCATCTCTCATCTGTCAGTTGACGTTGTTTTCCTTTGTGAGTATCCTTGCTGAATTGGTACATCATGACTCAAAAAATTTCACGACGCGATTTTCTAAAATTATCCGGCGCGGGCTTGGGCGCTTTGGCGTTCATGCCGCGCATGGGCATCAATCTGGACAAACTTTTTGACGAACTTTCCCGACCCAAACGTTTGCCGCAATTTCCCGCCAGCGAGATCATCGGCAGGGTGGTTGACCCAGACATCGATTTGCGAAGCCGGCCAACGAATGACCCCAACCTGAACTCGTCCATCGCCAAACTCGGAGCCGATACGCTCGTGGAGTGGAATCGCGAGGTGATCGGGAGCGTGATCGGCGGACTGAACAACCAACGATACGTTGAAACGCCGAACGGATTTATTTACGCCTCTGTGCTTCAGCCGACTCGCAATTTTCCCAACACGCCCATTACTCAAATGCCCGCCGGGCAAAACGGATTTTGGGCGGAAGTGACCGTGCCGTTTGTAGACCTTGCCCATGAAGGCGCCGTCGCTTCCCCGTGGTTGACCGATCATATCGCTTACAACTTCCCGCCGCGCTTGTATTATGGGCAAGTAGTGTGGATCGACCAGGTGCGCGCGAACAACGGGTTTGCCGAATATCGCTGGAACGAAGACGCGAACGGTCACGGATATGGTTACGGCGCCTATGGCGAGTTTTTCTGGGGAGACGGCGCGGCATTCAAAATTCTCACAGACGAAGATATCGCTCCCATCAGCCCGGAGGTTGCGCCGGATCAGAAGCGCATCGACGTGGATTTAGACCGGCAAACATTATCCTGCTTCGAAGGCGCGACGGAAGTTTTCTACTGCCGAGTTTCCAGCGGAATCGCCTACGACCCGGAGACCGGGCAGATCAGCGATAAATTAGCCACGCCGGTGGGCAACCTGCTCACGCATTGGAAGATCATTTCGCTGAACATGACCGCGGGCAGTTTTCAATCAGGCTATTCTACGCCGGCGGTTCCGTGGTCGACCATGATTAGCGGCGACGGTATTGCCATCCACGGCGCGTTCTGGCATAACTCGTTCGGCGAGAAACGCTCGCATGGTTGCATCAACGTTTCGCCGGAAGACGCAAAATGGATTTTCCGCTGGACGACGCCTTACGTTTCGCTTGCGCAAAGCGAAATCCGCGTTTCGCTTCCCGATCACGGGACGATCGTTGTCACTACAAAACTGACGTTCTGAATCACTCAAGGAACTACATGGAATTCACACAAATCTCAATGGGGCTGGCATTTCTTGCCGGGCTGGCGTCTTTTCTTTCGCCGTGCGTATTTTCGCTGGTGCCAGCCTATGTCGGCTATCTAGGCGGACGCGCGGCTGGCGGCGAAACGACAGAAAATAACCGCTTTATCACCTTCACGCACGGCTTGGCGTTCGTGCTTGGTTTCAGCCTCGTCTTCATCACCCTCGGCGTTGCCACCTCCGCCGCCGGGCGGTTGTTATACGACTTGCGGTTCATCCTTTCCAAAGTTGGCGGCGCCATCGTCATCATCTTCGGCTTGCACATGATCGGCGTCTTTCGTATCCCGTTTTTAGAATACGACACGCGTGTACAGCAATTGCCCGATCGAAAATTAGGCTATCTATCCTCCGCATTGATGGGCGTATTCTTTTCAGCGGGCTGGTCGCCGTGCGTTGGTCCCGTGCTCGGCTCGATCCTCACGCTCGTGCTGAACGGCGGTTCCATTTCACAAGGCGTTTCCCTGTTGAGCGCGTACTCCGCCGGGTTGGGCATTCCCTTTTTACTCGCCGCGTTGGGCGTCGGCTGGGTTTCGCTCACACTGCGAAAATACGGCAAAGTGATGCGATATGTAGAAATTGTCATGGGCGTCGTGCTGATCATCGTCGGCGCCATGTTGATCAGCGGTATCTTTGAACGCATTGCCGCCTCCAGCCAGTTCTTCTGGATCGATTTCGGTTTATAGAGATTCCATTCATGCTCACGGTCACCCTGTACTTTCGCAAAGACGACGAACACAGCAACACGGCAAAAGCCGACCTGCTTTCTCTGCAGGGAAAATACCCCCACCGGCTTGTGGAAGTGGATGTGGATTCAGATCCCGCGCTCCAAAAGAATTTCGGAGAGAACGCGCCGGTCGTTGAAGCGGGTCCATACAGTTTGAAATCTCCCTTCGACAAGCAAAAACTCAGCATGACGCTCGGCGCCGCCTCAGACCGACGGGGACAACTGGACCGGCTTGGACGCGAAGACCACCACGACCGCCTCCGCCGCGGACAATCCATCAGCGGCGCCGACCGGGTGATGGCTTGGATCTCGCGGCATTATCTGGCGATGTTGAACGTCCTTGTCCTGTTGTATGTGGGCTTGCCCTTCCTTGCACCAACATTCATGAAAATAGGCGCGTCCGTTCCGGCGCAGGTGATTTACACCATGTACAAACCGCTGTGCCACCAGTTCGGGTTTCGATCCTTCTTCCTATTTGGCGAACAGCCGTACTATCCGCTGGCAGAGGCGGGGATGTCCGGCGTCAAAACCTTCGAGGATGTCACCGGCATCGTCGGCTTGCGCGACGCGACAAGTTTTGCCCGCTACGACGCGCGCGCCTACATCGGGAACGAGACCGTCGGCTATAAAGTCGCTTTATGCGAACGCGACGTGGCGATCTATGGCGCGATTTTGTTATTTGGCGTTGCCTACGCCGCCACAGGACGCCGCATCAAACCCATTCACTGGATCGTGTGGATCCTCGTGGGCATGGGACCCATCGGGTTGGACGGATTCTCGCAACTCTTCAGCCAGGTGGAGTGGACATGGCTTGCAAACCTCTTGCCCTACCGCGAAAGCACGCCTTTGCTTCGCATCCTCACCGGCGCGTTGTTTGGTTTGATGACCGCCTGGTTCGCCTACCCCTACATGGAAGAGTCGATGGCTGAAACGCGCCAATTCTTCATCAAAAAATTCAACTCGATCGAACAGTCGCAAAAATGATCGATCATGCAAGAAATGGAGGGAAGTGATTTATCATGTCTTTCGCTGAGAATAACGGACTGCGGTACTTTCAATTCGATTCACTCCAGACGCGCCATGCCGTATTCACGCGACGCGGCGGCGTCAGCCCGGAGCCGTGGGGATCGCTCAACGTGGGCGGGACAGTGGGAGACGACCTCAGCCGCGTTCGCCAGAATCGCCAATTATCATTCCGCGCCTTAGACTGCGCTCCCGAATCCATTTTCGACGTCTGGCAGGTCCATAGCGCCGACGTGGTGTGCGCGCGTGCCCCGCGCCTGGAGGGCGAACCGGTTCGGCAAGCAGATGTGATCCTCACCGACAAGCCGGAAGTCAGCCTGTTTATGCGCTTCGCCGATTGCACGCCTATCCTCGCGCATGATCCGCGCAAGGGCGTTGTGGGTGTTGCCCACGCCGGTTGGATGGGAACCCTGCGCGACGTGGCTGGCTCGATGGTGAGCGCCATGAAAACAAATTACAACTCGAACCCCGCCGACATCGTTGCCTGTATCGGCCCATCCATCGGGCCCGACCATTACGAGATCGGCGCGGATGTGATTCTGCAAGTGATGCAAAAGTTCGGAGACGAATCGGAAAAGGTACTACGCTCGCTCAACGGCAAGATCCATTTTGACCTGTGGAGGACGAACCGAATCCTGCTTGAACAGGCTGGCGTGCAACACATCGAAGTGGCTGGCATTTGCACCGCCTGTCACCTCGACGATTGGTTTTCACATCGCGCCGAGAAGGGTCGCACCGGGCGCTTCGGCGCCTTGATCGCTTTATAATCTTGAGAAACCCCAACTGCCAGGCCCGTGAAGATCGCTAGAAATCTTTTGCTCTGCGCCCTTCACATGCCTGTTGGCGAACCATATTGTATTTCCATGTCCAACCTCGTTTCCTCCATCCGCGAAAAATACCTTCACGCGCTCGACCAGATCGCCACAGCCGCGCGCAAAAGCAATCGCAACCCGGGCGAAGTGCGCCTGGTGGTGGTCACCAAATCGCAACCGCTCGAAGTGGCGCAAGCCGCCATCGAAGCGGGGGCGCGCATCCTCGGCGAGAATTATCCCGAAGAAGGTGTCACGAAAATTCAATCCATCGGCAATCAATCTGGAGTAGAATGGCACATGATCGGTCACGTGCAGAGCCGCAAAGCCCGCCTCGTGGCAGATCACTTCGCACTTTTACACTCGCTCGATAGCCTCAAACTTGCCCACCGCCTCAGCCGCTTTGCCGGCGAAGCGAACCGCGCGCTACCCGTCCTGCTCGAGTTCAACGTAGGCGGCGAAGAATCCAAAGCAGGCTGGGACGCCTCGGATGAAACCGCCTGGGACGCGCTCCTGCCCGAGGTTGCCCAATTGCTTGCCCTGCCTCATTTGCAGATTCGCGGATTGATGAGCATGCCTCCGTTGGGAAAAGACGCGGAAGACTCGCGCCGCTTCTTTCG
The DNA here is from genome assembly GCA_021462845.1 of Anaerolineales bacterium. Classification (GTDB taxonomy): domain Bacteria; phylum Chloroflexota; class Anaerolineae; order Anaerolineales; family Villigracilaceae; genus Defluviilinea. The sequence continues at coordinate 17,122 of JAJTXU010000009.1, forward strand.
CCAAGTGAGGCGGCTTCGCGAGTGGCTGGCGCACCAACTCCCCGGCGGCGATTGGCGCGAACTCTCCATGGGTACCAGCATGGACTACGCCGTGGCGGTGGAAGAAGGCGCCACCCTCGTACGCGTGGGCACGGCTATCGTTGGCGAACGCAGATATACCTCGGAGGATGACGCGTAAATGGACATCTTGATCGATATCGTCGATTTATTATCCCAACTCCTGACCTTGCTTATTTTTGTTTCCGTCATCCTTTCTTATGTTATGGACCCCTATCACCCGGTGCGGCGCGGTATCGACAACATCATCGAACCGATGCTCATGCCCATTCGCCGCGTGGTGCCCACTGCCGGCATGTTCGATTTTAGCCCGATGATCCTGATGCTCCTGGTCCAATTCCTGTCACGCTTCATTATTGCCATACTCTCATCGTTGAGGTAGCCATGACCGACTTGAAAATAAAATTGCACGATGGAAAAAGAGGTTCCGCGCTGGCAGTGCGCGTTACGCCGCGCGCCAGCCGCAATGAAATTGTGGAGTTGTTGGACGATGGGACGATCAAGGTGCGCATTGCCGCGCCGCCCGCCGACAACGAAGCCAACGAAGCGCTGATCGAATTCCTCTCCGATATTCTGGGGGTGGCAAAATCGCGCATCGATATTGTGGCGGGGACGGCGGGGCGCGACAAGTTGATCACTGTGTTCGATATGGATACCGAGACCGCCCACTCGCGCATTGTGGCGCACCTGGGTTGATGATATTCAAAGACCTTGCAGGGATCGTTAGCCTGCAAGGTCTTTTGATTTAAATTTAGCGATTCGCGCTCACAACGTACAGCGATACAATGCCAGTGGCTCATCGTCGTGGATGATCGTTTTGACGTATTCCCAACCTAATCGTTCCAAAATCCCCACTGCGGACACTGTCGTCGCGTAGACCATCTCATACCCAAGATCGGACGCTAACTTCATGCCTGCGCGAACCAACTCCGTACCGATGCCGTGACCGCGATGCGACTCAATGACAAGCAATCCGCCTAATTCAGGCTGGTATTCTGGCGCAGTATGGTTTTGTTCACGGAGGATAATCGTGCCAACGAGTTGGTTCTCCTCGAAAGCGACAAGTCGGCAGGGGAGACGGTCGCGCGATGTATCTTCAAGAAAATCCTGTTCCATCTCTGCTTGAGTTGAATCGGCGTAGTAATCAGACCATTGGGTACGGAACCACACTACCAGGGTGGGGATGGAGTCGGTGTGGTCTGCGAGGAAGTTGATGGTGATCATGGCTCGGTCGTGATTATCATTCGAGGATGGTTCCTCATGTGGTTTTTATACCATCAACGCACCCCACCCCGCGTACTTCGCCGTATCGCCCAACTCCGCTTCGGCGTGGAGATCTGTCAAAAGACCTGATGGAGGAATACGCCCATCAGGTCTTTTCGTCTTACGAAAATTCGTAGACCGGTACGACGATCTTGCGGTCAATCTCGCGCCGTCCGCGCACACTCTCTTCGATAGTTTTTAGCACGTTGGCGGCATAGTAACGAGTTCCGCACTTGGCGCAAACACCAGCGGGTATGTTCTCGATCAACACATACTCGCCCTTGACCTTGCGGTGAAGCGTCACGCGTTTCTCGACGATCTTGCCGTTGCAGTATTCGCAGGTTTCGCCTTGCCAGAAATTTTTCGTTTCCATGGTTTTCATTTTACCTGATCTTGATACACCGTGATTACACGGACTTTACCGCCAGAAGTGAGGCGGCAAATAACGCCAATTTCGCGTCCGTCCAACGATTTGCCGACGATCTCAAACTTGCCTTCTTTGGGCCACGTCTTTCTGATTCTACCCGAGAGGATTCCGTTTTCAATATCATAGATATCAAATTCGTCTTGCATTGCTTCGTCATCCGCGTGTTCGGTCAAATAGTATAGGCCGTTGCGAACTAATGCCTGTATTTGGGCAATTCTGCTCACTGCAAATCCTCGATGGATTATAAGCCTAAAACTTTCCTATTTTGTCGCCAACGCCTCCCAACCCGCGTACTTCGCCGTATCGCCCAGTTCCGCTTCGATACGCAACAGTTGATTGTATTTCGCCACGCGGTCCGATCTTGCGGGCGCGCCTGTCTTGATCTGTCCCGTGTTCAACGCGACCGCGAGATCGGCGATGGTCGCGTCTTCGGTTTCGCCCGAGCGGTGACTGGTCACAGCCCGCCAGCCCGCGCGATGACAAGTCTCCACGGCTTCGATGGTCTCGGTCAGCGAGCCGATCTGATTCACTTTCACGAGCAACGCGTTGGCGGCATTCTCTTTGATGGCTTTGCGGACGCGTTCGGGATTCGTCACCAGCAAGTCATCGCCGACGATCTGAACTCTATCGCCCATCGTCTTCACCATCAACTTCCACGAAGCCCAATCGTCCTGTGCGAGTCCGTCTTCGATGGACACGATAGGATAATCCTTCACCCACTTCGCCCAAAATTCGACCATCTGCTCGCCCGTCAATTTCTTCCCTTCTTTGCGAAGGTTGTATGTTTTCGTATCTTCTTCGTACAGCTCCGATGCGGCGGGATCGAGCGCGATGGCAACATCTTGTCCGCGCCCTGCTTTGAATCCAGCCTTTTCAATTGCCGCGAGAACCGCTTCCACCGCGTCGTCGTTGGCTTTGAACGAGGGGGCGTATCCGCCCTCATCGCCGACGAGAGTCGCAAATCCCTTTTCTTTCAGCACCGATTTCAACGCGTGATAAATTTCCGCGCCCCAGCGCAGTCCCTCTGAAAACGATGGCGCGCCGAACGGCATCACCATGAACTCCTGCATGTCTGTGGATTGCCACGCCGTATGCGCGCCGCCGTTCAGGATGTTCAACATCGGAACGGGTAACACGTGCGCATACACGCCGCCGAGGTAACGATACAAAGGCAGACCGTACGAGTTCGCCGCCGCTTTCGCCACCGCCAGGCTGACTCCCAACATGGCGTTCGCTCCCAATTTCGATTTGTTCGCCGTGCCGTCGAGATTCAACAACTCTGTATCGATCGCCTTTTGCTCCGACGCGTCCCAGCCGAAGAGCGCGTCCGCGATTACCCCATTGACGTTTGCCACGGCTTTCGTCACGCCTTTGCCGCCATAACGCTTCTTATCGCCGTCGCGCATCTCCAGCGCTTCATGCTCGCCCGTAGACGCGCCCGACGGAACCGCCGCGCGTCCCCACGAACCGTCTGCGAGCGTCACTTCCACTTCCACGGTGGGGTTGCCGCGTGAATCCAAAATTTCCAATGCCGAAATGCTTTCGATGATAGTGTCCATTTTATTCTCCAGGTGTTATATCGTTTTGATTGCTCTGTTCCGAAGATCGCGACGCAGTTCAATTGCGTCGCGATCGGGCGAGTTGTTCGTGATGTAAGCGAACTGCATCACGATTAGATGCATGCCGCAAGTATAATTCACTTTAGATTTTGGATAATTATGGACACCGCGATTCCTCCCGCCATTGATTCTGATTCACGCGCCCGAAAAAAATACTACCTTGAAGAGACCCCTCAGCGCCGCGCTTTGATCGCCTTTTTGCGTTCGGTCTTTTATCCCATCATGAAACTGGACGTTGCGGGAACTGAACACCTGCCCCGGGCTGGCGCGGGCATCGTTGCGGCGAATCACGTCACCAACTTCGATGTGTTCCCGATGCAATTTTCACTTCCGCGCCCGATCTTTTTTATGGGCAAAGCCGAGTTGTTCAAGAATCCCATGATGGATGTGGCGTTGCGCAACCTGAGCGCGTTCCCGGTCACTCGCGGGGATAAAGATATGTGGGCAATGCGTCATGCTTCGAAGGTGCTCAAACAAGGTCAGTGGCTGGGGATGTTCCCCGAAGGCACACGCTCGAAAGGGAAGGGGTTAAGCGTCGCCAAAACGGGAACAGCCCGACTGGCGATCGAAGCGGGCTGTCCCATCCTCCCCATGGCGATCATCGGCACGGATAAGTTTTTCAAGCAATTTCCGCGCCGCGCCCCGGTGAGTGTAAACATCCTGCCGCCGCTGATGCCGATGGAGAACGAAAGCCCGCTGGCGCTGACCGATCGTTTGATGTCCACGCTGGCGCAGGCATTGCCAGCATCCATGCGCGGGGTGTATGCGAGCCTGCCGGAGGGGTTTGGCTAGGAAATTTGTGGGAGGCATGCCCGGTTACGGAACATTTTATGGGGTACCGGCATCTACTATTCAGCGTAACATAAATTGGTTTACCGTAGTAACGACTTTAGTCGTTTTTTTTGCGGCGAAAAGGCGACTGAAGTCGCAACTACGATGTCGGGCAATCATGGTTACTCGGAATAGATGTCAGATTACAGAGGAGAAAAAATGAATACCAAAAAGTTTATCCAATATTTTTTGCTTGCGGCATTGTTGCTAGCCACCTTTGCCGCCACAAGCCCGGCGTTCGCGCAAGGTTGCGGTTCCAGCGTAACCGTTGCCAGCGGTGACACGTTGCGTAAGATCGCCGATCGTTGCGGCACGACCATCTCAGCCTTGCAACGCGCCAACCCGCACATCGGCTCTGGGAATTTGATCTACCCCGGTCAGGTGTTGCAACTGCCCGGCGCGATCCTCGGCACAGACGGCGGCTACTTCATCTATGTTGTTGCGCGCGGCGATACCCTCAAAGGCTTGGCGGTCCGCTTTGCCACCACGGTGGAGGCGCTCCTGCGCGATAACCCCGAGATCAAAAATGTGAACGTGATCTATGAGGGGCAGTGGATCAAAGTGTACGTGACCACCACTCCCACTCCGCCGCCCGCCACGCCGCCTCCCTCCAGCGGACAGGTGTACTATGTGCAAAAAGGCGATACCCTGCGGAACATTGCATCACGCTGGAGCACAACCGTAGACGAGATTCTGAGAGTGAATCCGCAACTTACCAACCCGAACCTGATCTACGTCGGACAGGCGATCAATATCCCGCTGGGCGCGTCAAGTTACATCGTACAAAAAGGCGACACATTGAAGATCATCGCTGGCAAGTTCGGCACCACAGTAGAGAATTTGCTCTGGCTTAACCCCAATATCCAAAATGCCAACCTGATCTATGTTGGACAAGTGATCAACGTTCGGTAGTACATTGATTTCTCATAGAACACAGGCGCGCTGAATAGCGCGCCTGTGTTGTTTTGAGGGGATTGACAACTAGCGCGCAAAGCCGCAGGACCCGCAGGGATATTGAGATTTCTCTCCATGAATTCAATGATGGGGAACTTTTTCACGCTGGTTTCACCGCTCCTGCTTTTGGAGTTTTGTAACTTTTAGCGTTCCAACAATACTTGCCAGTCTCTTAATTTCTCTACTATAATGACTCGTCAAGCCTGAAAGATTCAATTTATATTTTATGGAGGACGCATGAAGTCTCGCTTACGCCTGCCCGCGCAGTTGACTTTGATCGTTGTGCTGTTGTTCTCGTCCATTGCCGCCGCGCCTTATCAACAAACACTCCAGACTCCCATGGATGACCTGTTGGACGCGCTCGGCGGGTATGAATGTTTTGAGGGGAGCGTGTTCACTTGTGTGACCATCGAAGTTCCGCTCGATCATTTCAATCCGTCCGATACGCGAACGTTGAATGTGACCTTCGCCGTGTTGCCCGCCGCGGGCGCGCGCAAAGGCATGTTTGTCACCGCAACGGGCGGTCCCGGTTACTCCGGCATCTCCTCGGCGGACTCTTACCTGCCCGGCTTCGGCGGAGATGTGTTGAACTCGTTCGACATCGTCTTCTTCGACCAGCGCGGCTTGCTGTTCTCCGGCGATCAGACTTGCCCCGGCGCCGCCAGCGCATTCTATCAGCGTGACGCGCGCGGCAAGACGCCCCAGCAGGAAGCGGCATTGAAACAATCTTCCGAAGCGTTCAGCGCCGGCTGTGTCAGCGAAGTGAGCGATCCCAGCCTCTTGCCATACCTTGGAACGAAGCAAGCGGTCGAAGACCTTGAAATCTTCCGTCAATTACTGGGCGATGAAAAATTCTGGCTATACGGCGAAAGTTACGGAACGCAATACGCGCAGACCTACGCCGCCGCGCACAGCGACCATCTTGCCGGTCTCATCCTCGATGGCACGGTTGACCTCACCCTCGATGGATTCAACTACTACGTGCAACAGACGCAAGCATTCAGCGATGTGCTGACCGCCTCACTCGAAGCCTGTAACGACGATCCCGCCTGTCGCAAAGATATGCTGGGTGATGCCATTCGCGGATACGACACGCTCGCTAAAGTTCTAGAAAAGCGTAACATTCATTTTCGCTTTCCGCTTGCCAACGGCAAAAGCGCTTACCGCACATTTACATTTTCCGACCTCGAATTTGTCACCGCGAGCCAGGTCTACAGCGAGAGCGATCGTATGATGTTCGTCCGCGCCCTTGCGGCATTCACCTCCAAACTGGATATTCTTCCGCTTGCCCGCCTCCTTTATTTAGACTTGGGGGTTGATTCGCAAACCCTCGACGTGATCCCCGACCCGACGTATTCCGAAGCGGTGTTCTTTGGCGTCGAATGCCAGGACTATGGCTACCCGGGGAATACGCCCGAAGAAAAAGCGAACACCTACCTCGCCACAGTCGATTCGTTTGAATTTTCCATCCCGCGCCTGGCTTCATTGATCTATGCCGACCTGCCCTGCGCCTATTGGCCCAACGCCACAACCGACCTTACCCGCCCGGACTATTTGTTCGCCGAAAATATTCCAACTCTGGTGCTTGGCTCCACAGCCGATCCCGCCACGCCTTATAGCAATGGTGTCAATGTGTACGAACATCTTGCAGATGCATATCTCATCACGCAAGAGTACGGACCTCACGTCATCTTCGGACGCGGCAATGCCTGCCCCGATGAACTCGTGGTCGATTTCCTCGTCAACGATGTTGTGCCCGCCGAACACGAAACAACGTGCGAAGGATACCTGATCGATTCGCACGTTCCGCTTGCCCCGCGCTTTGCCGTCTCATTCGGAAGTCCGCGCAACGCGCTCTCTGCCATGGAAACCGAGATCTATTACCTGCCCGAGTTCTATTATTGGGATGGTTTCACCCCGACCACGGTGGGTTGTAATTATGGCGGAACGCTCGGATACGAATTGAATAATGCCGGCACGCGCGTTAATTTCTCGCTCGGTAAATGCGCATTTTCCTACAACTTCGTGATGACTGGTTCCGGTTTCTATAACTTCGAAAACGATCGTTTTGTTTTGAATGTATCCACGACCGGGCGTTGGAAGTGCAACTTGCGCTATGACCGGCGCGGCGATAACGTCAAGATCACCGGCAAATGCGACGGGAAGAACATCAACAGCGACGACTTCGACACCGAGCATCTCTGGCACAACATCCCGAACTTTGAAGAGTTCGACAAGAATAACAATTGATATGATCGAAAAATCCCCTGCCGAAGCAGGGGATTTTTTTGTAACTCACCTTCTACAGTACCGCAAGATTTATCTTGCGAGTGGCGGGTTTGCCGCCAACATAGCGCAACGTGAACGTTGCGGCACTTTATACCGCGTAACATCAATCTACAATTTACTTTTTTCGAGACTTCTTGGCGGCAGATTTTTTCTTTGCGGTCTTCTTCGCGGTGACAACTTTCTTCTGCGGACGATACTTCAACGCCGCGTGCGCCGCCGCAAGGCGCGCGATTGGCACGCGGAACGGAGAACACGAAACGTAGTTGTTGCCGATGATGTGGCACCACTCGATGGAACTCGGGTCGCCGCCATGCTCGCCGCAGATGCCCACTTCGAGATTCGGGCGCGTTGTCCGCCCTTCGGCGATTGCCCAATCCATCAGTTTGCCCACGCCTCCGCGATCCAGCGACTGGAACGGATTCACCTCGAGGATGCCCTGTTCCTGATACGTGATGAGGAAGTTTCGCTCGGCGTCGTCGCGCGAGTAACCGTAGGTCATTTGCGTGAGGTCGTTCGTGCCGAACGAGAAGAACTCGGCGTGTGTGGCAACTTCCGCCGCAGTGACAGCCGCGCGAGGGATTTCGATCATCGTGCCGAATTTGTAATCGAACTTTACTTTCTTTTCATCCGTCACGGCTTTGGCGATGCGCTCGAGTCGCGGCTGGATCCATTCAAGTTCTTTCACCGTTCCCGTGAGCGGGATCATCACTTCGGGCTTCACTTTGATTCCGCGCTTCGTGCAATCTGCCGCGGCTTCGAAAATAGCGCGCACTTGCATCTCCACGATCTCAGGCATCGAGATGCTGAGGCGAACGCCGCGCAAACCCATCATCGGATTTGATTCGTGCAGTCGCTTGATGGCGGCGAGCAGGTCTTCTTTTTCTTTCAGCCCAGCCGTCTCGTTCTTTACGCGCATCGTGACGACTTCTTCGAGAAGTTTTTCCTCATCGGGCATAAATTCATGAAGCGGCGGGTCAATCAAGCGAATGATGACCGGGTAACCGTCCATCGCTTCGAAGAGACCGTCAAAGTCTTTGCGTTGATAGGGGAGCAGTTTATTCAACGCGGCTGTGCGTCCCTCGCTCGTGCCCGAGAGGATCATCTCCTGCACGATGGGCAAGCGCTCAGGCTCGAAGAACATATGCTCCGTGCGGCAGAGACCGATTCCCACCGCGCCATACGAGCGGGCGCGTTGCGCGTCTTTCGGATAATCGGCGTTTGCCCACACTTGCAATCCGCGCGTGGGGTAGCCGGGAGCTTTCGCTTCGCGCACATCTTTCCGCGCGGAGATTTCATCCGCCCATTTGAGCAGGGTGAGCAATTCGGTCTGTTCTTCAAGCGATGGCGAGGTGGTCGGGATTTTCCCGATGAACACTTTGCCTGTCGTGCCGTCCACCGAAACCCATTCGCCTTCTTTGACGAGGGTTTCACCGACGGTCATCTGTCGTTTTTCAAGATTGATCTTGATCGCCGATGCGCCGACCACGCATGGGATTCCGAATTGACGCGCCACCACCGCCGCGTGAGATGTTGCTCCGCCCTCGCTGGTGAGCACGCCCTTTGAGGCGATCATGCCGTGCACGTCATCTGGCTTGGTGAACGGACGCACCATGATCGTGTCTTGCTTTTCATCCTTCGCCATCTTCTCGGCGGTATCCGCGTCGAAATAGATTTGTCCAACTGCCGCGCCGGGCGAGGCGTTCACGCCTTTGGCAAAGAACTTGCCGGACTTCTCGGCGGCATCCATCGCGGCGTGATCGAACTGCGGGTGGAGGAGTGAATCCACATTGTCCGGTGTGACGCGCTGGATCGCTTGCTCTTTCGTGATCAAGCCTTCCTTCGCCATATCCACCGCAATCTTCACAGCCGATTTCGCCGTGCGCTTGCCGTTGCGCGTTTGGAGCATCCACAACTTTCCGCGCTCGATGGTGAATTCGACGTCTTGCATATCCTTGTAATGCTTTTCGAGACGCGCGGTGATCGCCATGAATTCTTTATAGGCTTTCGGCATCTGGTCGTGCAAATGCTCGATCGGGTCGGCGTTGCGGATGCCCGCCACCACGTCTTCGCCCTGCGCGTTGATGAGATATTCGCCCATCATTTTCTTGTCGCCGGTGGATGGGTTGCGCGTGAACGCCACGCCTGTGGCTGAGTCGTCGCCCATGTTGCCGAAGACCATCGTCACGATGTTGACCGCGGTGCCGAGATCGTCCGGGATGTTGGTGGCGCGGCGATAATCAATGGCGCGTTTGCCCATCCACGATTCGAACACGGCTTTGATGGCGAACTCCATTTGCTTGTACACATCCTGCGGGAAATCGAAACCGACTTGTTGTTTGAAGACCCCTTTGAAGACCGCGACCAATTCCTTCCAATCTTCGGCGGTCATTTCAGTATCAGATTTGTAGCCCTTCTTCGCTTTATGTTCCGCCATCGGATGTTCGAAATGCTCGTCGTCGAGGTTGAACACGGTCGCGCCAAACATCTCGATCAGGCGGCGATACGAATCCCACGCAAAGCGCGGATTGTTCGTGAGTTTGACCATCCCTTCCACTACTTCATCGTTCAAGCCGATGTTGAGGATGGTGTTCATCATGCCCGGCATCGAGAATTTCGCGCCCGAACGGCACGAAACCAACAGCGGATTTTTCGGGTCGCCGAATTTTTTGCCCGCGCGTTTCTCGGTCACTTTCATCGCGTCGAGCGCTTGCTTCCACATCCCCGCCGGGAAAGCCCCGCGCTGGCGAAACCAGTTACACGCTTCCGTTGTGACCGTGAAGCCCGGCGGCACCGGCACCCCGGCGCGCGTCATGTCGAATAATCCCGCGCCTTTTCCTCCAAGCAGGGCGCGTACATCCTCCCACGATCCCGCATATTTTTCGGCTTTCGCCACTTCATCGAATAGATATACCCAGGTTGTCATTCATTCCTCCAATATTTTTCTAAATCGGACACAGTTTACCACGAACGAAATAGAACAAAAGTAATGCGTGCCGCCGCCGTTTGACACATCCAACTGATAGCCCATTGCAAAGTGCCAACTCTGCCATTCTTCGATATAATGGGAACTGACTGGACATACTATGCCGATAAAAATCCTTGTAATCGACGATGATACCGCCGTCACGGACCTGTTGTCACTTTTGCTAAAATCGCAGGGCTTTGATGTGGCGGCTACAAACAATAGCAACGACGGATTGAATTTTATCCGCGAGAACCAACCCGATCTGGTGGTGCTCGATCTAATGATGCCGGAGATAGATGGGTGGGAGGTCTGCAAATCGGTGCGTTCCTTTAGCCAGGTGCCGATCATTATTCTCTCCGCGCTGAACGACCCCTCGATGATCGCCAGCGTGCTGGATGCCGGCGCGGACGATTACCTCACCAAGCCCACGCCCAGCCGCGTCCTTGTGGCGCATATCAACCGATTGATCAAGCGTAACGGAACAAACGGCTCGCTCGGACATAACTCGATGGGGCAAGCTCCGCAAATGGCGGCATCCTAACCCGCCTCGCTCCCCAGTGGACGCCTGACACAGTCATCCCCAGCCTTCTCCGCCGGGGATGCTTTGTTTAAGTACCGCAAAGTTCACTTTGCGCTTACTTGTTGCAAACATACTCGTACTGTGATCGTTGCGGCACAAATTGCTTTACGCCAACCGCTTCAACGCCTCCGCCGTTTCTTTCACCGCCTCCATCATCGGCAAATGACCCACTCCCTTCAACTCCACAAAATGCGCAGAGGGCAAAGCAGATTTCATCTCACGCGCGCGATCCACAGCCACCAACGAATCCGCGTCACCATGAATGACCACAACAGGGATGTTGAGATTCGCCAGCATTGACGATGTGTCCATGCGCTCTGCCATCGCTTTCAACGCGCCGATGAACGCGACGGGTTGTTGTCGTTGCATGATAGCGGTCACCGCGTTTTGATATTCCTCGCTCGGCGAGAATTTAGGTTTCATCGTTTCGACTACGCCGCCGATGCCTTTTTCCGCCACCTCCGCCGCAGACCTATATCGTCCTTCCTTGCGGTCTGGCGGATCGACGAGCGTCTGTGTCGAGACAAGTCCCAGCCCGCTGACCCGTTCGGGGTACAGTTTTGTGAATGCCAATGCAAGATACCCTCCCATCGAATGACCCGCGATCGCGGCTTTTTGTATTCCAAGATGCTCGAGCAAACCAGCAATGTCCGACGCGAAATCATCCAGCGTGTATTGCGACTCCACCGTGGACGAATCTCCGAACCCGCGCAAGTCTGGCATGATGAGGTCGAACGTCCCTTCCAGTTGCGGCGCGACGAAGTCCCATGTGTGATGGTCGAGCGGGTATCCATGCAACAGCACAAGCGATGTCCCTCTGCCGCGGCGTTCGTACGCGAGTTCAATTCCGTTGACGTTTGTTTTTTGCATTTTTTCTCCTTGCCTTTCCATGAAAAAAGCCTTTCTCAAAGGTCTCTGTGGACTCTGTGACAGAGGAAGAGTCGCTTATGCAAGAGGTTAAATAACGAATACTCGGTGAAGAGACCCAAGGCATAACCCCCAGACTATGAAGTTATCCCACTTCGGGACGCGGCGGGTAGTTCGGCGACTCGCGGCGGAATTCGTAGTTTTCCATCACGGCTTCAATGATGCGTTTCTGCTCGTCGGTGACAAGTTCGAACTCAAACCCGATGTTGAAAAATTCAGGGCTGAGGTCTTGCTGACACCATGCCACGCGGACCGGCAAAGCCATGCGCGTGGCAGAGACATTCGGCAATTCGGGCAGTTGGATCGAGGCGGTCAATTTTGTATCCAGCGACATTGGCTCGTCGCCGATCACCATTGCCCCCAACAGGTTCAAGTCGCCGAGGTAGCCGATCAGCCTGCCTTCGTACAGATCGAAGACCTGCGAATACGACATCAAATTCTTGCGGGGTTGTTTGCGTCTGTCTTGCATGGGGGTAGTGTACTTGAACAGCCCTCAATTTTCTATTGCACTCGCGTCTTAAAATTCCGCGCAAAACCGTCCCGCAGGTTTCAGAGCGGGTTGTTTCACTTCTCGAAAACCTGCGGGACGGTTAAAATTGAATCATGCGATGGATATACCTTTCCCCTCACCTCGACGACGCCGTCTTTTCTGCGGGCGGGTTGATCTACGAACAAACTCAAGCGGGCATCCCTGTTGAAATTTGGACGTTCATGTGCGGCGACCCGCGCCTCACCGAATATTCTCAATTCGCGCAAAGGCTCCACGCCATTTGGGGATTTTCCTCCGCCGAAGAGACCGTCCGCAAGCGGCGCGAGGAGGACAAAGCCGCCGCATCCATCGTTGGCTCGAAAGCCGTTCACTTCGATTTTTTGGATTGCATTTATCGCCGCGACAAAAATGGGGACTGGCTCTATCCCTCTGAAATCTTCGGCGCGATTCACCCAGCGGATGCGGACTACCCCGCGCAGATCGCCGCCGCCATCTCCGCCCGCCTCAACCCCGACGATGTGCTGGTTTGCCAACTTGGGCTTGGCTCGCACGTTGACCATGTTCTCGTGCGGCAAGCCGCGGAACTTTTGGGCAGACCCCTCCGTTATGACATTGACGTTCCATACTGGTGCTATAAACCACATGAACTGGAGGCGAAAGCGGCTGGGATGGTCGAGGAAACTGTCAGGATAACTGAAACCAGCCTGCCCCGTTGGGTTGAGGCGTCGGTCTGTTATAAATCCCAACTTCCCTCGTTGGGAGAGCGCTTCGATAGCCCCGAAACTGTGACCGAATCCATCCGAAATTACTGGGCAGAGCGGCAGGGAATCCGTTTATTGCAACTTGATTAGACGGTTACAAAGTTCTTGTCCTTGCTCAAAAACCATGATATAGTATGCCCGCTTTTTGGGAAATACCAACCTAATCGGCTCTCCCTTGCTTTGTCCCGCGATGCGGGACAAAATTCATAATAGCAGGAAGTAAAGATGCCTAACAACAATTTTTTGACTAAAGAAGGTTACCAAAAGCTTCAAGACGAATTGGATTATTTGCGAACCGCCAAACGGCAGGAAGTCGCCAATCGTCTGCACGAAGCCATGGAAGGCGGGGAACTCATTGAAAATGCCGAATACGAAGCCGCCAAGAACGAGCAGGCTTTCGTGGAAGGGCGCATTCAGGAACTCGACTTGTTGCTTGCCACCGCGAAGATCATCGAGGATAACGGCAAGAAAAAAGGCGACGTGGTTCACCTCGGTTCGAAAGTGACCATCAAAGAGGGCAACTTCGAGGCGGAGACGTTCGCCATCGTGGGCGCGGCGGAAGCCAACCCGCGCGAGGGCAAGATCTCGAACGAGTCGCCCATTGGGAAAGCCATCTTGAATCGCAAGGTGGGCGATACGGTTAAAGTCGAGACGCCCGGCGGCACATATAATGTTAAAATCCTGAAAGTCGGATAGACTCAGGAGCGACGATAACAGCCCCGCCTCTGCGCGGGGTTGTGTTTTTTTGCGGGCAAGTAGATATGGAAACAGGTAGACATGGAGACACGTAGACAAGTAGACAGGTATACACGGTTGCAACTACGTTCGTTGATAAGATCGTGGTCTCATGAAAAAAGATTAGCGAGAATTGCGCTAATCCGCGACTCCCCTGACATGCTCAGGTTAAACGATGCGAATGAAGCCCAATAGAATTCGTGTAATTCGCTCGTTCGCGGCATTCGCGTTAAGAACTTTCCGATCTTGCGCAAGCCAGGCAGGTATACAGACATGCGCTTGCCTTGTGTACCTGTCTACCTGTATACTTGTGTACATCCTCCGTTTTTAACTCTTTGGTGAAATTATGACCGATTACACTCAACTCGAAAAAGTCCGTTTGCAGAAACTTGAGGAACTTCGCGCCGAGGGCGTGGAGCCGTTCCCCACGCGCGCCAAACGGACACATCTCAGCGCGGAGGCAATCGCTGAATTTGAATCGGCTGAGAAGGAAAACAAAGAAGTCAAAGCGACTCTCGCGGGTCGCATCCGCGCGATGCGGACGATGGGGAAGATTTCGTTTGCGCACATCGAAGACGGCGCAGGCAAAGCGCAATTGTTTTTCCGCGCCAACGAAGTGGGCAAAGAGCGGCTCGATCTTTTCAATAAGATGTTCGACCTTGGCGATTTCATTCAAGCGGAAGGGGTGATGTTCCGCACGAAAAGCGGGGAGGTGACGCTTCACGTCCACGACTTTCACCTGCTTGCCAAGTCGGTGAGCCCACTGCCCGCCGCGAAGGACGAGACGCTCGAAGATGGGACCGTCGTCCGCCACGCCGCGCTGGAGCATCCCGAACTACGCGCGCGTCAGCGGTATGCTGATTTGGCGGTGAATCCCGATGTCCGCGAGACGTTTCGCAAACGCGCGGGGATCATTAAGTCATTGCGCGAGTTTTTGGATGGCAAAGGTTTCCTCGAAGTGGAGACTCCCATCCTCCAGCCGTTGTACGGCGGAGCGGCGGCGCGTCCGTTTGTTACGCATCACAACGAACTCGAACAGGATATGTATTTGCGAATTTCGTTCGAGTTGTATTTGAAGAGACTGCTCGTCGGCAATCTCGAAAAAGTCTACGAGATCGGGCGGGACTTCCGCAACGAGGGCGTCTCATTCAAGCACAATCCCGAATTCACGCAACTCGAATTCTATTGGGCATACGCGGACTATTTGCAAGTGATGGAACTGACCGAGCAGATGGTTTCGTTCACTGCTCAGCAAGTTTTAGGTACGATGAAGATCAAGTACAAAGAAAATGAGATTGACCTGACCCCGCCGTGGAAGCGACTCGAAATGCGCGAGGGGATCAAGCAGACCAGCGGCATTGATATTGCCGAATACACTTCTGCCGAAGAGTTGCACAAGGCGATTCGCGCCAAGCACCCGAACAAAACTCCCGACCCGAAAGCGACGCGCGGCAAGTTGATAGACTTCCTGCTCAGCGAGTTTCTCGAGCCGACGCTGATCCAGCCGACGTTCTTGTACAACTATCCGCGCGATATTTCTCCGCTGGCGAAATCCATTCCGAATGACGCGCTGACGGTCGAGCGATTCGAAGGCTACGTGGCTGGCTTTGAATTGTGCAACGCCTTCACCGAGTTGAACGATCCGCTCGACCAGGAATCTCGCTTCCTCGAAATGGGACGCGATTACGCCGAGGGCGACGATGAAAAGCATCCGCTCGATGAGGATTATCTCCGCGCGATGCGCTACGGCATGCCTCCCAACGGCGGATTTGGCATGGGCGTGGATCGCCTCGCCATGCTGTTGCTCGATAAACATTCCATCCGCGAGGTGTTGTTGTTCCCCGCGTTGCGGAAAGAAGAATAATTGTGCAATATCCTTGCGAAGGTTCAAAACCTTCGCAAGGATATTATGAAATGGAGATTGTCATGCCAAACCTACAACCCCAACATGTGCAAAAGATCCACGAATTAATTGATAAACAACAAATTCTCATGGCGATTCAGGTCTATCGCGAAGCGACAGGCGTCAGCCTCGCGGAAGCAAAGCAGGCGGTCGAACAGATGGCGCGAATGGAGACTGCAAGACCTCCCTCCGATTCGCGCAACTTCGATAATCCCGTTCTCGAAAGCAAGATCAGGTCACTTCTCTCCAAAGGGAAGAAGATCGAAGCGGTGAAAATCTATCGCGAAGAATACGGCATCGGCTTGAAAGAGGCAAAAGATGCGGTGGATCGTATCGAAGCGACCATGCCGCGCGACCCGTCAAGGAATATCCCGTACGAATCTGCCATAGGGAACGATCCATTCGCGCAGGATGATGGAAGCGGTAAGAACGTTGTCCTGCTCTTTGCGGTGATTTTGGGAGTTGTTGTCTGCGGAATAGCGGTGTTTGTATTCTTGCTAGGAGGAAATTAATGTCAAAAAAGACGCTGTTCATTAGCGACGCGGTTGCGATCGCGCTGGTCACGTTCGCGGGATTTGCCTTTCACGGCGAAACAGACGCGTCCATTCTTCCGCGTTTCCTGTTGAGTTTTGTTCCGCTTACCATTGCGTGGTTCATCCTTGCCCCGTTGCTCGGACTCTATCAACCAGAGATCGCATCCAACCCCAAACAACTTTGGCGACCCGCGCTTGCCATGCTCTTCGCCGCTCCGCTCGCGGCTCTTGTGCGCGCGAACATCCTCGGCTCGATGGTGATTCCCGTTTTTGCGAATGTCCTCACTGCCACCTCCGCGCTGGGGATGGTAGTTTGGCGGGGGATTTATTTCCTTTTGATTCATAAATCTTAATTCGACATTTGGGCGGGGAGACCCCGCCCCTACAAGATCTTAAACCTTCGTGCTCTTCGTGTCCTTCGTGGTAAAAAAAGAATCCTCGCAGTGATAAAATTACATCAATGAACGAACAAGCCCTCATCACCGACGCGCAAAGCGGCAACCTCGACGCCTTCAACACGCTCGTCTTGCATTATCAAGACAGCGTGTTCAACACTGCCCTCCGCATCCTCGGCGACGAAGATCAAGCCGCCGACGCGTCACAAGAGGCGTTCATCTCCGCGTTCAAAAGCATTTCAGCGTTCCGCGGCGGATCGTTCAAAGCGTGGCTCATGCGCACCGTCACCAACGCGTGCTACGACGAACTGCGCCGACAAAAACGCCGACCCACGACTCCGCTCGAGCCCGACACCAACGACGGCGAAGAAATGGACTCTCCGCGCTGGCTCGCCGACCCGAACATGACCCCCGCGCAACAAGCCGAAGCCGACGAAGTCGAACACGCGATCCAACACTGCCTCGATAATCTTCCGCTCGAATTCAAAACTGTCGTCGTGATGGCAGACATTCAAGGCATGGACTACACCGAAGTCGCCGCCTCGATTCGCGTGCCGCTCGGTACGATCAAGAGTCGCCTCGCCCGCGCGCGCTTAAGATTGCGTGAGTGCCTGCAAGGCTTCGCGGAACTTTTGCCCGCATCCTATCGTCTGACAACTGACATTACACAATGAACGAACGCGACCTCGAACTCCTCTCTTCTTATCTGGATGGACAATTGACTCCATCCGCTTCAGCGCGACTGGAATCACGCCTCAAATCCGACGGGCGGCTTGCCTCCACGTTGGATGATTTACGCGCCGCCCGAACGTTGCTCCGCCAACTCCCCAAGCGACGCGCCCCGCGCAACTTCACCCTCACGCGCAAAATGGTGGGACTCAACCCGCCGCTCCCGCGTTCGTATCCCGCGTTTCGATTCGCGACAGTCGTTGCGACATTACTGTTCTTCTTCACATTCGGGGTCAACGCGCTCGCTCCGCAACTTGCGCAAATGTCACCGTTTGGAACGGGCGGCGGCGCGCCAGAAATTTTTTCCGCCGCTCCTGCCGCGACGGAAGCGCCCGCGTTTGAGCAAGCCGAAGCCGCGACCGAAGCCCCTGCAACAGAAGCCCCTCTTGCATCTTCATCTGATCTTGCACCTCTGCCAACCATGATGCCTTCATTGGAAGATTCTGCGCGCGTGGCAGAGACGCCGACGACAAAGATCGGAGGGGCGGAAAACGCCGGGGGTGTGGATCAGCCTCAAGTTGCGAATGAATCGCCGAGTCCCGCGCCGATCGTCCCATCCGTGTGGCAATCCGCGTTTGCGGTGATCGCGATCCTCGGCGCGATGTTCATGGTGGCGTTGCGCCGAAGCGCGTCCAATCGTTGGAAGTAAGTGACAGTCACTTCCGAAGTGACTGTCACTTTTTACTATGTCAATTCTCGAATTCAATTTCTGCCCGCGTTGTGGCGCATCGGTGATGCCCGTCGAAAAGTTTGGACGTGTGCGTCCCGTTTGCCCGCAGTGCGGGTGGATCCATTTTGTGGACCCGAAGGTTGCGGCGGCGGCGTTGATCGTTCAAGAGGGGCGCGTGCTGTTGGTGCGGCGCGTCAACGAACCGCATCGCGGACAGTGGACGTTGCCTGCGGGATTTGTGAACGGCGGCGAAGACCCAGCCGAAGCGGCGGCGCGCGAATGTTTGGAAGAGACGGGTTTGCGCGTGCGCGTGACGCGTGTGTTCGACATTGTGTCGGGGCGCGAGCATCCGCGCGGCGCGGACTTTGTTATCATCTATCTCGCGGAAGTGTTGGGCGGCGACATGAAACCCGACGATGACGCGGACGCCGTCGAATGGTTCGATAAAGATACATTGCCGCAACTCGCTTTTCGCGCGACTCAAAAAGTGCTACAATCTTTTTATGCTTGACGTTCGCCCGTCTCCGATCGCTGGAACTTGGTATGAGGGGAATGCAAAGAATTTGGCTCGTGTTGTTGATGAATATTTGAATAACGCGCAATTGCCTGAGTTGAGCGGGGAGGTGGTGGCGGTCATCGCGCCGCACGCGGGACATCGCTATTCGGGCGCGGTGGCGGGATTTGCGTTTGCTCCAATCTATCGCGCTGAGCGGAACGAGCCGATAGGCGAGAGCAGACGAAGCGCCCTTCGTCTACGAACTGAGCAACAATCGCTCAGTTCTCCGCTCAGGGCGAAATTAGTTGCAGTCATTTCCCCATTTCATAATTTATCAAATTATCCGTTGCTTACAACCTCGCACGACGCATACGGCACTTCGCTCGGCAACATCGAAGTGGATAAATCTGCGTTAGCTGAGTTATCTTCGCATCTCGATATTCCCGTCACGCCAGTGTTTGCAGACAAAGAACACTCGCTCGAGATCGAACTCCCGTTTTTGCAACGCGCGTTGACGAGCGAATTCAAATTATTGCCCATCATGATCCGCGCGCAGGAAGTGGATGTGACGAAGAAACTCGGTCTTGCACTCGCGAAAGTTCTCAAAGATAAAAACGCTTTGCTGGTCGCCTCTACCGACCTCTCCCACTTTTACGATCAAACCACCGCGAACATGCTCGATGCTGAAATGCTCAAGCGATTCGAGTCGTTCGACCCCGAATCCATTTTTGAAGCGGAACACTCTGGCAAAGCCTTCGCCTGCGGGCACGCCGCCGTCGCCGCAGTCCTGTGGGCGTCGCGCGAACTCGGCGCGAACAAGGTGCAGATTTTACGTCACGCCACCTCAGGCGATGTGACGGGCGATTTTAAGTCTGTGGTGGGGTATGGGGCGGGGGTAATATTGAAAGGATAATTTACAATATGACAACCGATACACTTGTCGAAATCAGCATACCGAAAAACGGCAAACCTTATAGTTTTGATGATCCCGTTCTTTATTCAACGGGCGCGTATATTCAACCTTTGAAGGTAGTTGACCGAAAGGGAAAAGAATACTGGTTTTGGGTCGTCAGCGAGTTTGTTGACGACACGTTTTTGGATGGGGATGTTTTCAATCCGAGGGAGAATGCTTTGTCAAAGGAAGAATTGTTGGAGATAGAGGATTAAGGGCGGTTCATTATATATTCGGCATTTCCTCGATAATCTTCATCGTCTCAACAGACACTGTACAAACCCTCATCAACAAATCAATAACCTGCTCTTTGTAATCTGCAAAGCGATATGTGTTGAACTTCTCCGCAATCGTTGGATCTTTGGGCTTCTTCTCTTTGTACCGTTCCAGTATCCATTCCAGTGCTGAATAGGTTCCCAGCCGATACTCCCACGCCTCCGCAGGGACGCCTTCCAGCGTCGTTATCGTATCCACTTCGATTAAGCCATTCTCCTTACGCGCCATCAAGCGCGTCGTAGGTGAGACCTCCGAAGTTTTGTCAACTCTCTCCAACGAATATGGCTCGACGCTCTCATACTCCAGATGCAATTCCACCAACTTCTTGCCCCAATTTGCCCATTTCCAAAAGTCGCTATAGAAAGGAATACGCGGAAACTCGCGCTTGAGGTTGATCTCATACTTGGCTCGATATGCGGGATGGTGTAGGACGGCATACACGTAATGGAAAATATCTTCTTTGGTGATTTTCTTATCTTTGTATTTCTTTTGAAACTGCCCCAATGCCCAATCGGTGATATTCTCTACGCGCTCGCCCGACTCGCTATAACGGTAGAGCGGGAGACATTGCGAGTCGCCGTTGAAATGCAAATCAGGAACGGAATTCACAGACAACACATTAAATTGTTTGCCGTTCATATTCATACAGATCGCAAGGTTATCTGGTTGCTCGCCAATTGGAAAGAAGTTCGGTTGTTGATATGGACGATGAACAATTACCATGTCATAGTAAAGTGGACGCTTTACAAATGGACGATACATTGCCGTTGTAATTTTCTCTTTGCTAAACTCAAGAGTGGTGCCGCGTTTCAAGTGCGCTTCCAGTTCACTTGTCCATTTTATAGAACGATCAACAAAATCGTTCAATGCCTTTTTCTTATCAGAGTGCGCCCAACGTTCCTTCTCGTTTTCAAACAAGTCAAAGAAGTGTCTGATTTTCTTTTCAAGCATTTCAGGGTCTTCGTCATAAACCCATTCGTCGCGGTTGGTGGCAACACCCAAAGAAAAGTTCTTGAAAATCGTCTTTGGCTCTTTAACGCCCTTTTCGGCTTTGCCTTCCTTGCTCGCAATCGGAATCAGGTCATCCCAATCGTTATCTGATTGGTTGATCCAGTTGTGGTTTTTGTCGGGTCGAATGGGCTGAAACTTCAAGTCGGTGATTTTATTCTCGCGCAAATACCCTTGCTTATCTTCGGCATTTGCATAATCGGCAATAGCGTTGTAGTGGATATGGCAACCTTTTGCCCCTTTTTTGCGGACAAGAAAATAGACAGCCACGCCAACACGAATTTGGTCACTGAAAATATTTCCACCTTCTTTGCGTCGTTGCTCGCCACTGGTGCGGGCATCGCCTTTTAGGTCAACAACATAAATATCGTTAAATTCATCGGCAACGACTTTCCGAAAGCCATCATAACTTTTGGCGTTTAGAAATGAATTGTTTGAGACAAATGCAATTACGCCATCTTTATCAAGACGGTCGCTTGCCCAACGCAGAAAGCGGACGTACATATCATACAGTTTTGTTTTTTGCGCTGTGCTGTAATAGATATAAGTATCTTTAATTCGCTGGTCAATCTCAGGATATTCTCGATTCTTATTGTTTTCGTTTTCATTGGCTTGGTTGGCGTTATACGGCGGATTGCCAATCACGACCATAATCGGCTTGCTGTTCTGCTTCACAATTCTTTCCGCGTTCGCATCCGTCATCCCAAAGAAATTCAACTGCTTGCCTGTGTGTTCAAAGCCCATATTATCGAGCGTGTCTACAAAGCAAATATTTTCGAACTCATTGAACTTGCCCGTCTTCTGCTTGTAGGTGTACTCGATATTCAGATTGGCGATGTAGTATGGCAGAATCGAAACTTCATTGCAATGCAGTTCATGGTTGTACTTGTATTCCAACTGCGCAGGCGGCAAATACTCGATTAGTTCCGTGATGAATGTCCCTGTTCCTGTTGCAGGATCTAAAATCTCCACGCCCTTGTCGCCCAGCGTCTTGCCGAAGTGCTTATACACCAAATGGTCTGCGCTCTCGATCATGAAGCGCACGATCTCGTCGGGCGTGTACACGATTCCGAGTCGATCCGCCGCCTTTGGGTTATACGCCTTGTAAAAACTCTCGTACAAAGCCTTCAAGAATTTCTGCTTTTCGTGATGGTCGCTGATCTGCGAAGCCCGCGCATTGATCGTCTCGTAATACGGGGCGATCTTTGCGTGGATATTCTTCTTGGTGTCGCCCCGATAGAACGTGCCTGCCACTTCCGCTAGTTTGCTCGCGATCACGTTCTCGCGATGGAACTCCGCTTCATCGAACACGCGCATAAAAATATCTTCCGTCAACACGTGTTGGATGATCATCTCGCGCACGTCCGCCATTTCGATCTTCGGGTTGATAGCCTTTTTCGCTAGTTCCAAGAATTGACTCAACGCCTCTGCGAACGCCGAATTACTATTTACCTGATTGCCAATTACTTCTCTCAGAACTTCCGCCAATCCACCTACCTCCGCGCTGAACAACTCAATGGCTTTATGAAATTCTGAAACTTCCTTTGGTTCATAACTGACAAAACGGGTGATGAGTGTATCCAATGCTTTCGCATCGCTAAAGTTTGCGCGTAAAACTTCGTTTCCACTCTGATACAGAATCGCCGTGCGCGTATCTTCAAACAAAATATTGAACGACGGATACCCCTTATTGAATTTCGCTTTTACCTCCGCTTCGATGTCGTCCTTTTCGTCTTTCGACTCCCAAAACCCCCAATCTTGCCGCAACGCATCCTTCAAAACGCCATCGGGACGAATCCGCGTCCCTTTCTTCGATTCCATTTCAACTTCGGCAACCAACACCAAACTCTTTGCCCGCGCATACCCTTCCAACAGATCCTGAAACGGTTTCCGCAGTGAACTTTCATTCCGCGAACCGCCGTAGCGAATGATCTTGTCAATTTCAGCGTAATATTTTTGAATGAGTTGAATGGACATGGAAGTAGAATCCCGTATTCTTGTTTCAATTATAGCAAACGATTACCCCCGATAAGCATTTCCAGTTACAATCCTCCCCCAATGACCTCCTTCGTTCAAATCGTCGTCAACGTGCCAGCCATTGCGGGCGTGTTCGATTATGTCGTGCCTGAATCCCTCACAGAGAAAGTGGGAGTCGGGCATTTGGTCATCGTCCCGTTTGGGAATCAAAACGCCTTGTAATCAAAGGGTTGGCAAGGCGTTTTCGTTGTAATCAAGCAAACAAGTTAGGCGGATAAAGCCAATTCTTTCACAAGTGTTTGAGGGAGTGAAATAGGGGAGAATAAACTGGCAGGGAAGAGATAATCTTCACCCGTCTCATCAATTACGCGCAACATTTTGTGGCTTTCCGCTTCTTTGTCAGGCAGCACTTGATAAATTTTGCGCGGTTCGAGCGAAGCCTCGTAACCGTCATTTCTGAGACAGACGACAAATTGAGTGGATGTTTTTGTATTCATGGTTATTTTCTAAGTATTCGCTTTATCTTGATATCGCGTTTTCCAATTCCATGCGCTTCATACCAGTGGATTTCGGCAAAATAAATCGTGTCATCGGGTAAGCGGACGCTTGCCAAACCTTTCAACTTTCTCCAACGACCTCTTCCATGCTTTTTCTGCAACCGATCGAGATCGCGGATTGAATTTCCGATTGCAATGATTTTGACCTCGGTGATTTCGCTGACAACCTCGATTTCATCGGTCTGCATGGTGAGGTAATTATACTCCTCTTGTTTGATATGACAGACTTGTTTGCGATGATACAATCCTCCCCAATGACCTCCTTCGTTCAAATCGTTGTCAACGTGCCAGCCATTGCGGGTGTGTTCGACTATTCCATTCCCGAATCCCTCGCAGGGACTATCGGTATCGGTCACCTCGTCATCGTCCCATTTGGGAAGCAGACCGCGCAGGGAGTTGTCCTCCGCTTCATTGACCAGCCCTCGGTGCGCGATGTGAAAGAGGTCATCGAATTCGTTGATCCTGAACCTGTCCTCACGCAGGCGCAGATCGCGTTGGCGGAGGCGATGGCAGAGTCCACGCTCGCGCCGTTGGCGGCGGTGGTGGGATTATTTTTGCCTGTGGGGTTAAGTCAGCAAGTTGACACCATGTACGAATTACGAATTACTAATTACGAATCACAGATTGATTCCAAATCCATCAGCCCAAAGACTCAACGATTGACAATTGAAGATCGCCTCCTGAATTTATTGCGAACTCGCGGCTCGTTGCGCGGACGTCAAATTGATTCACACTTCGCCAAAGTGGATTGGCGCAAGACAGCGGGCTTTCTCGTGAGGAAAGGTGTGCTGACGGCGCGGTCTGTGTTGCCGCCGCCGAGGGTGCGATCAAAGTTCATTCGCGTGGCACAGCTCGCAGTCACGCCCGAAGAAGCGGAAGCCGAGATGCCGAATCTGGGGATGAAGCAAACGCTCGCGCGGAGACAGTCCGCGTTGCGATTCTTGATCCGACAGCCCGAAGCGGTCAACGTCTCGTGGGTGTATGCCGAAAGCGGATGCAATCTCTCCGACTTGCAGGAACTCGAAGAGCGCGGGTTGATCCGATTGTTCGAGAGTGAAGTGTTTCGGGATCCTCTTGAGAAAACACGTAAACACGGAAACACGGAAACAAGTAAACAGGTAATCGAACTCACTCCTGAACAAAATATTTCTCTGAATGAAATCGTGGGCGCAGTACGCAGTACGAAATACGCAGCATTTCTTCTTTACGGCGTCACAGGCTCAGGCAAAACAGAAATTTATTTACGCGCCGCCGAAGAGGTGGTGAAGCGCGGCAAACAAGTGATCGTGCTTGTCCCCGAAATCGCGCTCACGCCGCAGACCGTGCGACGATTTTTGAATCGATTCCCTGGGCAGGTGGGGCTTGTCCATTCGAAACTTTCAGAGGGCGAGCGATACGACACATGGCGACGCGCGCGCGCTGGAAAACTCAAGGTCATCATCGGAGCGAGAAGCGCGTTGTTCGCGCCTCTGCCGAACATTGGTCTCATTGTTGCGGATGAATGTCACGACTCGTCGTTTCATCAAGCCGAGCCGCCGTTCTATCACGCGGTGACTGCGGCTCAAACCTACGCGCGTCTCTGCGGTGCGGTCTGCGTGATGGGTTCCGCCACGCCGACGATTGAACAACGATTCAAATCGGAAATGAATCAACTTCATAAATTGGATTTACCCAAGCGCATCGTCGAGTCGGGATTACCTCCCGTCCACATCGTGGACATGCGCGACGAACTTAAAGCGGGTCAACGCGGGATATTCAGTCGGCTTCTGCTTCGTGAGCTTGAGTCCACCCTCCAGCGCGGCGAGCAAGCGATCCTCTTCCTCAACCGACGCGGGACATCCACGTATGTCTTCTGCCGCGATTGCGGACATGTGTTGAAATGTCCCAACTGTGATACGCCGCTCACGTTCCATACCGAAGATAAAGAGCGCTTGCTCTGTCATCAATGCGGATACGAACGCGGCAAGCCGAAGAGTTGTCCGCAATGTGGAGGCAAGCAGATCCGCGAGTTTGGACTTGGAAGCGAGAAGGTCGAAGCGGAGGTCAACGCGTTGTTCCCCAAAGCGCGGACATTGCGCTGGGATTGGGATACGACCCGTCAAAAAGACGCGCACGAAATGATCCTCACGCATTTTGCGAATCACAAAGCGGATGTGTTGGTCGGCACGCAAATGCTTGCAAAGGGACTCGACTTGCCAATGGTCACTCTCGTTGGCATCGTGCTGGCGGATGTGGGCTTGCATCTGCCCGATCCGTTCGCGGGCGAGCGCGTTTTTCAAGTGTTGACTCAAGTGGCGGGGCGCGCGGGTCGCAGTGAACGCGGCGGGAAAGTTGTCCTGCAAACGTTTGATCCTGCGAATCAAGTCATTCAATCCGCGGCGCGGCATGACGTGGACGGCTTTTATCAATACGAGTTGGAGAATCGCAAGCGGCTGGGATATCCGCCGTTCGCGCGTCTGGTGCGACTAGAATTTCGAAGCGACGACCAAGCGTCGGCTGAGAAAGAAGCGAAGCGCGTCGCGGAGAAATTGTCAACCGTCCATCGTCCATCGTCGGCTGTTATCGGACCCGTCCCGTGTTTCTTTTCCAAAGTGGCGGGGTTGTATAGGTGGCAGATCGTCCTGCGCGGATCGAATCCAAAAGAAATTTTGCGTGACGTTAAACTCGACGGCTGGCGCGTCGAAGTTGACCCGATTAGTTTGCTATAATCAATTGAGCATCGGTGGTCGAGTAGTGGCGCTGAAAGCGCCACGTATCGAGACCACCACGTTGTAAAGTAATTCTTGTTACAAAAATCTGTACGCGAACCTGTGGTCTCGATACATCCCGCGACGAACATCGCGGGACTACTCGACCACCGAGATTAAGAGGAGTCTACATGCAAGCATTTTCACGTGGTTGGTCGTTTCTAAAACAAGCCTGGGGGATGGCGTTCAAAGACAAAGATTTATTGAAGCCGTCCATTTACGCGCTGGTCGTTGGGATGATCGTTTCGGTTATCGGCATCATCCCCATCATCGGCGTGGCGATCCTGCTCGGCGATTCGCAATTCGGTCAGATCATCATGGGCATTCTCGGCGTGCTGATGATCTTCGTGCAATACATGATCACGTATATTTTCTCGGCGATGACCGTGTATCTGATCTACGGCTATCTCGCCGAAGGCGACGGTCGCATGGATCACGCCTGGGCGATCGTGCGCCGCGACTTCTTCGACATTGTTTCACTCGCGCTCGTTTCAACGCTCGTGACATGGTTCCGCAACGCGACGCGCAACAATCGCGGACGCAATAATTTATTCGCCAGCATCGCCACTGGACTATTACGCTCCCTCGGCGGCGTGTTGGAAGCGTTGTGGCTCGAAACGTCGTATCTCGTTTTGCCCGCCATGGTCATTGACGATCTGAACTTGAAGAACGGCTTGCAACGCATTTGGAATATCACGAAACAAAACTTACTGCTGATCGGCATCGGCTTCGTCGGCATCCGCTGGGTGACGGGACTGATCGGCTTCATCCTCAGCTTCGGCGGATTTGTCATCGCGCTCGCCATCGGCGGCGGAGCGGTATATGCCACAGGCGACTTTGGCATCGTTTCGATTGTGGCTATCGCTATCGGCGTCTTCATCTTCTTCGCCCTCGTGATGATCGCAAGCGTAATTACCTCATACACCAACGCCGCGTATCACACCTGCCTGTATCTCTGGGCGCGCGAGGCTGAGAAAGCGCAAACCGCAGGGCAAGATATTCACGTCGCCGCTCCCGCGCCGCTTGCCGCAGTGCTGGGCTAATAAAAACGAATCTTTCTTCTTTCATCTTTCCTCGAGAGCATGAAAGAAGAAAGAGGAAAGACTGATTCTCCCTCGTGC
>JAJTXU010000090.1 GCA_021462845.1 Anaerolineales bacterium
GACGATGAGAATTTCGAGATCGAACCGCCGCGCAAATTCATACAAATGATCTTTGAAATAATCTTTGAGTTCGTTCACGCGGCGCGTCATCGCGGGCGGGCGGACATAGATGGAGAAAAAATCCTTGTGCAAGTGCGCCATTTCAGGATGCGCCTTGCGCGCCTCTTTCGTGACTTCCCAACTGCCCGAATAGGCTTGCTGATTCAACTTGTCAATTTCGGGATGACGATAAAACGCCTCAGGCACGACATGGGACTGATTCGGCTCCCGATCACATTCGCCCGCGAAGTAAAAACATTTGTGCCCGAGTCGTTCGAGCACAGCCGCCCATTTCGCAGTTTCAAGCGAGACGCCGTCGGTGCCTGCGAAGCGAGTGGAGATGAAGCCGATGTTGTGAGAATGGTCTGTCATACGTTGTCTCCGAGTGGTTGATATCGTTGCGAGGAGGGTTGAGACGCGATAGCGTCGAAACCCCTACGAAGCAATCGCGCGGCAATGTTGGAGATTGCTTCGCGCCTTTGGCGCTCGCAATGACGGGATTAGTTTATTTTCAACCACAAAACCTGATAAGGTTCAAGTGTTATTGTATTTCCATCAGCAGAAAACGAGACTGTGTTCTGGCTGACATTGTGAAAACATAATGCCCGCGAGAGTCCATCGGGCGAGATTCGTTCGATGGCAAAGACGGAGGGATGAAGTTTCAAAACGGTTTGCGTCCCATGCGGATGAAACGCGGGCGTGGTGCTTCTAACTTTCAGCAATTGACTGTAGCGCGTGAAAACTTTTGAACGCAAAGAATTTTCATCCGCCAGTTGACTTTGCAATTCATCGAATTGACATTTCTCACGATTGATCGTGCGGTTGCGCCCTGTTTGCCTCACGCCTTCGTTCCATCCGCGCGAGCCGAAGAGGCTGTGGAAGTAAATGCCTGGTACGCCAACGAGGGAGAGCATGATGGCTTGCGCGGCGAGGAAACGATCCACTTGTAGGGCGATGAATTCATTTCCATTCGGATTCGACAACGCATCGAAATAATTGATGTTCATTTCGTAGGGACTCTGCGTTCCGTCCACGTTGTGTTTGTAAGAGATCAAGCCGCCGTGTGCGAGAGTTTTGTTCACCAGCGAGTCAATTTCTTCATCCGACAAAATTCCACGCGCGGGATTCAGTCCGATGCCATCGTGCGAGGCGAGGAAGTTGAAGAAGGTGGTTTGATTCGATGGCAGAGTTAATGTCTTTGCCCAATTCGATAAAACTTGCGCGTTGCCTGTGTGAAAGGCATGAAGTGTCAGCGGCGGCAGGGCGAAGTTGTAGACGAGTTGCGCCTCGTTCGTGCCATTGCCGAAGTAGGAGATGTTATCCACGTGCGGGACGTTCGTCTCAGTGATGAGATGAACGTACGGCGCGACCTCGTTCAGCGCGGCGCGTAAAAATTGAACAACGGCGTGAGTCTGCGGCAGGTGAATGCAAGTCGTGCCGATCTCTTTCCACAAGTAGGCGATGGCGTCGAGGCGGATGAAGTCCGCGCCGCGTTCGACGTAGAGCAGGAGGATGTCGAGGACTTCAAGCAGAACCTCGGGATTTTTGAAATTGAGGTCAATCTGGTCGGCGCTGAATGTCGTCCACACTTTTTTCTCACCCGATGGAGTTTGAAACGGCGTGAGCAGAGGCAACGCACGCGGACGGACAACTTGCGAAAGGTCATGTTCGCCTTCGACGGTGATGAAGTAATCTTTGTAACACGGATCGTCTTGCAAAAATTTTTGAAACCACTCGCTTTGCGAGGAGATATGATTGATCACTGCGTCGAACATCAGGCGAAAATTTTTCAGCGACGAGACATCGTCCCAATCGCCGAGCGCAGGGTCAATCTGGCGATAGTCCACGACCGAGAAGCCGTCGTCGGAGGTCCATGGGTAGAACGGCAGGACGTGAATCCCGCTGACGATGTCGGTCAAATAGTTATCGCAAAATTTCTTGAGGGTTTGAAGCGGCTTCGCATTCGGCTCTTGCACTTGATCGCCGTAGAGGATGAGGAGCGAGTCGCGCTGGCTGAGTCCGCCGTCCCGTGGAGAGAGGCGCGGA
Organism: Anaerolineales bacterium; assembly: GCA_021462845.1. Lineage (GTDB taxonomy): Bacteria > Chloroflexota > Anaerolineae > Anaerolineales > Villigracilaceae > Defluviilinea. The sequence continues at coordinate 2,086 of JAJTXU010000090.1, forward strand.
CGATGATCCGCAAGAATCGCTTGGACTCGATCCAGCAGTCGAGAAGATTGATCTTCTCCATAAAGAAAAGCGAGATGGCGCAATACAATATCTGACATGTTGATTGATTCAATTCATTCCCGCCTGTTGTGGTTTCGTTCTGAAAATTTTATACCATAGGTTTTGGCGATTTGGGTTAAATCTCCCGATGGACGTTCCTATAAAAACATTCGTTTGCCGAGAAGCCCCGCGGAGTTTTGCGAAGGCTTCTCGGCGCTTCGTTCACTTTGCCAATTCATGAAAGAAATGAACCAGCGCGTTCATGCCTTTCTGCCAGGTGGGCAGGTGAAGTTTTTCGTTGGGTCCGTGAAAATTATCGTCGTATAACGAGAAGCCGGTCAGGACCGAGTCGATGCCGAGCGTGCCTTTCAACATCAACACGGCGCCGATGCCGCCGCCCACGCGCTGAAAGATCGGCTCGCGCCCGAATGCGGTTTTCAGCGCGGACTTCATCGCAAGCGTGGGAGGCGATTTACGGTCAACGATAATGCCAGACCCGCCCGGGCGGAATTGCAGATCCCATGTCACAGTGGGAGGCGCGTGAGTCTCCAGATAGGTTCTGAACTGTTGATGCGCGTCGTCGGCGGATTGATCCGGCACGAGCCGAAACAAGAAACGCGCCGAGGCGCTCGCAGGGATAGCCGCCTTGGGTTGCCCCGCCGAAAACATAACGACCTCGATGGTGGGACGCGCCCCAACGCGCTCGGCGGGAAGAAATTCCGGTTCGCCCCACAGGGCGGGCGCGCCGGAATGTTTCAGGAAGAATTCATCGTCGAAGGGAAGCGCCGCCAATTCGGCGTGTTCTTCCTCGTCAATGACGCGCGCTTTCTCGTAGAAGCCGGGCAGGGTAACGCGCCCTTGCTCGTCGTGCAAGCCCGCGATCAACCTGCTCAACACGTGGATGGGATTCTGAATCACGCCGCCGTATTCGCCGGAGTGCAGATCTTGCGCGGGTCCGTGAATGGTCAGCGTGAAGCCCGCGCCGCCGCGCAACGAATAGCAGATCGAGGGAGTATCCGCATCGGGCATCCCGCCCGCGTCGGTATTCAAGGAAAAATCGCTTTTCAATTTTTCACGGTGTTGGATCAAAAAATCGTTCAGATGCGCCGAGCCGATCTCCTCTTCGCCTTCCAGCATGAATTTGAGATTGAGAGGCAGGTTCCCGGTTTTGAGGATCGCCTCCGCGGCATTGAGCGACGCCAGCGTCTGCCCTTTCATGTCGGATGCGCCGCGCGCGTATAGATTCTCGCCGCGGATCTCCGGCTCGAACGGCTGGCTTTTCCAATCTGCCAGCGGCTCGGGCGATTGCACGTCGTAATGTCCATAGATCAAGACGGTGGGAGCCGAGGGCGAAACGATCGCTTCTCCATACACGACGGGATGCCCTTCTGTGGGCAAGAGTTCCACGTGATCCGCGCCCATCGCGTGGAGTTTGTCTGCAAGCCAATGCGCGGCTTTGTCTATATCCGCTTTGTGGGCGGGGTCGTGCGAAATAGACGGGATACGCAGGAGTTCAACGAGTTCGTTTTGGAAACGCTTGTAATGATCGTCCAAATAGTTCACGGCAGAGTCTTGAGACATGGCTTCCTCCTCCAATTTCAGATTATCTTTCCGAGGGACAGATATCGGCAAGTATAACTCCAAGGAATCAAAAATCTCCTTTCCATCTATTGAAAAGGAGATTCTCTCTTATAAAATAGACTCTATCGTTTTTTTTGCGGCGAAAAAGCGACTGACCCACAGGGCGCTTCGCGGAGTCGCCACTACGATGTCAGGCAATCATGGTTACTCGGAATAGTACCGATAAAGTGTAATAGATTACGCCATCACGAGCGCTTCTTCCTGTTGCGCGAACTGACTCATGTACAGGTTGTGATAGAAGCCCTGCGCGGCGAGCAGTTCTTCGTGAGCGCCTTGCTCCACGATGTCGCCGTGATCCATCACGAGGATCAAGTCCGCGTTGCGGATGGTGGAGAGACGATGCGCGATGACGAAACTTGTGCGGTTCGCCATCAGGCTGTCCATGGCGCGTTGGATGAGGACTTCGGTGCGCGTGTCTACCGAGCTGGTGGCTTCGTCGAGGATGAGGATCTTCGGGTCGGCGAGGAACGCGCGCGCGATGGTGAGCAATTGCATTTGTCCCTGCGAGATGTTGGAAGTCTCTTCGTTCAAGACCATGTTGTAGCCATCCGGCAAGGTGTGGACGAAATGATCCACGTGCGCCATTTGCGCGGCGGCAATCACTTCCGCGTCCGTCGCGTCCGGCCTGCCGTAGCGGATATTTTCCATGATCGTGCCGTTGTACAGCCATGTGTCTTGAAGCACCATGCCGAACATCTTGCGCAGGTCGTGGCGGGTGTAGTCGCGGATATCGTGTCTGTCCACGAGGATGGAGCCGCTGTTCACATCATAGAAGCGCATCAATAATTTGACCATGGTGGTCTTGCCCGCGCCGGTCGGTCCGACGATGGCGACCTTTTTGCCCGGCTTCGCCTCCGCTGAGAAATCGTTGATGATGATCTTATCGGGGCTGTAGCCGAAGCGCACATCTTTGAACTCCACATGACCGCTCACATTCGTCAGCGTGACGGGGCTTTGGGTTTCGGGAATCTCTTCCTCTTCCGCGAGGAACTCGAAGACGCGCTCCGCCGCCGCCGCCGTCTGTTGCAGGACATTGGAGATGTTCGCCAACTGCGTGATCGGCTGGGTGAACGAGCGGACGTATTGAATGAACGCCTGAATATCGCCGACCGCGATGGTCTTCTTGATGACGAGGTAGCCGCCAAGGATGGAGACCGCCACATAGCCGAGGTTGCCGATGAACATCATGATCGGCATCATCATGCCGGAGAGGAACTGCGCCTTCCACGCCACGCCGAAGAGTTTGTCGTTCGACTCGTCGAATTTCTTGACGCTTTCCTCTTCGCCGTTGAAGGCTTTCATCACGATGTGCCCGCCGTACATTTCTTCCACGTGACCGTTGACGTTGCCGAGATAATCCTGCTGGCGCTTGAAATATTTCTGCGATTGGCGGACGATCACGCTGACCGCGATCCCCGACAATGGGATGACGATCAACGCCGCCAGCGTCATCAGCCAACTGATCGAGAGCATCATGATCAATACGCCGACGACGGTCACGAACGAGGTGATCAGTTGGGTGAGGCTTTGGCTCAACGTCTGGTTGACCGTGTCCACGTCATTGGTGATGCGAGAAAGCACTTCGCCGTGCGTGGTGCGATCAAAATATTTGAGCGGCATCCGATTCATCTTCTCCGAGATGTCGCGGCGGAAACGATAGGCGATGTTGGTCGAAACGTCCGCCATGATCCAGCCTTGAATGTAAGCGAAGAGCGAAGAGATCAGGTACAAGCCCAGCGCGATCAGCACGATCCGCCCGATGTAGTCGAAGTCAATCGAGCCGGTGTTGTTCAATTGCGCCACCACGCCTTCGAATAATTTTGTGGTGGCATTGCCAAGGATCTTCGGTCCCGCAATGTTGGAGGCGGTGGAAGCGATGGCGAAGAGAAAGACAATGACGATCGCGCCGCGATAAGCGCTCATATACGCGAGCAATTTTTTCATCGTGCCTTTGAAGTCGCGGGCTTTGACGACGGGCGCGCCCATCATGCCATGCGGACTGCGCATCATCATGGGACGGTTTTGTTGTTGCTGAGACCCCGTAGTGTGTTGCGTCATGCTAATTCCTCCTGAGTGAGTTGCGAGGTCGCAATCTCTCGGTATGTTTCGCTGGTTTCCATTAATTCTTTATGCGTGCCTTTACCCACGATGCGTCCCTCGTCCAGCACAATGATCTGTTCGGCGTTCTTGATGGTGGAGACGCGCTGGGTGACGATCAGCAGAGCGCTGTCGGCGGAATAAGTTTTGAAGGCGCGTCGCAGAGCCGCGTCGGTCTTGAAGTCGAGCGCGGAGAAACTGTCGTCGAGGATGTAGATCGGCGGCTTCTTGACCAATGCGCGGGCGATGGAGAGGCGTTGTTTTTGTCCGCCGGAGACGTTCGCGCCGCCTTGCGAAATTTCCGCGGTGATGCCTTGCGGCGTTGACTCCACAAACTCTTTGGCTTGCGCCGCCTCGATCGCCGCGTGAAGCGTTTGCAAACTGGCGTTCTGATCGGCATAGCGCAAGTTGCTCTCGATCGTTCCAGAGAACAGCGCGCTCTTCTGCGGGACGTAGCCGATCTTTTCGCGGAGGTCATGCTGGGTCACCTCGCGGATGTCTGTGCCATCCACCAGAATCGCTCCGCCCGTCACTTCGTGGAAGCGCGGCAATAAATTGACGATGGTGGACTTGCCCGAACCGGTCGAGCCGATGAACGCGGTCATCTCGCCGGGCTTTGCCGTAAAACTAATATCGTGCAGAACGTCTTCGTCCGCGCCCGGGTAGCGGAAGGATACGTTGCGGAACTCCACCATGCCTTTGAACGGCGCAGGGAATTTCTTCGGCTCTTTCGGATCGGTGATGTGAATCTCCGTCTCCAGCACTTCGGCGATACGGTCAGCGGAGACCGAAGCGCGCGGCAACATGATGAACAACATAGACATCATCAAGAACGCGAACATAATCTGCATCCCGTATTGCATGAAGGCGATCATATCGCCGACCTGAATGTTGGCGTCGGCGACTTGTTTCGCGCCGAACCACGTCACCGAGACGACGAGCAAGTTCATCACGAACATCATCACCGGCATCATGATCACCATCAGGCGGTTGATGTACAGACTCACGTCGGTCAGGTCAACATTGGCTTTTTCAAAACGCTTCTCTTCAAACTTCTGCATGTTGAACGCGCGGATGACCATCATGCCCGAGAGATTCTCGCGCGATACCAGATTGAGGCGATCCACCAGTTTTTGAATGATACGGAACTTCGGCAGGGCGAACGTCATGATAATGGCGATCAGGCTGATCAGCATCAAAACCCCAACAATAATCAACCACGCCAGCGGCGAATCTTGCGAAAGCACTTTGAGAATGCCGCCTACGCCGATCAACGGCGCGTAAAACATCATGCGGATCATGAACATCATCACCGTTTGGATCTGCGTGATGTCGTTGGTCGAGCGCGTGATCAACGAAGCCGTGGAGAACTTCTCAAATTCGGAACTGGAGAAAGATTCCACTTTTTGGAAGGTGAGTCGGCGCAGGTCGCGCGCCAACCCAGCCGCGATGCGGGCGGAGAGATACCCCACCGTGATCGTACACACAGCGGAGAGAAGCGTCAGCAGGAGCATCCAGCCGCCAATCGAAAGCACGTAATCGTTTTGCAGTTTGGCGGTATCCATGCCCAGCGCTTCATATTCCGCTTTGACCGCGCGCACAGAGGCTTGCACGATCATGCTCTCGCCCAGCGCCTCAAACTTCGAGTTGGCTGAATCTTGGATCTTCGAGAGTTGTTCCGCTGGAAGTTTTCCCAGCATGGTGAAGAGGTCTGTGCCGGGCGGCAGTTTGGTCAAGTCAAGCCCGCCGAACGCCGCGCCCATTTCCGCCGCCTTCGCTGGGTCGGCAATCGCTTGTTCGATGCCCGAAACGGTCAACAATGCCTTGCCCATGATGGGATTGAGGCGCTCGATTTCCGCTTTGTCAATTTTGTTCAACACATAGACTGGTTCATTTTCCAGCGCGGGATATATTTTGACGTATTTGTCATACTCCGCAGAATCTTTATCAACCAGCGTGTAATCCGCAAGCACGGATGTTTTTTCCTCCGCGCTCAAGAAGATGACGACGCGATCCATCTCGCTTTGGCGAATCGCCGCCGGGACGGCATTTTCCACGCCGCCCTGCTGGATGCCGGTGTTGACGATGCGCGATAAATAATCCGGCAGGGCAAGGTCGAAATTCGCCTGCACGAACAGCAACACGATGGAGACGATCAACGCCCAGCGATACGGTTTTAGATACTTTAGCAATTTAAGCATACTTGTTCTCGATTCTTGAAATGGGTTTCTTGTGAAGAAGGGCGGATAAATAGAAAGTAGAGAGTAGAAAGTGAAGTCTACGGCTTGCTTATGAAATAGATGTGAATCAGTTTGGGAGTTATGCCGGCGATTGAACCGCTTCCAGTTCTTTCACGGCTTCGGTCATGATGTTGAGCGCCTCGCTGACCTTTGCGCGTTCCTCAGCGGATAATTTTTCTCCAAGCGCGTCTACCCAGCGGTAACGTTCCTGAGTCCCGCGCTGGACGAGGTCTCTGCCTTTGTCGGTGAGATTCAACAACTTCGCGCGGCGATCCTTCGGATCCTCCTCGCGCAGGACAAAACCGTTTTGCACGAGTTTATCCACCAGTTGACTGGCGGCGGCGGGGGTGATCTCGAACCGCTCGCTCACCTCAGACATGCTAAACGCGCCCCTGTGATGCAACTGGATGAGGATGCTGAACTGCGTCATCGAAAGCCCGCAAGATTTGGCGAACTGCTTCCAGCCGCTCATCGAGCGGTGCATGAACACGTCCATCCATGCGCGGACCGATTGGTTGAATTGGGAGGATTTGGTCATAGTTAAGCCTTCTTTTTAGTTAAGCGGGCTTAACTTTATACCTGAGTTAAGTTTTTGTCAAGAGGGGTGAAACCAGCCCGTCAGGGTCTTCTTAAAGTCAACCTAGTAGGACTTACGCAAAACCCCAATACCAAGCCGCGAATTACGCGAATTTCCGCTAATTTTTTAAAAATTCGCATGAATTAGTGAAATTCGCGGCAAAAGGTTTTCGATCTGCGTAAGTCATGCCTGGTCTTTTTTTCGTACACGGATACTTCGGCACGGTGAGCGAAAGACGAACCGTCAGCACAAGTTTCACAGAGTAGACGGATTGTCTTCCGTTTTTTACGGAACAGTCCGTGGCGTTCGTGTGATCCGCGCACGAAGAAATGGTTTACCGCGACTTTAAGAAATCCCCAACCAGCCGTCTAACCGTTTGACTTTTGGACGCATATTTTTTTGGAATTGATTCTGAAAAGCCCCCTTGTATCAGCGTTCACGCCGCGCTTGCGTTCGATACAAGTGTCCGCATCCCATTTCAAAACAATCAGGCGGTAGAGGGTAAATATAACAACAGTGAATAAAACTCGATGCTTGGTCCGCCGCCTACACGGTTCAAGAACTATTTGGTCAAACTGCTCTCTGGTCCATCTGTTCCTTGTCCATTTCATCCAGGAGGCGAAGAAACAGGTCCACCGCGTACGGATCGAAATGCGTTCCGGATTGAGAACGGATGTACTCGCGTACCTGATCTTCATTCCAGCCTTTTCGGTATGGACGGTTCGAACGGAGGGCATCCCATACGTCTACCACAGCAAATAAACGCGCCGCCAGCGGGATCTGTTCACCCGCAAGACCGCGAGGATAGCCGGTGCCATCCCATTTTTCGTGATGGCAGTAGGGAATATCCAACGCGGGTCGGAGGTATTCGACGGGCGACAGCATTTCGTACGCATACGCCGGGTGACGGCGCATGATTTCCCATTCTTCATCGGAAAGATAATCATCTTTCAACAGGATCGCATCGGGTATGCCCATCTTTCCAATGTCATGGAGTAAGGCTCCGTGTTTTACATGCATGATTTCGATTTCGTTCATACCGACAAGATGCGCAAGTTTTAGCGTCAACTCTGTCACGCGCGAGGTGTGATCTTTGGTCTGCATATCGCGCAGGTCGAGCGCGCGAGACCAGCCCTCGATAGTTCTACTGTAGGCAAGAGCAAGCTCGAAATTTGAACGCTGTAGGTCTTCGAATGCTTTGATACTTTCGATTGCCATCGCCGCCTGGCCCGCCAGCGACTCGAGAAAGTCGAGCCAGTCTTGATTCGGTTGAAATATCGAGCGATGTCCCAGATACATCACTCCCACAATCTTTCCCTTGGCGATCAAAGGGAGCGCAAAACACGAGAGGAAACCCTCAGATTTCCCCACCAACTCCAATTGCGGTTCCTGGGACACATCTGGGAAAATCAAGGTCTGGCGCTCGAACGCCGCCCGTCCGATGACCGTTTCGCCCATACGAATCCATGCGCTCTGAATTTCCGAGGTCTGCGCTCCAGCCACCACGGCGTTTTCGAACCGAAGCGAATAAGGGTTGAAAAGCAAAACCGAAACCACATCCATGCGCAGATGTTTACGGGTCTGGTCTGCAATGGTTTTGAGCGCGACGCGCAAATCGGTCGTTCCAAGAATGGCAAGATCATTCAAACGCAGAGCCTGCATGCGAACGAGTTGTTTTTCGATCTGCTGTTTTGCTTCGGCAAGCTCGGCAGTGCGCTGTTCTACGCGCTTATCCAGGTCGGCGTTCGCGTGGGCAAGCGCATCCTGCACAAAGCGCAGCTCATTGCGGTTTTGCACAAGGCTGTGCTCGATCAATCCGGAGGAAGTCACATCTTCGACGATCACCAAAAGCCCCGCGCTGGGTTTTTGGACGTCTAACGGCACAACCCGGAACGAAAGATATCGGATGGATCCATCGGCTTGTATCCTGTTTACTCGTTCGATTTGAAACAACGACCGTTCGCCTCGTAGGATGTCGTGAAGAACGTCCTCCATTCCGACAAATTCTCCAAACGCTTCACCCAACGAGATGCCTGGTCTTGTCAGGTCGGCATCCGTCAACTCCGATGGAAAATTCGGCGAAATTTGCGCAATGCGCAAGTCGGCATCTACATACGTGTATGCCAAACGATGCCACTCATTGATCAACTGTACAACACGCGCCTCGAATTGCGCGAGCTTTTGCTTTTTGTGAGGCATGTTTTACCTATCTCCGGCGTCTATTTTTCCTGCAAGCGAGGAAAAAACATCCTCTACGCGTTCTCCGGTTTTAGCGCTGCTGAGGAAATAGGACCCATCGCCAAAGGTAGACGAAAGATCAGATAAATCTTCTGCGGATATCACGCGTCTATCAAGCAGATCTGTTTTGTTGCACACAAAAACAAGGTGAATCTTCGGGTTAATGATTCGGGCTTGGCGCGCATACTCCGCCATGATAATCAAAGTGTCGCGTCGGGTAATATCACAGACGATCACCGCGCCAGCCGTTCCTTGCATGTAAGACGGGTTGGTGAATGAATCAAAGCCGGTGCTGCCTGCCAGATCCCAGATCAGCATACTCATTAAGCCATAAGAACGCTCAATGGTCTTACGCGATATATTCACACCGATGGTGGTAAGGTATTTCTCATTAAAGCGCCCCTCCACGAAACGGCGTATCAGACTGGTCTTGCCAACCCCAAAATCACCGAGTAGACAAATCTTTTTTTGGACAATAGTATTCATATCCTAAATTCCTGAATTCTCACGGTATTCTGGTCGGCGTGACTATGGAAGGCTGAATCGGCTCAACAAGGGTAATCCAAATAGCAGGCACCCAGCCGTGGTGTACGCCATCTTTTTCATACCATTCAACTTCCAGCCATCTACCATAAGCAGATAGCACAGTTACCGGCGTTTGATCTTTCAACACCTCGATATGAGGGGAGAAGTACTCTGGAATCCTGCGTACCCAAACGTGACCGGACGCGTAGGCTTTGTACGGTGTGGCTGTGGCGCTGGGCGTAAATGTAAAAGTGGCTGTAGCGGTAAAAGTAGGCGTATACGTTGACGTGGGTGTTTGTGTCGTCGTGTTGGTTGGAGTGGGCGTGAAGGTGGGCGTGGATGTTGTCGTTGGCGTCGCGGTAGGTGTGCCAGTAGATGTCGGCGTGGAACTGGGAAATGCAACGGGATAAAGCGCAATCGTAAATTGCAGATAAAAACAAGCGAGCGCTATCAAGAGGATCCCGAAGATGGCTCCTAGCATAATGCTAAGTTTCGTCCTCTTACTCATTGGCTTTTGAACGCCGCCATCCGTCGTTTCGGCAATCAGGTGCGCAATCTTCGGTTGCAAGTTTGGCAGAGTGGTAGGATCGCCGGTAAATTGCCGCAACGCCTTTTCGTGCCTAACGTGCAATTCAGACACAAACGTATGTAATCGCGCGCGAAACCCCTCCGGCTCGACGCCTGCAATCACAACCGCAAGATACGCGGCGCGCCCGCTTTGGATGATGATACGCTGTTCGCCATATTGCACTTCATCCAATTCTTCTTCCTTGCCATCGTGCCCGAATGAATCATGCGCAAAATCGCGAATGGCGGTGAGCATAGCGCTGATTAGATCCGAATCGGCGACTTCGGCGCTGCTATGATGACTGTGCGCGATCAATAACCCCGAACCATGCTGAATAAGAAAAATTTCTCTGATCGTAAATGGAAGCGAATCGCGTAACGCCAACTCGGCAGGCGAAACGCCGCGTAAACGAGCCAAGGAGCTCCGTATGATACCCTTCGGCCCAAAAGCGACCTTTAAACGGGCGTCGATATTGCGTTGGAATTCGCGCGCAAATTCGCCCACGGCTTTCTGCACCGTTTCGCCAATGACAGGATATAACGCTTCGACCATATCCTTACGGGAATCGCGGATTTGCACACGGATGGCTTCCCCCATCACTGGTCCGAGCGCTTCTGCCATTTCATCGCGCGAATCGCGAATGGAGCGCCCAATCATATCCCCCAACACCGGCGTGACGCGCGCGATCAAGCCTTCAGAATCGGCTTGGGCCCTGCGGCGGAGAATCTCGATTTCGGCTTTCAGGTCGCGGGAACGATCGTCTGATTCGCGGGCAAGATCACGCAAACGCTTAAGCTCAGCCAGCAAATCATCCAATTGCTGACGAAGGGCTTCATCCCCTGCCTGTGATTGGTTTTGGGTGGATTGAATTTGATATTCGATATCGCGTAAACGATCGCGAACATCGGATAACAATATCGAGCGAACGTGAACGAGAGGGTCGCTGTTTTCGTCCCAAAGCCCCCCTGGAGTTTCACCCTCTTTCAAAGTCATACAAGCTCAGCAAGGCGAGATTCATGGCAAAGAGTCTGAATCCTGGCGTAAGCGGAGCCCTAACTCCATAAGCATTTGACCCAGGTCTTGGCGTGATGTTTTCTTATTATCCAGTGAAGATGACATGGATTGAAGTTCCTGTCGCAGGGCATCGTCACGCTGGCGCGACTCGGACTGGAAGGCGCGGGCGCGCTCCGACTGTTCGGCGCTTATCTTATCGAGACGGTCACTCAGCTCCTTGTGCGTCTCGCGTAACTGACGGATAAAATCAGCGGCAAGTTTTTCGATTGAGTCGCTCAACTGTTTTTGAGCATTGCCAAGTTGGGCAGACTGATCGGATGATTGCCGCTCCAGTCGTTCCGATAAATCCTTCTGGGCGACGCGCAGTTGGGATGCGTGGTCTGTATTCTGCTTATCCAGTTTTTCATGGAGTTCACGGCGGGTATCGGACAATTGGCTTGAGGCAGAATCTGCAAGCGCGCCGAGTTTTGTATCCAGAGAGTCTGTCATTTCCTGGCGGGTTGCTTTCAGCCCGGCTTCCAAATCACTCAATCGTTTTTCAAGGGTGCGCGATTGCGAACCAAACAAAATATCGCGCAAACGCCCCAGTTCATCGGGAGTGGCTTCCGCCGCAAGCGCCATCGCGCCATTATCAGGCGGCAAAAGCGCTTCAGAGATCATTTCTTGCTCTTGTTTGTTTGGTTTTCCTAACATATTGCCTCCAAAGCAAGGAGAATATTACTTTTGATTATATCCCTCTGCGCCATACATTCACCCTTACAAGTTGTTTAAGTAACGTTTTTACAACATGTTCCGGATTCTCAAATTTTCCCGCCAGCAGCGCTTTATCTCAGCATAAACTCCATGACCAGCAACACCGCCACCGCCCAAATCCTTAATCCGCTTTCTTTGTCACCTTTTGCTTCAACAAAAATACAGGGGTAACTCTTGCGCGTTACTCGGCACAGTGCCTTCGAATCAACTACACCGCGATATATTCCTTCAAATTATGTTCCACCGCATACGCCGCGGCTTCGGCGCGGTTGTTCACGTTCAACTTCGAAAGGATACTCGAAACATAATTCCGCACCGTGCCTTCGCCCAAAAACAACTGCTTGGCGATCTCGCGGTTCGTTCGCCCCTCTGAAACCAGCAACAGCACGTGTTTCTCCTGTTGGCTCAAATGCGAAAACGCGGACGCCTCCTCATTCTTCACCGCGCGCCGCACTTCCTGAAAGACTCGCTGAGTCACCGCCGGGTCAAGCAGCGCCTCGCCGCGCCCCACCGCTTCGAGCGCCTTCACCAGGTCATCGCTCCCGATCTGCTTCAACACATAGCCCGACGCGCCCGCGCGGATCGCCGAAAACAACATCTCATCCTCGGCATACGAAGTGAGCATGATCACCTTGATCTTCGGATGTTTCGTAACGATCTGCTCGCACGCTTCGATCCCCGACGTGCCCGGCAGGCGGATATCCATCACCACCACGTCCGGCTTCAGCGCCTCCGTTTTTTGGATGGCTTCGCGCGCCGACCCCGCCTCGCCCACCACATCGAACTGCTGATGCCTCTCCAACAGCGACCGCAACCCGACACGCACCACTTCATGATCGTCCACGAGTAAAACACGTTGTTTGATGGTTCCTTTTGGCATGGACGAATTTTACCCCAAGATGACGAACCGCTTCAACCCGACGGGAAAATTGATTCTAAAAACCCTGCGAAGGTTGCAACCTTCGCAGGGTTTGGGCTTACTTCGCCTTGACGGTGATCGTCTTCGGCTTCACCTCTTCCGCTTTCGGCAAGGTGATGGTGAGGATACCGTTCTCGAACTCGGCTTTTGCCTTGTCGGAGATCACCTCGGTCGGCAGGGCAAGCGCGCGCTCGAACGAACCCCAGCGTTGTTCGCGGATGTGCCAGGCTTTATCGTTCGTCTCTTCCTCGCGCTTCATCTCGCCGCGCAGGGTGAGGATCTCGCCGGTGACGTTGATCTGCACCTCGTCGGCTTTGAAGCCGGGGAGCGAAGCCTTCACAACCACCTCGTCGTCGGTTTGGTACATGTCCACCGCAGGCACAGACCAGCCGTCCCGCAGGCTGAGCGGGCGCGTGTACGCGTCATCGAACAAGTGACTCATCGCCTCGCGCAGGGTCATCATTTCACGAGCAGGTTCCCATCGAATTAAGTTTGACATGGTAATCATCCTT
>JAJTXU010000091.1 GCA_021462845.1 Anaerolineales bacterium
CTCGGCAGCGCCGTCCGTTTTGCGCCGGGGTCCGCGATTGGAAATAATATTCTTGTCGCAATGGGGAGTGTGGTCAGCGGGAAAATCGAAGCAAGCAACGCGCTAGTCGGCGGAGTCCCTGCGAAGGTGTTGAAGGAAAATTACGATTGGAAATCGCAAGGCGAATAGAAGCGTAGGACACGTTATGAGCGATGAGCAACAACTAAAAATCTATCAAACCGGCGGCGACCGCTACGAAGCGTTGATCGCGCGCGAGGATCATCAAGGCAACATCCTCAAGGCAATCGAAGAAATTATTAATCCCGATGGCTTGGACATCCTCGATCTCGGCGCGGGGACTGGGCGGTTGACTCTTCTTCTCGCTTCTCGCGCAAAGTCAATCCGCGCGTTCGATATTTCGAGTGAAATGCTGCGAGTCTGCCGTGAGCGACTCCTTGCAAGCGGACTCTCCAACTGGCATGTGGAAATTGCCGACCACAGAAAATTACCAATTACTAATTATTCCTCTGACCTTGCCATCTCTGGTTGGAGCGTGAGTTATCTCGCGGTGTGGAATCAAGAAAATGGGATTAGAGAATTGGAGAATTGGCTAGTTGAAATGAAACGCGTTCTGCGCAAGGATGGCACGATCATCCTCTTTGAGTCGCTCGGCACGGGCAACGAGAATCCGATTCGATTGGAGCATGTCGAGTCCACGTATCAATGGCTGGATGCGAACGGATTCCGAAGCAAATGGATTCGCACTGACTACAAATTCGAGTCGTTGGAGGAAGCCGAAGAGTTGTCGCGCTTTTTCTTCGGCGATGAGTTGGGAGAAAAAGTCAGGCAGAACGAATGGATCGTCCTGCCTGAGTGTACGGGGGTGTGGTGGAGGAATATCTAGGAAAGAGGAAAGACGAAAGATGATTGGCTGAACATTGGTCTTTCTTCTTTCGTCTTTCTTTCGTTATGCCTGTTTCTTGAACCCATTCATCGCGGCTTTTACCAAGCCGGTCAACAGCAACACGAGGCTGGCGATGGCAAACATCCATTTAATGAATGTGAACACCGCAGTGACCCATGCCAGCAAGGCAGGCGTGGACGGGAATACCGAAAGCATCGTCACGATGCCGAGATTCTCGAACAGGTCAAACAGCCAGGCTCCAAAAGGGACAACATTGTATTTTTGCATCGCGCTGTTGGAGGCGAACCCGCGCTGGAAGAGCCACGTGATCGCCAACGCGAAGAACAACGTGTATACGATGGGGTAAATGATGTCGCCCGTCAACTCAAAGAGACGATAATTCGCGCGCCCCGCTTCGCCGTAGGACTCAACCATCGAATAGACCTTCTCGGGCGTGTAAAAAAGATTCAGGTCAATTGGACCCGTTTCCATCCTGGCTTGTTGCGCAGGCAAGATCACCGCGTTGAAAAATATTTCGCCCGCGAGAAAAACCAACACCAGCCAGCCGCTTGCAAATTTTCTCAATGTCGCGCTCAATTTATCCAGCATCTTTTCCTCCGAGATTATTTGATGAACGCCTCTGCTTGATTTGCCAGCGCATCTTCCACGCGCGATTTGTGATTGCCAAGCATCGTCATCGTTTCCATTTCTGCCACCGAGAAAAAACCCACTTCGGTCGTCTCGTTGCTCAGACCCAATTCGCCGCCGATGATCTCCGCTTCGAATGACAATGCGACAACGAAGACTTTATTTCCATCGGGATAAATGACGAGTTGATTCGGATCGCTGTAGATGCCGACCAAACGCTTCACGCGGACGTGGAGGCTGGTCTCCTCCCACACCTCGCGGATACAAGCCTCAGCCGCGCTCTCGCCCGAATCCATTGCGCCGCCGGGCAGGCACCATTGACCGTTATCCGTTCGGCGCGTGAGCAGGACGCGCTGGTGTTCGTCGAAGATGATGGCTGAGCATCCGAGGCGGAGTTGTCCTTGCTTGCCGAGTCGGTCGCCGTAGTGGACTTGGGTCATTGAATTTCCTCCAAATAAAAACCTTGCGAAGGTTTAAAACCTTCGCAAGGTTTTGCCGTTATTTGATAAACGTTCCGTTGCGCAATTCTTTCAGCGTATCTTGAATCTCTTCAAGCGTATTCATCACGAAGGGACCGTATGGCACGATGGGTTCTTTGAACGGCGCGCCTGCGATGAGCATGAAGCGGACGGAGTCGTTTTCTGTTTTGACTTCAAGATGATCGCCGTCGTCGGAAAATTTTAGCATGTGCGTCGCGTTGACTGTTTGATCGTCAAACACTCCTTCGCCGTGGAAAACGTACGCGAGGGCGGAATGTCCGCTGGGGATGGGGAAACGCCAGACGGAAGCCGGGGCAAGCTCCACGTCCAGATAAAGAGGCGAGGCGGAGATGTCTTCGACGGGTCCGCTGACTCCATCCACCGTCCCAGCGACGACGCGGATTTTGACTCCATCCTTTTCAAAAGTGGGAATCGTTGAAGCGTTCACTTCTTGATAACGCGGCTCAGACATTTTGAGATGCGACGGCAAGTTGACCCAGAGTTGGAAGCCGTAGATGTTGCCGCTTTCGCCGCGGCGGGGCATTTCTTCGTGGAGGATGCCGCGCCCGGAACTCATCCATTGCACATCGCCGGGACCGATGAGACCTTCGTTGCCGAGGCTGTCGCGGTGCGCGGTGGAACCTTCGAGCATGTAGGTGACCGTTTCGATGCCGCGATGCGGATGATACGGGAAGCCGCGGATGGGTCCCTCGAGCGGATCGTTGAATGCGAAGTGATCGAAGAGCAAAAATGGATCGAAGAGGTTGCTGACCTTTGGTCCGAACGAACGCAAGAGTCGCACGCCCGCGCCTTCGATGGTCACTTGCGGTTCGATGATTTGGGGAATTTTTCGTGGGTTGTTCATGTCGTGTAGATGAGCCGAGAAGCGGAAGTATTACGCTTAACGTAGTAGCGACTCCGCGAAGCGCCCTGTGGGTCAGTCGCTTTTTTAGGCGAACTATGACGACTAAAGTCGTCACTACGTGTCAATTGTTCGAGGTTGTTCTGCGTAGTTACTCTCGCCCGTTCCCAATTCAAGAAACTTGACTTGATGCGTAAGTTGGTAATTGACCAGTCTCGGCAACAAGGCTTCGGTCAATCTGTTTTCGATCCGTTTTTCGGCGTCGGCGAGCATTTCAAGTTTGGAGGCTTTGTCCAGCGCCAGGGCATTGAGTTCCTTCGTGGCGTTTTCAATATCCTTGTTCAATACCCAGTTGATCAGCCCAGAGGAAGATGTTTTTTGGATGTCCAGCGGTTCGACGGAGAGTATCTCGGCGCGAGGCAATTGCAAGGTGACTTGACCCGGCTTGAGAAATCCTCCGCGATGGACTTCGATGTTGAAACCTTTTTGCAGGTCGAAGCCGATCTTTGCCCGGTACATGCCGCGCAGATGGATCCGTTTTTCGCTTCCTAAAAGTTTGTCGCTGGTCTCATACTCCACGTCGTAATCTTGCTCGATCATCGCCAATTGCAGGATCTCATTCGTCCGTTTGTAGATGATCTTCTGATTGATGATCACTTGCGGCGTCAGTCCCAAAGTTCTTTTGACCGTCTCAGCCAGTTCGTTGGCGACAGATAAAGTCTTTTTAGGGAAGTAGACGAATACCAGCCATGCTGTTCCACCGAACAGGATCAGGAAGAAAACAAGAACGCTGATGACGATGATGGTCGTGTCGCTCATGGGAAATGTTTCCGTTGGGGATATTAAATCACAAATTTGACCAAAAGTACTACGAGGCTATCACTGAATCTGAATTCTTCTTTCTCGGGCGCAGTACCAACGGATAAATTTCATAACTGTAATCAAGAATCGCGCGCCGGGCATTTGTAGATCGCAACGAGCCTTCTACAATTTCAGGTATGAGAACCCAACGCGCATATCGGCAAGTTTTGTTGCTGGTGATTGCCATCGCGCTCCTTATCCTCCCATCGCCCGCGCGCGCATGGGAGGTGAGCGAAATTCCGACGCTGGATGAATTCATCATCCAAGTGGCGAACGGCGAAGCGGATGAACTGCGCGGCATCTACGCGCCGGATGTGTTTGCCTATTCTGTCGTTTCTCAGCCGGATGGCAGTCCCGCTTTTGTTTCCACCCAGCCGGAAACCGTAACGCAATTTGAAGCGGCGTCGCGCTACGACACGACCGGTCTGCTGGCGCACAACTACCTCGCTGGCGAAAACTTTTCCTCGTTGGAAAAGGGACAATGGATATACCTGATCTACGGCGACGGCAAAATTGAAACCTATATCATCCGTGAACTCATGCGCTTTCAAGCGTTGGAGCCGAACAGCGTCACGAGCGATTTTGTAGACCTCGACACCGGCGAGCGGCTATCGTCAACCCGCCTCTTCTTCAAAGTGTTCAACCGCCCGGGCGATCTGACTTTGCAAACCTGCATTTACGCCGACGGAAATTTATCGTGGGGCAGGTTGTTCATCCTTGCCGAGCCGATTGCGGACGAACTGATTTCGATGCCTCATCGGATAAATTTCTACTAGCCCGATCGAATCCACTCAGGCAGTTGACTCGCCGCGCTGGTGTAATCTTCATCCTCGGCGGATGCGTCAATGCGCAAAATTTTTTCCTCAGATACCGACCCCAGCCATTCGTGGATGAATCCATCCATCAACTCCGCGTCTTTCACGGACGCGATGTTGATTCGCCTGCGGGAGGCGAGTCGCCCTTCGATTATTTTTTGCGGCGCGCTCAGCACGACGATGAGATCGGGCGGGGGGAGCAGTTCGCGGAGGAGCGTGTAAAGCCGAAGGCAGAGATCAAACTCGGAGTTGGTGAGCAAGCCGCGGTGACGAAAGAGGCGGGTGAATCCGTGGAAGTCGAGGTCGAGTCCGCCATCCATTAATCCAGTTTTATTCGCCGCGCGAAGTTGTTTTTCTTGCTCGGCGCGTAGGAGCAAATAATCGAGTTGATTGGCGAGCGCGTATTTTTTATCTTGCTTGAACAACGATTGAAACGGACGCTCGTCGTGCTGTTCGAACGCGGTCGCAAAATTTCCAGTTTTCGCCAGCGCGTTGACGAACGTCGTTTTGCCCACGCCGCTCGCGCCGACGACTGAGATGAGTTTCTGCATTATGGGAAGCGCCCGTAATATAACGTGGGACTTTCGTAAGGAGTCATAAAGAAAACGAACTCGATGATATCCGCGCGGTTGAAGCCAACGACCGACCACTTGACCGAAGGGCTGGCATCAAAGGAGAAACCGCCTGAGGGTGAGGCAAACAGCACGGGGTTATTCCAACTCGCGCCGCTTTTCCGAATGGTGCAAATATCATCCATGGAGGTGCAGGTCGCATTGAGCGGATGCCCATGACCGATGATGTAAATCTGCCCACTGCTGTTAATGGCCACGGCAGGGTCATGCGTGAACGCCGCGAGCGGCTGATCCACCCACCCTGAGCCGTTATTGCTTGTGTAGTGAATGCGGCCATAATCGCCGACAGACGCGTCGAATTCCTGAATGTATGCCATGTGCTTTGTGCCGGAGGAGTCGATGATGAGACTCGGACCCTGGTCGATGTTGAGTCCATTGGAGGGGCTCGTCCACACCGGGGATGTGCTGGCGGTTTCAATGGAACCCCACGTTCCATTCGATTGGCGGGTGCGGGTGAGGATTTGGGGCGGGCTGACCGCTTGCGATATCCATGCCACAGTGAGGGAGTTGTTTGCGGGCGAGATGGCAAGGGATGGATGATTTGCGCTCCCTGCCGTATCCACCTGCGTGAAGCCGCCAGCGGGCGTGAGCGTATTTGTTCCGCTGTTGTATGTGTAGGAGCGGTGAAGGATATGGTTGCTACTCGTCCAGTAGCCCACGTGTAGAGTGCCGCCCGGTTCCATCATTCCACTAATACCGCTGGTTCCTACGTACGGAGAGCCGCTCACCGAACCGCCGTCTGTGGCAAGGGTGATGGCAGGCTTGAACGAATTCGTGGATGTGTCAAACGGATAATCTTTGATCTCGCCGTTGCGCAAATTGACCAACGCGTGGATGATCGTCCCGCCGTTGTACACCGCGTCCACAGAAATGATACTGCTGGACTCGTTGACGGTGACCGGGGCGGCGAAGTCGCTGGCAGAGTTGGGGAAGCCGGCATTGTTTGTGCGATACACGCGCAAGAGTGAAGATGAATCCTGGCTGGAAAACAGGTAAAGGAAGTTATTGGCAGTGCGCACGATCTGGTGTGGGATCACATCTGCGCCGCCTGGTCCCACTGCGAAAACGGCGGATCCAACAGGCGCGCTGGTTGTGTTCGTCGGGGTTGGCGCATCAGTTGACGTGGATGTTGCCGATGCCGTTGAGGTGGCGGTCGGCGCATTTGAGGTCAGCGTCGGTGAATTGGTAATGGACGGCGTTAAAGTTGGACCGCCGGGCGTGATCGTGTCGGTTGGAGTCGGACCGCCTGGCGTGTTTGACGATGATGCATTCGATGTCGACGTGGATGTTTTAGTTAGCGTCGGCGTCGAAGTTGGCCCGCTTGGCGGCTTTGTGCGGGTGGCTACCGACACGGCTGTGAAAGTGCGCGTCGGCTTTTTGATCGTGCCGGGGGGCAGAACCACAATGGTAAATGTTGGGAGTGGAGTCGATGTGGGGAAAAAGGTGGGTCGGGCGGTTGGCGTTTCTGAGAACGCTGGCGCGGATGTCGAGGTGGAAGTGAGCGTGTCGGTTGCGGGGAGAGGGCTGGCATTACCGTACCTGAACAAAATGCCAAGCAGAATGGCAACTCCGCAGGCGAATAGCAACAGGATCAACGCGATGGTGGCAACCTGCGTGGAGCGTTTGTTGAAATTAACATTCATTGGAGTTGAGCCTTTCCTGCGTCATCGCAGTACTGCAAGGTTTGCCTTGCGAGCGGAGCGAGCGGATATGTTTCCGTCAAACCGCGCGCAACATAGACGCAAAGTGAACTTTGCGGCACCGGTATATTTTTCAACCTTAATTGCAAAACGCCGGCGCGTCAAAAAAATCAACCGCGGTGATGAACCAGCCCGCGTTCGCTTGTTGGATCGTGATGGTTTGCGGCAATAGCGATGGTCCATCGCTTGAGATCAGTTGTCCATCCGATAAGCGATAGGTGGCGGTCGTCCACACTTCGCATGTATCCACTTCGAGATGCGCATTGTTGATCACGCGAATGTCGTTGATATAACTTTCATAGTAATCGATCGCTGAAACCGAAACCAAGCCTTGCGAGTTGAGCGAGTTGATCTCAGCGGTTAAATTTTGAAGAACATCTCCCGCCATGATAGACGAAGCGACCGAAGCGTCGCCGCGTTGATACGCTTCGATCTGCAACTCGATTGCCTCGGTTAAGAAACTGCTCACATCGTTTTCAAGTTCAGGCGAAACATCCGCTTGTTCAGGGAAGAACGGATCGGTTCCGTTTGCAACTTCTTGCCCGTCGCTCACGCCGTCGCGATCCATATCCGCATCCAGCGGGTTCATGCGGTTGACAACTTCCACGCCATCGTTCAATCCATCGTTGTCGCTGTCCGCATGATTTGGATCGGTGCCGGTGACGAGGACTTCATCGCGGTCGGAGATTCCATCCCGGTCTGCATCATCCTCCGCGCTGGGAGGCGGCGCGTCTTCCGCAGGGATATCTGGCGCAGGCGGTGGGGCGCTTGCCACCCCGTACAGGCTTTGCGCGCCGGCGATATCGTCGTTCCCGAGGAAGCGATGCGGTCCGCTATAACTGGGGTACATCAACGCGTTGGGGTCGTCGCTGTGCGCCAACCCAAGCGTGTGACCGATCTCGTGCGCGGCAACAGTGAGCAAGTCCACGTTGCGCGTGTCGCTATTTACCCAGCGTTCCGCATCGTCGAAATGGAGGAACACCTGCCGGTCTTCATAGGGATTCGGGAAGGAAGCGTGCGCCAGCACATCGCCAGACCCGTCAAAAGGATCGCCGTCCCCGTGTTCGCCTTCTGCCCAGCCGATGACAATATCTGCCTGTGAACTGCCGGCAACTTCGGTAAATGTGAGCGGCGTCGATTGCGCCCAAACTGCAAATGCCTGCCGCACCACCTCCTGCTCCTCAGCGCCGGATAACGCGCTTGTTCCGTTGACAAAAAAGTAGGCGATCTCTAACTTATTCCATTGCGAGATGGCGCGATACTCTGAGAATGCCGCGCTTTCATTCCCGGGGGCGGGCAGGTCGTCGTAGCGATACGTGACAGGGCTGGCTGTGAAGTTTCCACACGCAATGGAAACAAGAGCGAGAACGATCATTCCCTTGAGGAAATTTAAGCGTTTGGGCAAGCGCATGACGAAACCTCCGTGAAAGATTTCCCTTTTATAGCACATGCCCATTGGCGCATCAAGATAACGATTCTTCCTATGTAACTTTCTCAATATCCCCTGAATCTCTCGCTGGTTGTGCCGCAAAGTTCGCTTTGCGCTTGCTGTGAGAGCGCCTAAAACTCAACACATACAAGGCGCGTGACCTCTCAGCGCCTACGCGCTTTCGTGAAGTACTGATACTTCACGAAAGCGCGTAGGTTGCGCTCTCTACCGCCAGGTTTGCGCTAGGGTGCGCAACCTACGCGGGATTTCTCGTGATCTACTGATTATTTCAAATAGCGATCAAAGAATTCGATCGTTCTTTGCATTGCCGTGCTGAAATAATTGGAGATGTTGTGGTTGTCGCCCTCGTATTTATAAAGCTCCACGTATTGTTGAGCGTCCAGCATCTGAAAGAACAGGTTTTCCGAAAAAAGCAGGGGCACATCGGTATCGTTTGTGCCGTGATGTAATTGGATCGGACCGGAAACATCCGCGAGATATGAATTTGACGAGATGGAATTCCAAAATTCAGGGTTAGACTCCGGTGAGCCATATTGCTCGACGAGCGTGATGCGCCACGATCCGGGGCGCGGCGATGAGTCGGGAGACGCGCCGGTGCCGCGCCGCCAGTTGTACAAAAGGTCTGGGTAAGAGCCGACAACGCCCGCCCAGATCACGCCGGCTTTGATATCTTTCGTGATGACCATCGAGCGCAATGTGATGTACCCGCCCATGGAATGTCCCCACATGCCGATGCGGTTCGGGTCCGCGTCGGGATAGCGTTTCATCGAAGCGACCGCGTTCAAGATGTCAACGGTGTAATCGGGTCGGCTGTAACCACCTAACGCATTGCCTTCCGAGTTGCCGTGTCCGCGATAATCGGAGCGGAAGACGATATATCCGTTGCGGGCGATGAGGTCCACGTAGGCGACGTAGCGTTCGGTAGTGACGTATACGTCTGGTGGGATGTAGCCATGGTTGAAGATGACGACGGGCCAGCCCTCGGCGGGTTTTTCGCCGTTGGGCACGGTCATCAGCGCGTAGATTTTGAGTCCCTCGGAGAGATAGGAAACGATGTAGCGGTTGTAGTTTACGCCGGGGTCGAGCGTGGTTTCAATGACCACGTCACTGCCGGGGTAGTCGCGCGCGCGCATGGCATCGATCGATAGCGGATGGGGGATGGGTGTGGCGGTTGGGGATGCGGTGAAGGTGGGGGGTGGCGCGGTGGTTTGTGTGGGCGGCGGAGGGGTCGAGGTAGCCGAAACAGTTTCACTCGTCGGAGTGGATTCGTTGCTTGTCATCCCGCAGGCGTTCACGAGTAGGAATCCCGTCAGGAGAATGAAATTGGCGGCGCGTAATTTTTTCATGCCGTTACGACGCTTTTTTGGGTTTGGTTATTACTCCTTAATGGCTTACCTCATTGCGTTTGAATCACTGATGTTACGCACCGCCCCGAAGGTTGGTTTGGCTCAACAAGGTACCTTCAAGGAAACCTTCGGGACGTTCTGCGTAAGGTGAGTCAAAAAAAGCCCTCGAGTTTGCGAGGGCTTTTTTTGATCGGTTTTAGTGATTTATTGTCCTTTGAGTTTCCAGAGTTCGACGCCGGCGTTGTCGTTGCCGTTTGCTTGAAAGAGCAATTCGTTATTGAACACGACCAGATACGCAGGTCCGTCGTTG
This sequence comes from Anaerolineales bacterium, assembly GCA_021462845.1. GTDB lineage: Bacteria > Chloroflexota > Anaerolineae > Anaerolineales > Villigracilaceae > Defluviilinea. The sequence continues at coordinate 9,987 of JAJTXU010000091.1, forward strand.
CCCGCCGGGTTTACATCGCCGACGAGTTTCGGGGAGGCGCCGTCGAACTTCCATAATTCAATTCCTTTCCCGTCGTTGCTGATGGCGCTGAAATATAACGAACCATTGAAAACGGTGAGGAAAGATGGGGCGGCATCGCCAGCCTCGGGATTGATATCGGTCACGCGGACGGGGCTATTCGTGCCATCGTATTTCCACAACTCGATGCCTTTGGCGTCGTTGCTGATGGCGCTGAAATATAGGGCGTTGTTGAATGACGCGAGGTAGGCGGGGTTGGCGTTGCCCGCCTCGGGGTTGATGTCGCTCACGCGGACGGGGGCGGTGACGCCGTCGAACTTATACAACTCCACGCCTTTGCCGTCTGTGCTGACGGCGCTGAAATATAAGGCGTTGTTGAATACCGCTAAATGCGAGGGGTTCGAATCGCCCGACCCGTTGATGTCTGCGATCAACTGGGTGGAAGTGCCGTCTGTGCGCCATAGTTCATTTCCTTTGCCATCCGAACCTGTCGCGCTGAAGTAGAGGAAGTTGTTGAACACGGTCAGGTAAGCGGGGTTTGCGTCCGCCGCGCCGGCGTTGATCTCGGCAACCCTGCCGGAATCGGAGCCGTTCCAGCGCCAGAGTTCCGCGCCGTTGCCGTCGCCGCCGTTTGCCCTGAAATATAACGCGCCGTTATACGAGGTGAGGTAAGCGGGGTCGGAGCCGGTGGGACCCGGGTTAATATCGTCGGCGATGGTGGGAAGTTTTGTGGTGGGGTCGTATCTCCACAGTTCGGCGCCGGCGTTGTTGCCTGTGGCGCGGAAGAATAACTGCCCGTTGAAGTTTGCGAGGAACGCCGGATCGGAGTTTGGAGGTCCGGTGTTGATGTCTGCCACGCGTTCGAAGGAGGTTGTTGCCGGGGTTATTGCCGATACTTCGAGCGAGAATTGTTTGGTGGAAGCATCGGTACCGGTGACAGTGATGATGGTGTCGCCTGAGGTGGGCACGGTTCCCGTGAATGTCGGGTTGGCGTCTTGCGCCTTGAGCACGGTTCCACCTGCGGCGGTGATGCCAATGGTGAGAGTGTTCGCAGGACCCGTTAGTTTTACCGTGAGTGTTTGTCCTTGTGAAACCGCCAGCAAATAGCGGACAGTCGCTGTGCCGGTGACCGAACCAACCACGGTTGTGCCGGTGCTCCCAGAGGGGAAGTTGATACGGATGTCTGTTCCGGGCTGGGGCGTGACCGGTGAAGTGGAGGGGCAGGCTGTGATCGCGGTTTGAGCCGGCGTGGCTCCCCCGGCGGAATTCAACGGGATCTTGAGGCAGTTCCCCAGGGAGGGAGAGACGATGGTTCTGTTTGCGGCTTTCAGAACGACTACATCCGCATTGAATCTGGTAGCGATGTTTTCCCATGTGTCGCCAATTTGCGCCACGTAGTATCCCGCGCAGGGCGGTCCGAAGATCGTCCCTTTTGAGCCGATGTTGGGAACGTTCACGGTCATTGCGGGCAGGATGTAATGCAGGTTTGGAATCTGCGGGTTGGCGGCAAGCGTCGCGTTGATATCCGCGCCATAACAACGGGCGATCTGATACAGCCATTCGCCGCTGACCACCGTGTGTGAAATATTCGAGCCTTTGGTGTAGTTACCGCCGGTGATGACGCCTTTTGCGACCACGCTAGTGATTGCTGGTGACGTAACGCCTCCGCCCGAGGCGGTGACCGTATTCGTGATGTCTATCGCGCTCAGGTCTGCTTGTGTGACGGTGTATTGCGCCGAGCATGAGATCGATTCGCCGGGACCCAGCGTGCGGTTGGCAATGTCGCAGTTGATTGGCGCGGTTTGCCTGCTGTCGGTCACCTTGAATTGATCGGGGCCGATAGCAGCCGCGCCGGTGTTTTTTACGCCATACGAGTAGGTGATGATCTGCCCCGCCGCGTTGTAGGTTGTTGTGCTTGGCGTAACCGTCACTGTAAGCGTCTTGTTCACTGCCGCCATTGGCACGGTGGTGGTGGCTGTATTCGAGGTGATTCCACCGACCTGCGCTGTGGCGGTACTCGCCACCGAACCGGCGTTGAGGTCGTTCTGCGTAATGGTGTATGCCGATGTGCAGGTGACGATCTCGTCTTTGTCGAGGTTATTATCGAAATTCCCCACGGTATTAACCGCCACGCAAACGGGTGGAGTCGTTCTGTTATCCGCAACCGTTACGGGACCGGTAAGCGTTGGGTTACCAGTGTTTTTCACTGAATAAGAGTAGTTGATTGTTTGTCCAACCGTGTTGAACACAGTTGTGCCATTGACCGCCACAACCGCCAAGCCAACCGATGGAATATCGCCTGAAAAGTTTGCAGGCTCTGTAATATCCTCTGGTGTTGCTGTTGGGCGCGTGATACAACCATAAAGAATTAATGAAGTAGCGACCCCCAATGTGATAAATCTCTTGAATGTGGTCATCCTCCGTACCCTTTCCCTTTCTGCCAGTGAGGCGGGAACTACCTGGTTCATTGGTTTAGTATAGTCATTTTGACGGCTTTTTTCAACTGGGAGTTCCCGAATTGCCAGCGCTTTCTCAAACCCTAAAAATTTAAAGCGAGCATCGTGAATTTACGAATAGCGCGGATAAGGACAAGGTGTATACGCAAAAAATGTCTGATTTTCACCGATTTTTTAAAAATAATCCGTGCGAATTCGTGCAATCCGTGGCAAAGGTTTTAGGGTTTCCCGTTAATTACGGGAGAGCCGGAAATAAAGAAGTCGTCTCGCCTTGAGGGATGTTTCGAATCCTTCAGGCTGAGACGACAATCGTTCTAATTCTCAAGAGGAGTTCGGAGAATTTGCAACTCCGATCTTGGTCACGGAATGTTATAGGAAGTCAACTCAATGGCGCTGTTCACGCCGTCGCCTGTTTTAGATTCCTTGACCAAGCCTACATCTTCAACAAACCAACTTGAGGTGGCAAACGTCAGCGAAGTTGTTACAGGGGTGTTTGCCATGGTGATCGTAATGTTCATGTTCGTCTGGCAGTCCACGCGCATGGCGTCGAACGTCCCAGCGGGGACGGTCACCGATTCGGCTCCGATCGCTTTGCACGAATTTGAGAATTCGTTCTTTGCGGGGATCTGATTGCCGCCGATATCTTCTGTCCCTTCGAGGGTTATGGCTTGCTCCCACGTGTCGTTGGGATTAATTGTCGCAGGCAAAGTAATTCCGCTCGCCGAGGTGGTTTTAAAATCAGCCGTAACTTTATCTGTAGCGACAGTCCCCGTTGTGTCACTGCTCGGGTCAAGCATGGTTAACGCGCCGTCCTCGCATTTCCAATACCCTGTGCGGGTGATCCCCGTCCCAAAGACATCCTGTTCGGTGAAACTGTCCGCTTCGATGGAAACGATGCTGTGTACAAACGTATCGGCAACGCCTCCGGTCATGTTGTAATTCCACGTTGCCCCTTGAACGATGGGCAAATAAGGATTATCGCACGCGCCGGCGGGGCTACCGAAAGAAGGTTGCTCCGGCGGCGGAGCGGCTTCGGTTGGATTTCCTGCTTGCGGCTGGGTCTCCACTGTGGGCGCCTGGCTCCCTACGTTACATGCCAGTGTGGAAAATATCAGAACACTGACGGCGATCATGATAGAGAATTTTCTTTGTTTCATTACGAATCTCGCTTTCTTGTTTGGGTAAACGCGCGCGCCAAGTATAGTCCCCTCGGTTTAGGGAAATCTGAATTTAGGAAGAATGGAGGATAAGTCCCTCCCCAAATTCCGATATGCCTCGTATAATCTCGACCAATGAAAACCAACTTCACTCCCTCTGCCGCCGCTCAAGCCGCCGCTACATTGCGCGTCCTGTGAACCTGTCATGGCTTGAGGCTGAATGATGACGACCAGTCCCGAACCTACAGGTTCGGGATTTTTGTTTCATCCGCTTGGTATAATTCGCCCGTCATTTTCAAAATTTTGGAGTCCTCATGAGCAAAAAACTTACCGGTAATGAAATCCGCCAAACATTCATTGACTTCTTCGTCGAGCATGGACATACCGCCGTGCCTTCGATGTCGCTCGTCCCGGGCGGCGACAGCACGCTTCTCTTCACCAATTCGGGCATGGTTCAGTTCAAGGATGTCTTCATCGGCACCGACAAAAAACCCTACACCCGCGCCGTTGACTCGCAGAAGTGCATGCGCGTGGCTGGCAAACACAACGACCTCGAAGACGTGGGGCGCGACGACACCCATCACACGTTTTTTGAAATGCTCGGCAACTGGTCGTTCGGTGATTACTACAAAAAGGAAGCCATCGCGTGGTCGTGGCAACTGCTCACCGAAGTGTGGGGTCTGCCAAAAGACAAAATTTACGCCACATGTTTTGAGGACGACAAGGGCAATGTCCCGCGCGACGATGAGGCGGCAGATGCGTGGAAGGCTCAGCCCGGCTTCAACCCCGAACACGTTTTGTATTTCGGGCGCAAAGATAACTTCTGGCAAATGGCAGAGACGGGTCCGTGCGGGCCCTGTTCCGAAATTCATTTGGATCGCGGCGAGGAGTTCGATAACCTGCGCGGCAAACCGCATAAATGCGGCGTGAACGGCGAATGCACGCGCTATCTCGAACTCTGGAACAACGTCTTCATCCAATACAATCTCTTCGACGATGGACGCCTCGAGCCGCTCCCGCAAAAACATGTGGATACCGGCATGGGCTTCGAGCGCATCGTCTCTGTTCTGCAAGGCGTTGATTCAAATTACAAGACCGATCTCTTCGCCGCCTCGCTCGAAGTGTTGCGCAGTCTCACCGGTCACAGCGAAAAAGAAATGCTCGCTAACTTCACGCCCTATCGCGTCATCTGCGATCACGTCCGTTCTGCCGCGTTCCTCATCGCCGAT
>JAJTXU010000092.1 GCA_021462845.1 Anaerolineales bacterium
CGTGATGCCGCGCGCTTTTTCTTCCGGCGCGTTGTCGATCTGGTCGTAGGCTTTGAATTCGCCTTGCCCTTGCAGTCCTGCCACTTTGGTGATCGCCGCCGTCAGCGTCGTCTTGCCGTGGTCAATGTGTCCCATCGTGCCCACGTTCAGATGCGGTTTGCTGCGATCGTATTTTTCTTTCGCCATTTTTTCTTTCTCCTTCTTTCATTTGATAAAGAAATTTTATAGCAACGATTGAGCCCTCAACGAGATTCGAACCCGTGACCTCACCCTTACCAAGGGTGTGCTCTGCCGACTGAGCTATGAGGGCTTAACGTGCTTACCCGTTCGCACGAGTAGTGGGCAGTGAAGGATTCGAACCTCCGAAGTCGTCTGACAACTGATTTACAGTCAGTCCCCTTTGGCCACTTGGGTAACTGCCCAAAATAAATTATTAAGATCGCCGATAGGTCTCTCCCGACAATCTCAGAGCCGACGACGAGACTTGAACTCGTAACCGCCCGCTTACAAGGCGGGTGCTCTGCCGATTGAGCTACGTCGGCGCGTGCTTCGCGTCCCGCCAAAGGAGGCGGGATTTTCGCTTCGCTACAACAACCCCGCAAAAGCAGGGCGATTATACCAAAGCCATACTTATCGGGGAAGTTAAACAGGCAATTAAATTGCTCCCGGCACTTTGCCCCGCCACAAACTTGCGGGAACTCCTAGGAGCAGGTCGCAAGTGTAGCAGGATTCAGAATGTCAGTCAAGAATGACAAACACATTGCGAAGCATGAATTTGCCTCTTGACATGCCGAATGAGAGGTTGTATATTTAGAACACTTGTTCTATGAGAGACATAAATCGATACGAACTCTTAATGGAAGCCTTTACAGAACTCAAACCTGAGATCGATGCGGCGCATCGCCTCGCACCGGTTCCTGCTCACCCATCGTTAGACCAGGTACTCTCTGAATTTGGCGCCATGCCAAATGAAGCCATGTTCATGGGCATTGCCTCCGATGGATTGCCGATGCTGTTGAACTTGCATGACGCCGTGCCGGGACCATTGTTGATCATGGGCGATGCCGGCGCGGGTAAAACCAATCTCCTTCAAGTGATCGCGCAATCGGCGGGAATGATGCATCAACCGTCCAACCTCCAGTTCGGTGTGGTGACCAACCATCCCGGGGAATGGAACGGTGTTGAAAAAATCCCCAACAATGTCGGCGTCTTTCCTTTATATACCAATTCGTCTGAGGAGTTCATTCTTTCACTGGCATCCTGGGCGCATGGAAATAAAACCAGTTCGCAATCTGTTCTGTTACTGCTTGACGATCTCGAAGCCGCGACCAACCTCGATTTCGACGCGCGACAAAACCTGCGCTGGCTCCTCCTGCGCGGACCCGCCCGCCGCGTCTGGCCCATCGTGACGCTCAACCCAAGCCGTTTAGATTCATTACACCCCTGGCTGGACTTATTCCGCACACGCATCTTCGGCTCAATCAAGGATGAAGACACCACCCACCGGTTGAAAGCCCGAGACGCGAACCTACGCTCACTTAACCACGGAACAGAGTTTGCCTTGCGCGAAGGCGATCAATGGCTTCGTTTTTGGCTACCAAGCATAGCATAGAAAAGGAGTTTGACATGCACACTGGAATGCTTTGGTTCGATGACACACAATCAACACTGGATACCAAGATCAAAAAGGCGGTGGAGTATTACCAAAAGAAATATGGACGCGTTCCAGACTTATGCCTCGTGCACCCCAACATGTTGAAAGATACAGTTATGGAAAGCGAGAAGATTACTGTGCGCGCCTATCGTCCCATTCTCCCCGGTCATATTTGGGTCGGAGTGGAAGATCAACATTAACCCGTTCCTGTTTATTCGTAATTGAACTACGGATGACACAACCGCAACCATGGCAATATGGGCAAGAGTCGAGTCCTGTCCTTTGCAAACCTCCCGTGAAACTGGCTCACGGGAGGTTATTTTTATCCAACCATCACCACAAACGCTACCGAATGACTCCGGCTGTGGCTAATACTCACCGACCACGAAGAAAACCCAAGCGAGTCTGCTTTTTGTTTCGCCGCGCCATGCAAAGTCAAGATAGGCGCTTTCTGTTCACCACCCAAAATTTCGATCTCTTTCCACATCACATCCCCGATTCCCGAACCCAACGCTTTGGCAACCGCCTCTTTCGCCGCAAACCTTCCCGCTAACGACTCGGCGCGGCCGCCGCACTGTTCCAACTCGGCAGGCGTGTAGATCCGTTCCAGATAATGCTTGCCATGTCGGGCAATCACCTCTTCGACGCGCGAAATCTCGATCAAATCTACACCGGTTGCCATCTTCAATTCTTCAAGTCTCCATCTCTCTAATTACCGAATACTTCCCCTATGCCCCCGCCACTGCAATCGCCAATTTGTCAGTATCGATACATCGGCGCGCCGCGCTCAGCACATGTTCACGCGTCACCTGGCGAACAAGATCCGCATAGCGAAGATAATAATCCAAGCCCAAATCATGGCGTTCGATATTCAGCAACGCGCCCACCACCCCGCCGTTTGATTCCAAGGAAAGCGGTAAACGTCCGATGTAATTGGTTTGGCTATCTGCGAGTTCTTCGGCAGTCACACCGTCGTCCACGAATCGTTTCAACTCACTCACGATCAAATCGGCGGCTTTGCTCACATTCGACGGATTCACGCCCGCGTTCACCTCCCATGAACCGGGCCCCATCCCCGCGCTCAGGCTTGAGCCCGCATAATATGCCAAGCCCGCCTTCTCGCGCACCACATCGCCGATCCGCCCCATTAGCCCAAACTGCCCCAAAATATTATTCCCAAGCGAGGCTGGCAAAAAGTCCGGATCTTTGCGCATAGGACCAACTGTGCCGATCACCAAATCAGATTGCGACTTCCCCGCGATCTGATGATGACGGCGGACGGTCTTCTTCATTGGCTTCAATGGAGGAAGAGCCGGCGCTTCTTTCCGACCTTTTATCTGCCATCCCCCTAGGGCGCGCTTCACCTGCCTGACGGCTTCTTCCGCCTTCACCGCCCCGACGATGGCAATCACCATCCCACGCGGACCGAAATGTTCGCGGTGAAATTTGACCAGGTCGCCTTGTGTGATTCTCTTGACCGTTTCCGGGTGACCATCCTCCGCGCGGCTGTACGGATGATCCCTGAACAGGATTTCATCAAACACCATGGAAGCCATATCAGAAGTATCCTGAGCGCGGATCGCAAGGCCCGTCAATAATTGCGCGCGTAATTTTTCAACTTCGGCTTTTGGGAACGTGGGGTTGATCAACGACCCAGCCAGCAAATTCAACAAGAGCGGCAAATCCTCCGCCAGCGAGCGCCCGTTGAAGCCAGAGGAATGGACTCCTGAACTGAACCCCAAACTTGCCCCGGCCGATTCCAACTCATTGTAAATTGTATCGAACGTTCGCGTCTTCGTCCCGCGCATCAACGCCGAAGAGACAAAGTCTGCCAAGCCGAGTTTTGCGTCAGGGTCGAAGAGCGAGCCGGCGTTGAAGAAACCGCCGATAACTACCGAGGGGCTGTTGAAATTGGAACGAGTTAATATGGTAATCCCGTTCGGCAATACCTCGCGATGAATATCATTGGGACCGGGTAATGCGGAATTCGTTGCCATCATTTCGCCCTCCCACCCATAGGGATGTAGGTTCCAACCACTCGGCTTTGAGGTTTGAAATATTCATTCGCCACACGCTGAATATCTTTTGCCGTGACCTTCGCCAGCTTATCGAGATACGTCTGGAACCAATCGTAGGTGGCAAACATCTCGGCATAGCCCATCCAAAACGCTTGGTTGGTGATGTTCTCGCTCCCATAAGCAAAGATAGCGCGCGCTTGTTTGATCGCGCGGGCGATCTCTTCTTTTGAAACTTTCTCTTCCTGCGCGCGTTTAAGTTCTTTATCCAACACCGCAAGCGCCTCTTCGGGTTTGCGTTTGGGATGGATTGTCATTGTGATTCCATACAAGAACGGATCAATCGTTGCGGATGCGCCGCCGTGCACGCTGACTGCAAATTCTTTATCTACGAGGGCGCGGTAGAGGCGCGAGGTTTTGTTCGAGATGCCGCCGCCGAACATATTGAAGTTGCTGGGACCGGCGAGCAAACTGTCCAGCACGGTGAGCGGGAAAAAGTCGGGGTGCGAGGCGGCTGGGAAGCGGTAGCAAGCCTGCACGTACGAAGTTGAACCGGGTCCTTCCACGCTGAGTCGCACCTCCCCATGTTGCGGAAGTTCCTCCCGCGCCACACGCGTCGGCTCTTTTCCAGATGGGATTGACTCGAACAGTTCGCGGATTCGCACCAACATTTTGTCCGATTCGAAATCGCCCGCGATCGCCATCACCGCGTTGTTCGGCACGTAAAATTCGCGGTAGTGATTATAAAGATCGTCGCGCGTCATCGTGCGCAGGTCTGCCATGTCGCCGACGACTTCGTGATGATACGGATGCACGCGGAAGGCGGTTTGTTGCACCGCCTCGCCAAGCATGAAGAGCGGCTCGTTCTCACTGCCCTCGCGCTCCGACATGATGACCGTGCGCTCGGAGGCGACCTCTTCGGGTTTGAACTCGCTGTTCATCATGCGACCCGATTCGAGGCGCAAGCCCAAATCAATTTTGTCGGCGGGCATGGTTTCGTAATACGCCGTCCAATCGAGGTAGGTCATCGCATTCCACGCGCCGCCTTCGCGCGAGATGGCTTTATCGAGAATGTTCGCGGGGAATTGCGGCGTGCCTTTGAACTGCATGTGTTCGACCCAGTGCGAAATGCCTGTGCGCCCTTGCACTTCATCGCGCGAGCCGACGCGATACCACACCCACGAAGAAATGATCGGCGCGGTGTGAATCTCTTTGAGGAAAACTTTGAGCCCGTTGGAAAGTGTGGTTTCTGAATGAGAATTTTTCATGAGCGAGACTCCAAATTTATGGATTTTCCACCGGCGAGCAGATTTGAATGCCGTTCCACACGGCATTAGGTTCGACGAGACAGTAGTAAGGTTTGACCACTTCCTGCAAGCCAACGAACGGGTCATGTAGTTGCGTGTCTTTGAGCGGAATGTTGACCGGCACATTCAAACTGATCGGCACCTGGATCTGGTTATTGTTGGGATCGGTTTTTACCGGCAGGGGAAAGTCGAGGATCACATTGAGCGGCGTGCCGGCAGGGAGGGTAACGACCGCGTCGGCATCGATATCCACGCCGCCGGTGTTGATGATCACGTGGGCGTTATTGATAGTGGTTGTATCTGCCAGCACGATGCGCGTGGTTGTTTTGACCGGCACCACAATATCGAGAGGGATCGCCGCGTTGACGGGAATGTTCGTGGAGATGGTGGCTTCGTCCATTTTCACAAAGTTGAGATACAACCCGCCCAGCACTCCGGAGAACTGGTCGTTGGCGGTGAGTTGTAACGCGCCCAACATCCGCAGCGCCACCAGCAGAATAGCGATCAGAACAATGTTTACGATGAGCGAGAGTATGCCGGTGAACGTCCAGAAGGCGCGTAGGAGGCGAGCCGGTTGAGGAACAGAATCAGACGCAGGGGAGGCGGGAACCGGCGCGGGGGTTTGAGTCGTGTTGGCGCGGCGATAGGCGCGCGTCCGCGCAGTCTGACCGGCATCGCCGCGCACGATCCGCATCAAACGCGCAAAAGGTCTCTCACGTTTTGGGGATGACTGTGTCATACGACCTCCTCACTTTGGGTAAAGTACGTCTGTAATCTTAGCATAGATATGAAAAATTGTATGATGGTTACGAAGGTGTTGCCGCAGAATTATTTTTGGCTATAATCTCTGGGTTCTTCAAAATCGCAGGGCGTTTCAGGAGGCATCGTGACCAACCCATACCATGTCGCCGTGATCGGCGCAGGATCTGCGGGGCTGTTCGGGGCGCGTGAACTAGCCATGCAGGGAGTTCACATATCGCTCTTCAACCGCGACATCAAACCGGGCGGGCTCGCCGAGTATGGCATTTACCCTGAAAAGCATACGATGAAAGAGGGGCTTCGCAAACAGTTTCGACATATTTTGGACCTGCCAAACATCGACTATTACGGAAACATCACGTTCGGGACTCAGGGCGACCTGACTCTCGATGGGTTGCGTTCCCTCGGCTTCGACGCGGTTCTGGTGACGGTGGGCGCGCAAGGCACCAAGTCGTTGAACTTGCCGGGCGAGAAACTCGAAGGCGTGTATCACGCCAAAGACGTTGTGTACTATTACAATCATCTCCCGCCGTACAGCCAGTGGCGTTTTCACTTTGGGAAGCGATGCGCCATCATCGGCGCGGGCAATGTGATGGTGGATATTGCCCGTCACCTCATCAACGAATATAAAGCGGAACATGTTACGGCGGTGGTGCGACGGGGACCGGCTGAGGTCAATTTCACAAAAGAGGAAATGAAGCATTTGATCTCATATCTCAACCTGGATGAGTTTGAGCGCGAGATGGCGCGTGTTCTGCCCGCTCTGCAAGCCATTCAGCAGGATCCTGAAATTGGGCGCCACAAAATTTTAGAAGCGCTTGCCAAAGCCGACCCTAAAACGGATAATGCCGCCTTCTATTTTGATTTCCTCGCCTCGCCGGTGGGAATGATTGGCGAGAACGGCAAGCTCACTCACTTGGAAGTGGAAGATAACATCCTCGCCGAGAAAGACGGCAAAACCAGCGCCAAAGGCACCGGCAACAAGCGCATGATTCCGCTCGACACGGTCATCTTCGCCATCGGCGACAAGGTGGACGAGTCGTTCGGTCTGCCGACGGAATGGGGAGAGTTTATCAAAATCAAAGAGCCGCGCTTTCCCGTAGACGGGCTATCATACGAATCGCCAATCGAGGGCGTGTTCGTCGGCGGCTGGTCGCGCAAGGCGAGTTCGGGTCTCGTGGGCATCGCCCGCAAGGATGGCACAAATGCGGCGAAAGTTGTTTTGCAGTATTTGCAGACGAAACAAGCAGGCGCACTAAACATCCCTGCTGTTGAAGAGAAGTTGCAATCGATCGGGAAGCCGATTGTGCTGAAAGAACACGTCAAACAGCTAGAAGCAATCGAATTCGAAGAAGCCAAAAAGCGCGGCATCGAGGAATTCAAGTTCGATAGTAATGAAGAGATGTTGAAAGCGGTGGGATTGGCGTGAACAGGTTGTCCCTCAACTCCCGAACAGTGGAGAAGAGGGATAAAATTTTGCTTGAGCAATTGGGATCAACAAAGGAGCGCCTATATGAAAAAGCAATTCAGAGCAATGGTGTTTCTAACCATATGTCTGCAGTTAATTTCTTGTGGGCAAGCTATTCCTGCAACTCAACCTCCAATCGAAACAGCGACATCAACGATAACTCCCAGCCCGAGCGAGATATCCGCTTCTACAATTGAACCTTCGCCGAGACCAACATACGTCTTGCCAACTTTAATCCCAACCATTGATCCTGCACTACTCTCCGATCTCTTAAACAACGCCCTTTCGATTGAATCATTCGATATAGATGGTCTCAATGGACAACGGATCACAGGCTGGGAACTTGGATACAGCGGGTTGTCTTGGTTAGATTCAAACCATCTAATCCTTTATCCCGCTTCAGGGCAAGCTAGCTGGGGAGAAACCGACCAAGCCATAAGTGTGGTTACACAAATTGTAGTCATAAACATAGATACGGGGCACTTCTGGTCATTACCATCAAATAAATTAGATTCTCCTTTTGATTACGCGAAGGTACGCTGGTCGCCAAAACTTAATATTCTTATCACATGGGAGCCTTACGGGGATATGCCGTCTGTTTCTACATACACATACGATGGTCAGAAACTGGCAAGTTACCCGGGCAAAATGTCAAGTATCTCCCCCAGCAGGACAAAAGTAATTTTGGATGACAATATATTGATCGACTTGCAAACTGGCGAAAAAATCAAATTAGACTGGAGTAGGGAAGATTATTATGAACCTATATCTTGGGATCTCTTTTGGACTTCAGACGAGACTCGTATATATCGGTGCTGTTACTTTTACGCTGATCTTCTTAGTGGAACAAGCTTTCGGTTTACAGAATCAGATTTTCAAGATAGTCAAGGCAACCCATTAGTTTATGATGGACTTTGGATGTACAAAGGAGAATGGGTACGAGATGACATATATTTTCTTGTTTGGTGGAGTTACTTGGATGATGGAGATATAAGATATCTCCCTATGATCGATCCTTCTAAGAAGGTTTTCTATGACGTACGAGAGATGGCGGGAATCTCACCCGAATTAACATGCTATGATACAGATGCTTCATCAGATGGAAAATATTTATGGGTAAATTGCTCTGACGTGAATTACTTGATCCATCTTTTCGATTTTGAGACAACTACTTATCCCGGCTATACACAGGTGGATATTCATTGGTCAAGCGATAGTCAATTCGCATGGCTGGCAGCTTACAATCTCCGCACGAATGAGACCGACATAGAAATCCTCTCCCTTTCAAACAAGGAAATAAAGTCATTGCCGATTATGCCGTCATCTGATTATGCAGTTTTTTGGCACCCGACTGACAATGTATTGATCTATCCTGCCAAAGATAAAAACGTGCTTGTATTTTTGGATGCCGCAATGTTGACATATCGAGAATTGCCATTCCAGGTTCAGAATACACAATCTGAAGTTGACATCGAGGATTGGAGCCCGAACGAAGAGAAGCTCATTTTTATTACAGATAACCACACACTTTGGCAAGTGGATTATCCTTCATTGGAAAACCTGCAACAAATCATGACCTCATCTAACACCATCGGTAGGGCGGAATGGTCTCCTGATGGGAATTCCATATCCTTTGTTAGCGGTAAAGAAATTTATATCATCGAGCCCAATCATACAACTCCATGAAACGCGATTTGTACTTCAGCAAACCATTGATGAACGCGGCGGGGTCGTTGGGATTCGCGCCAGACCTCCGAGTTCTTGGAGAACTCGGAGGTCTTGAATTCGGCGCGTTCGTGACGAACCCGATCTCGCTTCGTCCGCGCTTGCCGACTGCGCAACCGGCTGTGCTTGAATACCCCGGCGGATTCCTCCTCCACACGGGACTGCCAAATCCCGGCATCCAAACCGCGCTGAAAAAATATTCCGCCAAGTGGACGCGCTCCGAACTGCCGATCATCGTCCACCTCATGGCAGACCGCCCCGAAGAGACTCAGCAAATGGTTCGCATGTTGGAGTCGCATGAAAACGTGATGGCTGTGGAACTCGGCTTCGCTCCCCTGCTCGCCGACGACATTATTTTGCTCACGCTTGAAATGTGCTTGGGCGAACTGCCGTTGATATTTTCATTGCCGGTGGAACAAGTCTTGTCGCTCGGTCCGCGTTTGATACAGGATGGAGCGCAGGCGGTAAGCATTTCCGCGCCGCGTGGATCACTGATGACTGATCACTCGATCACTGGCAGGCTATTCGGTCCGTCATTATTTCCGCAAACACTTCACGTTGTCGAATCTGCCGCCAAACTCGGACTCCCCGTCATCGGCGCGGGAGGCGTGTGGTCAAAACAAAACGCCGACGCAATGCTCTCGGTCGGCGCGCTGGCGGTGCAGGTGGATGCGGCGTTGTGGAATCCTGCAATTGATTTTGTCCGCTAATCCACACTAATCTTCGCGAATTTTTTCGCGAGGATTAGCGAAGATTAGTGAATAACTTTATTTCTTCGACTCCAACACCATCACGGGAATATGCCGATGCGCGGCGCGTTCACGATATTTTCCATAGCCCGCGTACAATGAATTTGCCATCTGGAAATATTTCTCGCGTTCTTCATCGAACACTTCGCGCGCGATATATGTTCGCGTTTTGCCATTGATCTGCACTTCACACTCAGGGTTTGCTTTCAAGTTGTAATACCAGCCGGGGTTATGCTCCCCGCCAAAATATGAAGCGATCAACGCGATCTTCTCTCCGTCTGGAAAACCGATCAGCGGCATGACGCGCAGTTTCCCCGTCTTCGCGCCCCTCGTTGTCAACTGGATGACTTGTAATCCGACAATACGAGTGACCGTGAGTTTTCCGCGCGTTGCCCACAAAAGAAAATTATCGGCTCGATATAGAATTTTCGCCAAGAGCGCCGAGATGGGCTTCAACATCAAAAAACGATGTGACAATTTTTGAATCGAGTTAGGTTGAACGTTCATTTTTCCAACCAGATCGTGACAGGACCATCGTTGTGGATTTCCACTTCCATGTGCGCGCCAAACTTTCCTGTTTGAGTCGGCACGCCATGTCCGCGCAACAACTCCACGAATCGATTCACCAGCGGTTCGGCAACCTCGGGCAGGGCGGCTTCAATGAACGAGGGTCGGCGTCCCTTTTGGGTGTTGGCATACAGCGTGAATTGCGAAACAACGATCGCTTCCCCTTTCACATCTAACACAGATAGATTCGTCTTGCCTTGTTCGTCTTCGAAGATTCGCAGATTCGCGGTCTTCTCCGCAAGGAAGCCTGCCTGCTCCTCCCCATCTCCGTGCCCAATCCCCAACAAGATCAGCAAACCTTTTCCGATGGAGGAAATAGTTTGCTGGTCTACGGTTACGCTGGCATGGGAAACGCGTTGGATGAGAACTCGCATGGGAGGAAGTAAACTCGTAAACAAGTAGACACGTAAACAGGGAAACAAGGAAACAGATTGCACCTTGCACTTTGTAACTCGTAACTTGCAACGTGTCTACGTGTGTACCTGTCTACCTGTGTACTCTATGGAAGCTGCATCGCCTCTCTCACCTCAACCATCGTCTCCTGCGCGATCGCGCGGGCGCGAGAGGCTCCGTCGTTCAGCACATCAGTCACATAGTCGGGTTTGGAGGCGAGTTCGGCGCGTTTGGCGCGGAACGGTTCGAGGTGCTTATTCAAGTTCGCGGCGAAGCGCATCTTGCAATCCACGCATCCGATCCCCGCGCGGCGGCACTCCACGTTGATCATATCCACTTCGTCTTGCGGAGAAAAAATCTTGTGCATCGAAAAGACGTTGCACACATCGGGGTTGCCGGGGTCGGTGCGTTTGACTCGCGCAGGGTCAGTGACCATCTCGCGGACGCGGGCAGTCGTCTCTTCGGGCGTGGCGGCGAGTTCGATGTGATTGTTCAAACTCTTGCTCATCTTGGCTTTGCCGTCAATGCCCAGCACCTTCAACACTTCGGTGTGTTTGACCTGCGGCTCGATTAACACTTTCGTATTGTAGCGATAATTGAACGAGCGCACGATCTCGCGCGCAAACTCCAAATGCGGAGCCTGATCAATGCCGACGGGAACGATGTCCGATTTATACAAAACGATGTCGGCGGTCATTAGGACGGGATAGCCGAGCAAGCCGTAGTTGGCATTTTCAGGCTGTTGGGCGAGCTTCTCTTTGAACGTTGGCAGGTCGGTGAGCTTGCCCATCTGCGTGACCATCGAAAGATACGTGTGGAGTTCCATCACTTCAGGGACGTGCGATTGAATGAACAAGATCGTCTCTTCTGGACGAATCCCCGCCGCGAGCCAATCGAGCGCCATCTCAACTGTGTTTTGCTTTAACTCTTGAGTCGTTTCAACGGTCGTCAACGCGTGGACATCCACGATGCAATAGACGCAATCGTAGTCATCCTGCAACGCGACGTAATTCCGAATCGCGCCCAAGTAATTTCCCAAATGTTGCCGCCCTGTCGGTCTTGCTCCTGAAAATACACGTCCTTTTTTTGGCATTCATAACCTCGTTTTTATAGACCTCACAGGTCTTGAAGACCTGTGAGGTCTTTTTGATCATTCTCCAACCAACTTCCTCACCAACCCCACCACTTCCCCCGCTTCGGCGTGACGATGCAACTCCAACTTTGAAAACAACAACTGCCCGTTGACCGTCACCTCAAAACGACCTTCATCCGAAGGTATCAACTTGATCTCTTCGATCACATGCTCATAGTGTCTGAGCAACTCACCCATCAGGCTCACGGCCCGGGCAGTGTAATGTCAGACCGCGCAATAGACGATTTCGATTTTTAGCATCACGCCTCAACAATGGCGCGATTATATCATTTGGATACGAAGGGAATTAATCGTGGTCGGGTTTTTCCAGCCGACGCGTCAACGCGAGCAGGGAAACGGAAACGATCACCAGCATCACAGACAACGCCAGCGCGACGCCGAGATTTCGCTCAAAGCCGAGATAAATCGCCATCGGCATCGTCTGTGTGACTCCCTCCAAATTCCCCGCAAATAGGATCGTCGCGCCGAATTCGCCGAGGGCGCGAGTCCATGTGAGGATGGCTCCGCTTAACAATGTCTTGCCTGTGAGCGGTAGCATCACCTCTCGAAACATCTGCCAGCGATTCGCGCCTTCCACGTTGGCGGCTTCTTCGAGTTGTTTGTCAATACCCGTGAATCCAACTCGCGCCGAGCGGATGTATAAAGGCGCGGCGACAAACATCTGAGCCATAATCACCGCTACGGTTGTGAATGGCAGTGAAATCCCGATCAAGTTTAGGTATGAACCAAACAAGCCCCTGCGACCGAAAGCGATGAGCAACGCCAACCCCGCAACCGAAGGCGGGAGGACAATGGGCAAGTCAATCAGCAATTCAAGCCAAGATTTGTACTTCAATTTCCAATTTGCCAGAACATAGGCAAGCGGCGTGCCTAACAGAATTGCGCACACGGTTGTAATTGTGCTGGTGGCCAGACTCAACTTCAACGCATCCAATGCTTGTTTTGAAAAAGCATAGTTGAAAAATTCTGAGTTGATCGAACGGACAAACACGGCGAACAATGGCAACAAAAATAATCCCAGCATGATGATGCTTGGGATGATGAAGAGCCATTTCGAGTCAAGGAGTTTTTTCAAATTATTCTATTTCCATGTCACCCTGAGCCTAGCGAAGGGTCTCCACGATCATCGCAGAGATTCTTCGCCGCAAAGAACAAGAGCGCGGCTCAGAATGACATACTGCTAGGGAGAAGCAAAACCTCATTTTTGCAGGATCGCCTGACCTTCATCCGAAAGCACGTAAGCGATGAATGCATGAGCCAACTCCGCATTTGCGGATTCAACCAACGGCGCAATTGGATATTTGGCAACAACATTGATATCGGTGGGAATTTCGATGGTCACCAATTCAGGCGCGGCAATCGCATCGGAGGTGTACACGATACCCGCATCCGCTTCACCGAGTTGGACCTTGGCTACCACTTGTTTGACGTTATCTTCATTGGATACGACATTTGCAAGCACTTTATCTTTGAAGTCACTTCCATACATGCCACTCATCTTATCCAATGCTTCGCGCGAATATCTGCCTACTGGAACTTCTTCGGCGGCGAAAACGATTTTGATTCCAGCGTTGGCTAAGTCTTCAATTGAATCAATGCCAGCAGGGTTATTTGCAGGAAGAATCACAACCAATTTGTTATTGAGAAAAACTTGTGAACTTTCTGGGGCCACAAACGAACCTGTGACCAATGCTTCCATCTCTTTACCGCTTGCGGATGCGAACACGTCCGCAGGCGCGCCTTCTTCGATCTGAGTCCGCAAGGCTTGGGAGCCAGCGAAGTTAAAGGTGACGGTCACGTTCGGATTGGCGGTTTGAAAATTATTTCCAATTTCGGTGAAGGCATCGGTCAATGAGGCGGCGGCGAACACATTCAATGTGACTGGTTCAGGCGCGGGGGTTGAGGCAGGCGCACAGCCAGCTACGAACAGGACGAGCAAAAGTATCAGTGATGCAAAGCGTTTCATTTTATATCCTTGAAATGTGGAATTGGGTTCTTATCTCCGCCATCCAATTTTGGATGAGGCGCAATTGTTGCAGACGGAGGTCAAGGCTTAAGCGATTGTAGATTTGTTCGGGCGGAAGATGTTCGATGAGCGTTTCTAACTTCACAATGCTAGATTCGATTTCATCAGATTGCGATCTGTAAATTTGGGAGATGCTTTCAGGGCGATGCAGTTGGGCGAAAAATAAACGCGTCAGAAATTCAAGGCGAATGGAGCGGGCGTTCGTGCCGATGCCGAGTTCGAGCCATTCAAAGAATCGTTTTCGTCCCTGTGCCGTGATTCGCAACATTTGACGCGCTGGCAACTTCTCCTGTTCGACGATATGAGCGGAAATATCGCCGCGAGTCTCGAGTCGCTTCAAGATGGCGTATGCCTGACTCTGACTCAGATGCCAGACATGCCCAAGTTCGGTTGTGAATTTTTGGTGGAGGTCGTAGCCATGGCTTTGACCTGAAATCAGAAAGCCAAGCAGGGCGAATTCGGGAGAGAGATTGCCAGAATGTTTATTTTCGCTCATATATACTCACTGGATGAGTATATATCTAGTTTTTACTCCTGACAAGGGGAATTTCAAACGGAGCGGAAGTAAAATGGAGTAGAATACTACTCATTCAGCGTTTTGTTTACGAAAGGAGTAACCTAATGAACATCTCAATCGTTGATAAAGTCATTGAACAATTAAAAGACTTACCGCAAGAATTGCAATGGCGGGTTTTGGAATTTACGCGTTCTTTAGGTACTGCTACCCTGCAGGGAGTTGCAGGTATGCAGTTGTTGCAATTTGCAGGCACAATCCCGCTGGAAGATATAAAAAACATGAGTCAAGCCATTGAGCAAGGATGCGAGCAAATAGATACCCATGAGTGGTAAATATTTACTGGATACGAATATTGTCATTGCCTTATTCGCTAATGATGAGACGGTCAAAGAAAATCTTAAGAAAGCAAAAGAAATCTTTGTTCCAAGCATTGTCATTGGCGAATTATTTTA
>JAJTXU010000093.1 GCA_021462845.1 Anaerolineales bacterium
CGAGAAGCCGAAGACGCGGTCGGGACCGTATTTGCGCGCGGTATAGATCATCGAAGCGGCGACAATCTCCAGCGACTCTTCCCAGGTCGTGCGGCGGAATCCGCCTTTGCCGCGCGCCTTCTGAATGCGCCTGCGCTTATCCTCATCTTCCATAATGGAAGCGTACGCATCCACCGGATGAAGATGTTTTTGCCTTGCTTCGCGCCAATAATCCAGCAACACGCCGCGCGCGTACGGATACTTGACGCGGATCGGGCTGTAGACGTACCACGACGCCGAAATCCCGCGCTGACATCCGCGCGGCTCGTAGGGCGGCAGACCGTCCTGCAACAGCGGATAATCCACCTGCTGCATTTCCCAGGTGATAATGCCGTCCTTGACATAAACCTGCCACGAACATCCGCCCGTGCAGTTCACCCCATGCGTACTGCGGACGATGTTGTCGTGCTGCCAGCGATTGCGATAGAACTCCTCCCACTGGCGGGCTTGCGGGTTGACCAAATCTTGAATCCAACTCATGGCGTATGCCTCCGTTAGTCTGTACCGCAAAATTTATTTTGCGATTTGTGGCTGGCAAGATAAATCTTGCCGTACCGCAAAGTTCACTTTGCAATTTTCGTCTGGCAAGATAAATCTTGCCGTACTGCAAAGTTCACTTTGCGATTTGCGTTGCGCGAGATGAATCTCGCGTTACCTTTTCAACGCGCGCGCGCGTTCGATCATCGGTTTCCGCACGCCCTTCAAGCGCTTCCTCCAGTAGAACTGCTCCAATGCGATCAATGCGGCGGCGCCGATAATCGCGAGAATTGCGATCTGCAATAACGCGCTGGGTTCGCGCTGGGTCACAGACGCCTTGCTTAAGAACGCGTATAAATCGGCTTGCTCTTGCGGCGTTAGCGGCGTGTTCGCCCAGATCGCGCCCATCGTCTGCGTGGATGGCGCGCCCATGAACGACGCAAATGCCGCGCTCGACTTGACGAAGCCGCTGGTCGTCAAATCGGGACCCAAATTGCCGCCGCCGAGCGAGCCGAGTCCCGCTATGCTGTGACATGAAATGCAGTGCGGTCCCCCATTCTCAAGGCGTTTATCTCCGACAAAATATGCTTTGCCGCTCGTCGCATCGCCAGCCGGGAGTTCCGCCCCCGCGCCGCCCGTCGTCGCACCGCCGCCCAAATACGCGAGAAGCGAATCGACTTGATCGGGCGTCAGCCCCAAATTCGGCATGGGAATACTGTTGTATTTCTTGAACAATTCTGTAGCGATCGGGTCGCCCGAAGCCAGCACTTGATCGGGCGCGAGTATCCATTGTTTGAGCCACGCTTGATCTTGACGTTCCGTCACGCCTTGCAAATCAGGACCAACCAGATCCCCTCCGCCAATGGTGTGACAAGCCACGCATTTTTCCTTGAAAAGCGCCTCCCCGTCCGATGCCTGCACCGGCGGTTTTGCAAACACGACGCTTGTGACCACGAACAAGACCGTTACCGCCAGCGTCAGCCCAAACAAAATGTTCCTTGAAATGGAGGAAGGCTTTGCGTTTTCAGTCATTTTGATTCACTCCTCTCGTTGAATGGATCGCCCGCCTCGGATACGGCAGGCAGGTTGCGAATGGTTTCCAATAAATCTGAGCCGCGCGCAGGCAGGATATGAGTCGAATACACGCGCACAAGATTCTCGGTGAGTCCTGCGCGAACGATGTGGAGTTTGGGATACGATGCCATGACGGCAGATGTCAACCTTGCGCCCGATTCGCTTTGCGAATCCTCATCCACAATCAAAACCGCGTCCGGGCTTGCATCCGCTATCCTCGCGCAGACATCCTCGCCCAAATCCCATGGTCCGATCAACTCCACATCCTCAGTGGCGCGTAAAATGCCCTCTATGCCTGCGCCAAAGATATGTTGCGAACATACCAGCAATACGCGATGTTTTTTCATGCGCGATCTCAAATGAATGAAACCAACCACAAGCGAACGCGGTGTTGTCCACCCTGTCACGCATCGCTTACCTTTCTCCACGCAACACAGATAGACTTACACAGTTGGCAGGCATCTACGGCAAAACAGGTTCAACTACATAACTCCTTAACAGATAAACCCGTGAAGAAATAAATCATTTCCAGAGTACAGGAAATGGCAATGTAATCGAATCCCTCTTTCCCTCGCATTAAGAACGAGAAAAGAGTGATTATGCAAGAAATTCTTTATTGAAAGGGAACTAGTTCTTGATCTAACCGGCAAGCGCTCGCCGTTAACACATAGAGTTGACCGAAAAATGCGTCAACCGTCCGTCACGATGAATGGCTGAACTGCGGAGAAAAAAATTTATTTCAGATATCGCGGTTAGGAGAATAACACCGACCAACAATTTTTATCCCCCGCCAGCAATTCCAATCCCTCGCGCATGGGAGGAACGCATGGCGATGCGCCGAACGATTCAGCAAACTCCCGCATGGCGGGAGAAAAGAACGCGATCACTTCGCAATGCACATTCCCTTCCTCGCGCCGCGCGAAAACCGCCATTGTGATGGGCTTGCCAGCGGATTCAAATATTGGCTGGAATTTCTCCTCGATCTCTGCGCAAGCCGCCGGCGCCCACATTCCATCGCCTAGCGATTTCGCGTGCCATGTATTCATGATAACTCCTTTACTTGCGTGAGCAGAATTTACAACAACCTTGCTCCATCCGATGCGCGGCAAACATAAATCTCGGGGCGAAGCCCCGTTTTTGATTCATATCCATTTGCCAGGCGTTCGACAAATTCGCCCGCCTGCTCGCGCTCCACGAGATTGATCGTGCAACCGCCAAAGCCCGCGCCGGTCAGGCGCGCGCCATAGCACCCACGCAAATCTTGCGCAATCTCCACCATCGCATCCAATTCAGGGATGGACACTTCATATAAATCGCGCAGGCTGATATGACATTGATTCATCAACTGACCAAAACGCTGGAGGTCGCCCGCGTCGAGCCACGATTGCGACTGGTTCACCCTCCCGATCTCTTCTACCACGTGACGCGACCTCCGTTCCAGTTCGGGCGGCAGTGTATCCGCCAGCCTGTCGAAATCTTCCAGCGATACGTCGCGTAACGAGGCGATGCCGGGCAAATGCTCTTTGAGCAATTTCACGGTTTCTTCACAGGCATTCCGTCGGTTGTTATATTCGCCGCTGGTTAACTTACGGCGAATAGTGGTATCTGCCACCACCAGCGCCACGCTTTCAGGCAACGGCAAAGCGCGATATTCCAACGAGCGACAGTCGAGCATCAATGCCTTGTTTGCCTCGCCGCATGCGGAAGCGAACTGATCCATGATCCCGCAATGGACGCCCACATAGTGATTCTCGGCTTTCTGCCCGAGTAAAGCGCGTTCCAGGGGTGAGCGCGTCCAACCGCCGAGGGTTTGCCACGCCAGGGCGAACGCCATTTCCACCGAAGCGGAGGAACTCAAGCCGGAGCCGCGCGGCACATTCGAGAGAAATACCGCGTCCATTGCGGGTGTGGTAAGCCCCGCCTCGCGAAGCGCCCACATCACACCGGCGGGATAATGCGCCCATTCGGGGAGCGGCGAGCCGTTGCTTTGGGTTTTGGTAGACAACTCCTCAAGGGAGAAAACAGCCTGCTGGTCGAAATCTACAGCCATAATGGTGGAATGATTCGTGGAGGATGGGGAGAAAGCAATGTACGTGGCGCGGTCGATGGCGGCAGGGAGAACGAGCCCATCGTTGTAATCCACGTGTTCGCCCAGCAGGTTGACGCGCCCAGGCGCGCGGATGATGTGCGCCGGGGAATATCCAAAACGATCTTTAAAATGAGATGTGGCGGAATTCATGTCCATTGTGTATCATTCGGTACGCCCGGCAGGGCTTGCGCTGAGGTCTCCCATAAGTTTACCTGAGCCTGTAAAAATTGCATGGTTGGAATAATAAACCTCTTGCGAAAGTCGTTTTCGCCACAGAGAACACAGAGAAGAAGAGCCTTTCTCAAAGGTCTCTGTGGACTCTGTGGTTGAGCAAGAGGCACTCATACAAGAGGTCAAATATCATTGTAGATCATTCGCAAGAGAATCGGAGGATGGCATGACTCGAAACATTGTATCGCGGACGTTGATCGTCTTGAGTGGTTTTTTTCTGCTGTTGAGTGTTATTGGGATTCCTGCGGTGTGGCTCTTGAACGATCCGCTGACGCGCGAAGGGGTGACGCGGCTTGGGGAGATCGAATCGGCTTTACGTCAGGGCGAGGAAGCGCTGGATCGTTCGCGCGTCGAGTTGGAACGCGCTTTGGGCATCCTCGATTCCACAGAGCAGGCGTTGAACGACTTCACGCAGAACGATCCGCAGGCGTTCTTCGAAGATGTGCAGACCACGCTCGATGATGAACTCGTCCCTGAATTAAAAACTGCAAAGGAACGCCTGATTACGGCGCGCGACACGCTCGAAAATGCGCGCGTGACTGTTCTTGGGTTGAACATCATCCCGTTCATCAATATCAACATCCCCGATGAGACTCTGGCCGACCTGATCGATTCTGCCGATGCGTTGGAATCAAAGATCGGCGATGTGAGCGACCTTGCCGAGCAGGCGTCGGTGTTGCTCGATTCTGCTTCGCAACTTTTCAGCGGAGACTTCGAGGCGACGCGCGCGAGCCTGGAAGGATTCCTTGCCGAGGTGGATGGATACCAACAGAAGGTGACAGGCTGGCGCGCGCAAGTAGAGGATGCCAAATCGAATCTGCCGATGTGGATCGATAGCGCTTCCATTGTGCTGACGATCTTCTTCCTCTGGTTCGGTCTTTCGCAAGTCAGCCTGTTCCTACATGGACGCGCGATCTTGCGCGGAGAGAATCCGTGGGAGGGGTTGAGATCGTTATTTCCATTCCGAGATGTGTCCGAAAGAGGGGGTTGACATTTTCCTTTGCCACAGAGAGCACAGAGATTTTGAGAAAAAAACTCTGAGTTCTCCTCTGTGGGCTCTGTGGCTACGCCTACAGAATCAGATAGCCTCCCATTTCTGCCGCGCTTGACTTGAAACATTTGTTCTACTACAATAGCCGTCCTTGTTTTCCTTTTGAGATTGGCTATGGTGAATGAACAAACCGACAAAACAAGTACGCGTTTTTCTCATCCACGCGCATGAAGACCGCGATGCGGCGCGCAAACTCCACCAACGATTGAGGCGGGATTCGTTTGACGCATGGCTCGACGTTGAAAACCTCCAACCTGGGCAAGATTGGCAAAGCGAGATCCGCAAGGCGATCCTCACCAGCGACGCGGTGATCGTCTGTCTTTCCCGCGCGTTCAACAAACAACACGGATACCGCCACGAAGAATTAAAGCTCGCGCTCGAGAAAGCCTCCCTGCTTGTGGATAAGGTCTTCATCATCCCCGCGCGGCTGGAGGAATGCGATATGCCTGAATCGTTGATGCATTTGCATCGTCTGGATCTGTTTGTGAAGGGAGGCTATGGGAAGTTGACGCTGGCATTACAGAAACGGAAGAACTCTTATTCAGAGTAACTTATATTACCTGACAGCGTAGTAGCGACTTCAGTCGCTTTTTAGCAGTAACAAGACGACTATTGCGGATTAACAATTAAACCGAGCAATCCTTCCACTGCATTTTGAACCACGGAGACACTGAGTCACGGAGTTTTTAATTTGCTTTCTCTGTGTCTCCGTGTCTCAGTGGTTTGGTTTATTGCTCGATTAATTTAGAAAAAAGCAAAAGTCGTCACTACGTGTCAACCATTCACGGTTATTCTGAATAAGAACACTCTCTTAATTCCTTGCCCGTTTTCGACTCTGTTTATGTTTATACATCGCCTCATCTGCCTGGGTGAGGAATTCTTCCATGGAAATTGTTGAGTCGGCATTCACGCGGATACTCCCCATGCTGAAGGATAAGGCGCGTTTGGGCTCAGCCTGTCGGTTGTACTCGTCTATGTTCTTTTGAAGGAGAGTTTGTATGTTGGCAAGGTCGTTTTGGGTCGCATCCACGATCAGGATGACAAATTCGTCGCCGCCCAAACGCCCCGTAACGTCGGATTCCTGAAATGTTGACGTTAAGATGCGAGCAAAGTTAACCAGAGCCGCATCTCCCCCGGCGTGACCGAACAGGTCGTTGATGGATTTGAGGCTGTCAAGATCGATATAGATCAGGGATGATGAATATCCTGCCCGCCGCGCAAACTTCAATAAATTGGTGGCTAGAATCATGAAACCGCGGCGGTTGTTCAGCCCGGTGAGACCGTCTACAAGGGACAGATTCCGCAGGCGCTCATTGGCATCTTCGAGGGCAGAGACCTTTTCGTAGAGCTTGTCGGCAAGCAGTTGCAAATGATCTCGTTGCAGTTGTCCCGTTTGCGGCAATCGAGCGGGAATTGTCGGATTCTTCAGCGTGTCATTCACCGCGCGCAAGATCGCCTGCGGCTCGGCGGGTTTTCTGAGAATGTGCATCACTCCGCTGGCGCGCGCCAAGCGGTGTATCTCTGTCTCGTCATAATTGGCAGTCTGGAAAATGACGGGGATTCCCATCAGCAATGGTTCCGCTCGAAGACGGCGCGCCAGTGTAAACCCGTCCATGGTTGGCATGAGAACATCGGTGATGATCAAATCGGGAAGTTCGGCGCGCGCGACTTCCAAAGCCTGAACGCCATCCTCGGCTTCAAAGAAGCGATGACCGTAATTCCCCAATAGTGTTGTATACACCCGGCGCTCGGCTGGATTTTTGTCAACGACGAGAATGGTTGCCATGGGATGACACGAGGTGAAGAGGTAACGCGAGTTTATCGAACGATCATGGCGCGAATGAGAATTGGTCCAACAGGTCCCATCGTTCGGCGCCCATCTGCACGGTCCATTCGAAGCTTCTAACGGTGAAGGAGATTCCCCGTCCGGTTCCGAACGTGGGGTCTTTAATCTGCGGCGACATGTTCTCGGGCATGTCAACGATCTTGATATGAGGAAACCAATCGCTGGACGCGTATGGATAGGCTTCGTATCCCATGTCTTGAGCGATCTGGGCAAGCTCGTTGTAGATTTTTTCCAGGGCTGGGTTTTTTTCCGCCAACAACCATAGCCTGCCCTTCTGGCTGTGCACGTTCATCCGCGCAATGCTTCTGACGCTAATCTCGAGTGGAGGCAAGCCCCGCGCATATTCCGCGAGTCGTTCCTTCAAAGCCGAAAAATCCTTCACATTGCGGATCGCCTGAATGGTCATGTGAAGATCCATGATCGGCGTCCCGTTGATCAGGCGGGCGGTGTCTTCTGACAACTTGAATAACTTGGGGTAGTCTTCGCTCTCGGGCCGGACAATAATGAAGGTCGATTTACCGTCTGATGATGACAGGTTCATGATTTCGGTTTCCTTCACGCGATTCCTATATAGAGCCACATGCGCTTCATTAATATTCCCACCGACTCCATAATTCCATGCAAGTAACCCGTGTCCTTTATCTTTTTCCCAAACCGCTCGAAGCCGGTCTTCCAGTTTGGTCAGATCGTCGGTGGTGGATGTTATTTTGAATTCGTCGCCCGCCCGTTCCGAGCGGAACAGCAGGAATCCTTCATCTTTCGGAAAGTGCTTAACCAACACGTTCGAAAATCGCCTCAGGTCCTGGTCTATGGCGGCGCTTCCATAGCGGGCGTTGCCTTCGTGCATGTTGATCATGTCTGTCAGCGCAAGACATTGGAGGGTCTTATTTTCAAGGTACCACCTCGCGCCCAACCCATTGAGCGTGTCTGTGAGCGGCTCGCGCGTGACGATACTTTCCACAACGCTCTGCGTGACCCGAACCTGTTCGATCACCTGTTGTTCCAGATTCAACGGCAGGTTCAATACGCAGATTTTATCGATAAGCGTTTCATAAGGCATGTTAAACTCATGCCAACTTTGATGGAGGTTGATCTCCTCCATACGGGCGGGAATTTCCGTATGGCTTTCCAGAACGGTCTGCCTGACGACGATGGGGCGGTAGGCTCTGCGTTGTTTCTGAAGTTCGTGCTCCGCCTCGGTTTCCGTCAGCCCCACGCCAAAATCCCACGTTAGGAGCGAATCCTGTTCCTGTCCCATATACAACTTCGACAACATCTGTTTGATGTCTCGCGGGGTCTTCGACGTGGATGTGATACGGAATTCGTCACTGCCCGGCGACCTGCGGACAAAGTCGCCTTGGTCGGAGGTAAAGATGTACATGAATTGGAACGCCAGTTTATGCAGTTCCAAATCCACCGCCGCGGCGCCATACACTTTGTTCGCCTGTCGTAGATCGTAAATATCCACCTTCGCCATGCCTTTGTGCCCAACCGGGATCAGCCATTTCTCCGCGCGTGAGTTGAGCGCATGCGTGATCGGATCGTATAACGCCAGATTCTTTGCGTTTTTCAAGATGCCGGAGAGGATACTCTTCAAAGGCTGGCGTTGCGTTTCATTAATCGGTAAGGCTTCGAACAAGGTCTCCACCTCTTTGAAGGCTTGCAGAAAAATTTTTTGCTCGTTATCCATGCGATTGTTGGTGCGCCGCGAGCCGCGGATGCAACATCAAAATCTTTTGCAGGAACTCTTGTCCCAGCCGAGTCTCGTGTTGCATCCCCTGGCGTTGAAATCCTTCCATTGATTCGTTGACCAGCCCGAGCGCGGCTTTAGGATCGGCGTTCGATTCAAGATACACCATAGCAAGCCCAAGTTGACCGCGCGCCAGTTCCTCCACCCGACCAAATTCATTTGCAGAGTGGATCCCTTCCTTAAAGTACCGCTCCGCTTCTTCATATCTTTTTTCCTTGAGCGCGACAAAGCCCAGCCCATTGAACGCGTAACTGATGTGGCGCACCGGGTCTTTCCGGACGGGGTCCTGCCACGTTTCCAGTGCTTTTTGGTACCACTCCCCAGCCTTCTTGATGTTCCCGCGTTCATTCTCAAGATCGCCGAGACCGAACTGCGCGAAGCCTTTGCTGTAGATGCCGTAATCGTCATTGGCGTGTTGTTCGCTGGCAGTGAGCGCATCCGTCAACATTTGTTCCGAACGCTCGAAATTTCCCAACCGAAGTTCCACGGTGCCGATCAACCTCTGCGCGGCGGCGATCAACAGCACGTCCCGCGTGAGCGTGGTGGCCGAAAGCGATTCCTCCGCCCAGCGCAAAGCCCGCAGAGAATCGCCTTGATAGAAATAGATCCAACTGATGTTGCGCGCGAACGTGCTCACCGACTTCCAGTCGGAGAGCAGGTTTGCCGCGCGGAGCGATGCGTGCGCGAGCGTGAGGCGGTCGTACCAGTATGCGCGCTGCCACAACACACTGCCGAACTGGGCGCCGATCTGCACCAGTAACTCGGCGATGCTCTTTGTTTTCCTGGTCAGCGAACTTGTTCCGGGTAGTTTCTTCTGTATGGATTTGTAGCACCATTGCGCGGCGCTCAGGATGTTATTCCTATCCAGCAGAAGTTTGTCGTATCCGCGCCACTCGGTGAAATCACTGCGGTGTGAGATGAGCGCGGCGTAATATTGGGCGGTCTTCAACTCAGCCTGTTGGATGAACTTCCGATCATCGGCAAATTGCGAGCGGATGTATCTGCGCGTGAGCGGCAAAATACTGAAATAATCGCGGTCCGGTTCGTGTTCGATGAGGGTGAACTGCAAGAGATCGCTAACGGCGATCTCAAAGCCATCCTCGTCTTCAATGCCGGAAATTTTCCTCAGCGCCTCCCGCGAAACGGCTTCGGGTTGCAAGGCGAGGATGAACAACAATTTCTTTTCGTTATGATGCCGTAACATGTTCCAACTATGGTTGAAACAATATTGCAGGACGGGAATATTCGCATCCATGCTTAATCGATCCAGCACTTGCGCGGCGGAATACCCCAGTACGGCGATCTGTCCTTGCACCCATAACAATGCGAGGGGGAGTCCGCCGGTGTGCTCGGCCAGATATTTATTCTGTTCTTTGGTCAATTGGATGTTCTTCTGCTGGGCGTCCCATTTCAGCAGGGCGTTGCTTTCGTCGAAGGACAATCCCTGCAAGCGGATGATCTGCCCTTCGGTCACCCGTTCACGCGAGGTGACCAGCGCTTTGAGCGTGATCGGCGAACGCCGTAAAAAGTCGAGGATGTCGCGTTGCTCGGTTTTGGAGAGCGACTCGAAATTGTCCAGAACAAGAAGCGTGGTGCGCCGCGCCAGCAGGGTATACGCCTGCTTGATCTGATCTTGAATCGGCATATTCCCAATGGTAGGGTTGCCCAAGCTCGAGCCGATCGTGATGAGGATATCCGAAAACGATTTGGCTTCCGGGATGATCGGCTCGATGCCGTGAAGAGTCAACACGGATTCTTTTGCCGAGATCCAGATGACCGACTCGAACAAATCTTCCTCGATACAACGATGACTCGCCTCGATAGCCAGCGCGGATTTGCCCACTCCGCCGATGCCCTCGATGCCGATGATGAACGTGCGGCTGTTGGGGTTGAGCGATTGCAGGATGGTCTTGATCTCCTGCTCGCGCCCGACAAAATAATGACGACGGGGCAGGTTCGCAACCATGTCCGTTCTTTCGGGCGCGCCGCTGGAAGCCAACCCCTCGATCTCTTTGATGTAACGAGCAATGGCTTCCCGTTCCATGGTCGCGCTGTTGATCAGATGCAGTGGCTGGTCGGCGCCGTACATTGCCAGCATCTCCTCGAGCGCGTAGAGATTCTTTTTATGCAGTTCGATCATCTTTTCGCGATGAGCAATGTCTTCCTTGTTCATAGATCACCCTTGGTTTACTTAACGACTTGGATGTCCTTTTTGTACACCTTTGAAAGAACCGCCTCAAGTTGTTTACTGGTTTCGATCATGGCGTCTTCCGCCTCGGTCAGGTTGTGGACGATAATTGGAGGCACGAGCGCGCTTCCCCATTTTGCATATTGTTCCTTCGCAATTTGATAATTCTGCGAATACGTTTCTAACAACCTCACCAAATGCTGGACTTCCCGCTCGTGATCTTTCCATTGGACTTCATCCACTTTGGTAGACAGCAATTCCTGTTTGGATTCTGCTTTCGTTTCCATCGCGCCCCTCGACTCGTTCAGGGCGGCGGGGACGGCTGGTTCGGTTTCGGCTGGTTTTGTCTCCACTGAGGCAGGGGCGTCTTTCGCCTTGCGGCGCTCCCGGCGCTCCTCCAGAATTTTGCGCCCCTCATCAAATATGAAGTCAATCGCTTTCAACAAAATAGGGAGTTCAATCGCATCCAACATAACGCCTCCTGTTGATTCAGTATAGCACAGGAAAGAATGAAACGCTACATTCGAAGACGATACATCGTTTGCAACATAGTATTGAAGTGCGACCTGCGCGCATGGTCCTCTCAAAGTCGCTTGACAGATTGAGCGCGTTGGAACGCGAATAACGCAAATGGGCGAACTTGCGAATTTTCTTGGGTTTATTCGCGCTATTTGCGTTGAAATTTTTCAGAACCTGCGCGTTCAGGCGATAGATATTCCATCCATTCAAGTTGTTGTATAATTTTTTGTCGTTATATAAATTCAGATGTTAACTTACAGGAGTATTGAAGAATTATGTCCCTTGAACCACAGCGCCAGTTCCTCAGGCAGAAATCTTGGGCGCGGCTGTTCCGCCTTCCAGGACTGCTATTTCTTGTTGGGGTGATGCAGGCTTGTTCGTTTTCGACGCCTGCCCCTACGCTGGTTCCAACACAGCCAGCGCTGACCCAACTTCCAGCCCCAACCCAAAGCCCGTTATTTAACGTGATCACGATTCCGCTAGGGGTTGACCCGCAGGGTCCTTATCAAACGTCGCCTTATTATATAGAAACAGGCGGGGGGCATTCCCTGTTATTCACAACGGACTCAAAGAAACTGATCTACGATGGAAAGGAAGTTTATTCGGGCGATCTGGCGGGCTTTGGGCGAGATTCGATGGCATTAAGCCGGAACGGTTTGCATTATGCCTATGTGCTTCTCGCGGCAGAGGGAGGAAATTTCCATGATCTGTTTATCGATGGGGTCAAGGTGGCCACTGCCGAATATTTGGCATACCCTGCGGTCACGGATGACGGTCAACATTATTTTTATACCGCATGTTTCAGCGCCAGCGGTTTTTCGGGCTCATGCCTGTTCAAGGATGGTCAGGATATATTCGTTCATCCAGATGGGATCCTTGATCTTTCCATCAGTCGAAACGGCGATGTTTATCTTGCATCCTTGCGGAATTTCGACGGTAACAACAACTTCGTGGAATCGCTGGTCTTGAATGGGACCGAGATCTATAAAGGTCATGAATTGGGGAATGGCAAGTTCCTCAGCCCCAATGGGGAACACTATGCCTATATTTCCCTGGATGAGAATAACCTTCAACACCTGGTCGTGGATGGAGTTGATCAACGCTCCAGCGATGCTTTGATCCTGCAACAGGTCACAGATCAGGGGTCGGTATGCGCCTGGGATTCGGCGAGAAGCCAGGTGGTGATCAACGCCAAAGAGATTCCCTCCTCGCAGGAGGGAATCCAATGCGCCCTGACCGATGATGCCAGTCATTATGTCATCAACGATAACGGGTGGACGTTGGATGGACAGCCGATCCAGTTTCCCGGCGTATCCCCGAACGACTGGATCAGGCTTGTGGAGTGGACCGGTCAGGCTTGGAACGTGTATCGCTTGGTGAAGTAGAAACAAGCAACCGCAGGGATTAACGTCCTTGCGGTTGCTTGCATAGTCTCTTTTATCACTGCTTCGCCAGTCGGTGCGGCGTTCAAACGACATCTTACTCTCTCTCCTTCGGCTTCCGCTTCGACAAGCTCGGCGCAACGACTCGGGGCAAGCCTCTGCCATATCATCCCCTTGTGGGACGCCTCCGCGGACAAGCCGAAGGTGCGGGGGCTGTACCGCAGGCTGAAACGACGCGGCGTGCAACCGTGGCTGGATGCGGAGACTTGATCCATGGACAGAGTTGGGCGGGTATAATAAACCAAATACACCGAGTGGAATCAAAAAGACATGTTGAAAAACATACCCGCAAATTGGGACGCCATTCACGCCGAAGAGACCCGCTTATTGCGCGGCTTATCTCCGCAGGAGGGAGCGCGGCAATTCTTTGCGTTGATGACCGAATTCGAACCGTGGCTGGAGGAAACCGAGTCTGTGTTTCGGGATGAACGTAATCGGGCGTTGATCGAACTGCAAGCGCGGCTGGCGAGTCTGAACGCCAACAAAAAACCATGAACGACCTGATCGATTCGGTTGTTGCCTTCCAAACTTTCCTGAAAAAAGAAGGCATTCCCGTCATGGCGATTGGCGGGATTGCCGTCGCGGTCTGGGGAGAGCCGCGTCTCACGCGCGATATTGATATGAAGGTGTTAGTCTCGCGGGAGAACCGCGGTCAATTGCTGGCGATCTTGGGCGCGTTCACGTCCCTTCAAGAAGACTCGGATGAATCGTTTCGCCGCCTTGGGTTGGCGTTTTTTCGAGATTCAAACGGCGTTCGCATTGACGTGATGCTGGCAGATACGATCTTTGACGAGACCGCCATTGGACGGGCGCGTGATGTTGATTTCGCCCTAGGAAAAAATATCCGTGTATGCACAGCAGAAGACCTGATCGTTTACAAAATGCTCTCGACGCGCACCAAAGACCGAGGGGATGTCGAATCCATCGTACAAAAGCAAGGGGATTCTTTGGACGATCCCTATATTGAGAAGTGGCTCGTCCAATTTGAAGAGGCTTTGACAGATAGCACATTGATTCGTGACTTTCGCAGAATCCGTTTGAATCCGTGAATCCGTTATGAAATCCGTTGACACCAAACGCCCCCTCAAAGTCTTCCTCTGCCATGCCTCCGCGGACAAGCCGAAGGTGCGGGAGTTGTACCGCACGCTGAAACGTCGCGGCGTGCAACCGTGGCTGGACGCGGAGGATTTGATCCCTGGGCAGGGTTTCGACACGGCTCAACCTGGCAAATTGGGAAGTGGAAACTCGCAAGGTTAAATGAAAGCCATTAAATTTGGGCGGTATAATTACTGCTAGAAATCGTTATGACCAAAATTTACTTCGATACATCCTGCCTCAATCGTCCTTTCGATGACCAGACTCAGGTACGTGTTCGTTTGGAAGCCGAAGCAGTTTTAGCGATTTTGGCGCGAATCGAAAACGGCGAATGGACTTGGATTGGCAGTGATGTATTGATTGACGAAATCGAGCAGACGCCCGATACTCATAAATTAAGTCGTGCGAAACTGCTGTCAAGTTTCATTCAGGAAAACGTTGAGGTCGGCGAAATGGAAGAACAGCGCGCAAAAGAATTGCAAGCGGAAGGCTTTCAAATCTTTGACGCCTTGCACATCGCCTGCGCTGAAACTGCCAAAGCGGATGTGTTTTTATCAACCGATGACCGCCTTTTGAAACTTGCAAAACGAATCGAAAAGCAATTGCATTTAAGAGTTGAAAACCCTCTTGTTTGGGTTGAGGAGATGATCTAATGAACGCACAATCTATGTCTCTTGAACAAATCCGCATCGCTGGCATGGAGGCTTTAGCGCGCGAACTTGGCATTGTTGGTATGGTTCGCTTCCTCCAACAGTTTGAAACAGGACACGGCGATTACTCCAAAGACCGCCATGAGTGGCTGGATAATCAAGATATGGACACCGTCGTCAAACGGATTCGTGAGAAGCGCGAAGCCCGTAAGAAAACGAAATAAACCAAACGACTCGTCTCGTTCAAGGCGCGTCGTTTTTCATACTTCATACTTCATCCTTCATCCTTTATGG
>JAJTXU010000094.1 GCA_021462845.1 Anaerolineales bacterium
GTCCTTGGCGGTCTTTGCGGTAGAGTTTGAAGGTTTTGCGAACGCCACAAAATTATAGGAAAGGTTCGAGACGGGCTGAACAGTCGTCAACCCCCAGCGTTGCGAGGCTTCGTCAATCAACGCGGGGAGGTCGGCAAGGAATCGCTCCCCATCCGCGCCGAAGGTGTTGGTGATCGTGGAGGTGAAATCTGATGGAAGAGGCAAGGCCTGGGTCATGGCGATAGTCATTGACTGAAGAAGACGCAGGATACGAGATACAAGTTACACGCGATTCGTATCTCGTATCCTGTACCTTGTATCTCACACAGGAAACAACTTCTCAAACACCTCAGGACAATACTTCTGCACCATCTCGGAAGAGAGACCGTTTTCCTTGCAAATCTCCGCGTACAAATCTACAGAGGGGCGTTTTATGCGCTTTTGCGTTTCCACATCCAAACCCCACAGCCCGAAGCGTTGAGTCCAGCCGCGCTCCCATTCGAAGTTATCCACGAGCGACCAGTAGAAGTATCCCTTCACGGGGAAGTTGAAATTCACCGCGCGCCACACCTGATGGATATGTTGCGCAATATAGCGCGGACGCATTTTGTCCTCCGCGTCTTCCACTCCGTTTTCGGTGATATAGATCGGCAGGTCGGGATACGTCCGCACCGCCCATTTGATCGAATCGAAGATTCCCTGCGGGATGTTGGCGATGAATTTCGTCGCGCTGAAATCGGAATCGTCGGGATAATAGCGTTTCCCAAATAACTCTTTGGGATTCGTAATATCGAATTTGATGGTGTCCACCGAATAATAATTGACGCCGAGATAATCCTGCGTCCCTTTCGCTTCGGGGATACGCACATTGCCCATCGGCGACTTCATCACACCTGTGCTGATCGCGCTGGGGAACGCCATGTTGATGCCGTTGTATTGAATGTTTCGCATGAGTCTGTCGAGCGGCGACCATGAATTATGCGCGACCATCGGACGATAGTGCAAGGCATAGCCCACGCGCGCATCTTTTTGAATTTCGTGAATCGCGCGATACGCGGCGGCGTGTCCGCGCAGCATGTTCGCCTGCACACGCAGTGCGATATTCAATCCGCGCCGTTTGGTTGGAAACACACCCGCCACATATCCGCTCAACGCGTACACATTCGGCTCGTTGATCGTGCACCAGAATGAACAATACTCTTTCAACGCGTCCACCGTTTTGCGGACGAACTTTTCAAACATCACGGCGGCTTCATCGTGTTCCCATCCGTCCATTTCATAGAACCACAACGGATCGGTGAAATGGTGCAGTGTCACCATCGGCGTGATGCCGCGCTCTCGCAGTCCGCGCAGCATGGAACGATATCGTTCGAGCGCGTCTTCATCCCACGTGTCGGGCGTCGGCTGGATGCGGCTCCACTCCACAGAAAAGCGATGCGCGTTCTGTCCGCCCTCTGCGGCACGGTCGAAGTCTTCCCTCCAGCGTCCTCCCCACCAATCGCAGGCGAGACCAGACGTCCCGTCGGTGTGACCGTCTTGTTCCCACTTCCACCATTGGTTGTTCGTGTTGTTGCCTTCCACTTGATGAGAGGAAGTTGCCGTCCCCCATAAAAATCCGCGCGGGAAGTGATACGTTGCTTGGGGCATTTATTCTCCTTGAAACCTTGCGAAGGTTTAGAACCTTCGCAAGGTTTATTGTCTTGCAAGATACGCCAAATACAACGCCACCGACCCCGCAACAGCGGCATTTAGAGACTCAACTTGCCCGCGCATCGGAAGTTTCAACACGATGTCGCATTTCGCGCGCGTGAGCTGGCGGATGCCCTCGCCCTCGCTTCCGACCACGAGTGCGGTTGATCCAGTTAAGTGACGCTGAGTCTTCGCCCCGACCGCTTCCCCGTCTTGATCGAGTCCCACGACCCAAACGTTTTCCTCTTTGAGGGCGTCGATCGCCTGCGCGAGATTCATCCGCGCGATGAGCATGTGTTCGCTCGCGCCCGACGATGCGTTGACCACAGCAGGCGTCACTTCCACCGTGTGCGCCAACGGAATGATGATGCCATGCACGCCCGTCGCTTCGGCGGTGCGGATGAGCGTGCCAAAATTTTGCGGGTCATTCAACGAATCGAGCAACAACACGAACGGAGGCTCGTTCTTCTTGCGCGCGTTCTCCAGAATGTCGAGCAAGTCTGCATACGGATATTTGCCGACCTCCGCGACAATGCCTTGATTATGCTCGTGGATCTTATCCAGTTGCGGGCGTTTCGCTTTGACGACTTGAATCTTTCGTTGAGCGACCAACGTCATCACATCGGCAAGTTTGCCTTTGATCTGCACATTGTCAGCGAGTTCGATCTTGAACACATCGCGTCGTTTGGCGCGGAGGGTTTCGTAGACGGCGTTGCGAGAGTAGATGAATTCTTTCATAGCGCGTTGATTGTACCTATAAAAAGACCGCCGATGTTATCCGGGCAATCATCAATACTCACGGGCGAGTCACCACTCGCCACAAACGTACCTCCCCATCCACGCCGCCGGTGGCGAGGAAACGCCCATCAGGCGAGAGCGCCAGCGCGCCATTGCCGCCCGGCGGATCCGCCTCGAAGGCGACAGTAAAGGTAGATGTATCGTAGGCGCGCACCGTCCCATTGCGCGAGGCGGCAATCAGCAGGGAACCGTCCGCCGAGAATATCACGTTCTCCACTGTATCCGGGAAACCGCGCAAGTGCTGGATCAGTTTGCCGGTTGTCAAATCCCATAGCCAGACCGCGCCCTCGGTGCAATCATCATCCACGGCGAACGAACACGTGGCAGTCGCCGCCACGGTGTTATCAACCGAAACGGCAACATCGAGCGAGGGGTGCGGATGATTGAGCGTGAAGACCGACGTTCCATCGCTTGTCCGCCAGACTTGCACGTTGCGCGATGCGCCGCCGCCCACCAGCCAGCGCCCATTCGGCGAATACGTCATCGCTGTCACGTTCACATAGTCGGGGATCTTCAACAGCGGCTTCCACGCGCTTGTGGAATAGACCCAGATCGCGGCTGTGAGATATTGCGGATCGTCAAGCCCGCCCACGGCAATGGTCTCGCCGTTCGGCGAAAAGCTAACCGTCCCAACCTGGTCGGGGAATTTCAGCGTTTGCAAAAGAATACCCTCGCGCCAATCCCAAATTTTGGCGGTCCCGTCGGCAGAGACCGATGCCAGCATCAAACCGTCCGGCGAAA
This sequence comes from Anaerolineales bacterium, assembly GCA_021462845.1. GTDB lineage: Bacteria > Chloroflexota > Anaerolineae > Anaerolineales > Villigracilaceae > Defluviilinea. The sequence continues at coordinate 3,208 of JAJTXU010000094.1, forward strand.
AGGCAAGGTTCCACACAATGCCCCGATGACCCTCCAGGGCGCCGATCTCTTCCCCGCTCCCCGTATGCCATAGATGGATCGTAAAGTCATCCGCGTCGCCTCCCGCCCCTGCCAGAACTTCGCCATCGGGCGAGAACGCCAGCACGCGCACGGTTTCCGGCACATCGATATTATTGAAAATTTCAAGCAGGCTCAACGTGTCCTGCCGAATCACCGCAGGGGTAAGAGTGGCAAACGGCGTGACAACCTCCGCATCAAGTGTTTCTGTGGCGGGTGGGAGTGAAGGCGTGGCTGGCAAAGTGGGCGTGACAAACAATGGTGCGCCCGGCGTTGGCACCACCTGCACAGAGAACGTGCAGGCATCCAACAACCAGGCGCACAGGGATAGGCTTGCAATCAAAATTCGCAACCGTGAATTCATTGTGGCGCGATTATAAACTGGACTTCCGCAATGCCAATCGAGTCGCGCGCGGATTGCGCCCAAACGCGAGACGCTTCGCCCATGTGGTGGGAATCTCGCGCAGATCGCGCGCCGTCAAATCGGACCTCGACCTGGTCTGCCAACCTGCGGCGTTCAACACCCATTCGATTTGGTTCGCTCCCGAATCCAAATCCCAGCCTGCCGAGGCGAGCGCGTCCGCGTTGAGGGAAACATCCATCATCGCGCGCGGGCGAGTTGCGCGCGCAAGCCCATCCAACAAACGCGCGTCGTTATTCAACAAGCCTTCGATCAAACTTCCCCAGGGGAAGTTAATGCTGACGCATGACACAAGCCCGCCCAACTCGCGCGGCAGAGATTGCGCGTTGGCAATGACGAACAACGCGTTCGGCAACTTCCTTTGCGAGTTGACGCGTAGATTTTCACGGCACGAATCAATGCCGATAAAAAATGTTCCCGTATTTTGTTCAGCGTTCTTGCAGACGAATCGCCCGTCGCCTGTGCCGAGATCAAGAGAAATAGTTTCATACCCTGCGAGTAGATCACGCAAATCCATTGCGTTCATTTCACGGGACTGCCTGCCCCGAATCGTTTCCATGAGGAACCTCCATTCTGTCGTGTGAGATACAAGGGACAGAATGGAGCAGGCGGTCCGCGAGCAAGATGCGTTAACGCGAACAAGCGCCATCGTCAGGCGCCATCGAGATCGTCGGGAGTAGGTTTTTTACGAGGTAGCGGGAATACAAAACGCGTACTCGAACAACCTAAAACAGATTGGAATGCCGCGCCATTTGTTTTAGTCGCGACCTTCCAAATCCGCGTTGTTGGAGTACAAGCCCGGCGGGCTTTTGAAACAAAACTTCTTGTTTCGAATACGACTTAACAGGGTGGTCGGGTGAAGTTCCTGTTCATGCCTAACATTCTAGCACCACCACTGGAAACTGGAGGTTAGAAAATGGTTGGAAAATTCAAGTTGCCATACGATAGATTGCAATCAGGATGGTGAAATCTGCCGCCATATGACCCAGCACCGGCGCGAGCAAGCCGCCATTCTCCTCGCGCGCAATCTGTCGCCAGAACCAGCCTGCCAGCGCAAGCGCAACAACCGCAAATACGATCGAAACGACGGGGACTTTATGAATCAGAATCAACGCATGAAAGCCCGCATACAGCAAATCGGAACGATGCAAACCCCTCGTTGCGCTTCCCAAATAGCCGCGCCAAAAATACTCCTCGACGAACGGGTTGACCAGCGCGAAATAGGCGATAAAGGGAACCCACGTTCGAGCATTCAGCCCCAGGGCTTCAACTTGCGACGGGAGATCGCGCGCAATCCCAAACACATCCCACAGAAAAAACAACGCAAAGCCGCTGCTCCCGCAAACCAAAAGACTGAGCGCGATCCATTTTTTGTTTGAGCTTTTGAGCAAGGTTGCAAGCGGGATACCCGGTCGGGCAATCAACAGCGAGCCGATGATCGCCGCATGAAAGCCAAGCAATGCCGCCCATGCGCTATGAAAAACAAACAACCCCAGAAATACCGCGAGATACGCCAGCGCCGGCGCGATCCATTTCATGAAACTTGCGTGATGATCGTGTTCTTTGCGCCGGCAGAAATCAATGCGGATGAAACATCGTCGGCGTTTTCCCGCTCGATGAGCGCGATCATGTTCCCACCGCGTCCGCCCCCGCTTAGTTTTGCTCCAGACGCCCCAGCCTTGCGCGCCGCCTCAACCAGTCGGTCGAGTTCAGGCGAAGAGACGGTCATCTCTTGCAACAGCGCATGATTTTGATCCATCAACCCGCCAAGCAGCCTCCAATCTCCAGTCTCTATTTTCTCTTTTGCCTGTTTCGCAATGTCTCCCGCTTCATCGAACACGCTTTCCCATTTTGCTTTATCCGCTTCCCAAAGTTTTCTCACATCCGCCACCGATTTCTTCGTCGGCGCGGAGATGCCCGTGTCGCCGATGACGATCGTGAACGGCGCGCCAACTTTGAATGTTTCGATGAGTCGACCTTTTATAAAATATACAGGCTTGGCATACGCGATAACTGTATTGTCAATTCCCGAGGGCGTGCCGTGATGAATCTTCTCGATATCATAAGCAAAGGCGTTGACTTCTTCATCGGTCATTGGGTAATTTAAGTGTGAGGATAACGCGCGGAGGAGAGCCACCGTCACTGCCGCGCCTGAGCCAAGTCCCGAGGCGACCGGGATGGAGGATGAGATTTTTATGTTGAGGTTGGGAAATTTACCCTCACCCCCAGCCCCTCTCCCAAGGGGAGAGACGGACTGGCGCGAGAGGAAGAGAAAGTTATGGATGACTGAAGCAATCGGATGGTCGGAGGGAAGCGCGTTCAGTTCAGAGTGGAGGTTAATGTCGGGGGCGTGAATCCAAATCCCCGTCGAGTTTGAATCGAGAATTTCCACATCCGCATGAACTTGCGTGACCGGCACAGCCAGCGCCGGGCGTCCATAGACAACGGCATGTTCGCCAAAGAGAATGACCTTGCCGGGCGCGGAAGAGGTGGAGCGGGATATCATCCCGCCCTATGATCGGTAAAAAATAGCGATCACAGAGATGACCCACAATAACACTGTGACTTGCAGTGGACGGTCTTTGAGCGCCACTTCGTCCGGCGCGCCCGCCGCGTGACCGGTTTGAATCAATTGCAAATAGCGAAAGATGCCGTAGACCACAAAAGGAATCGTCAACATCATGCTGTGGTTCTCAGGCAGGTTCGGCGCGGTGAACGTGTACAGCGAATAAGTGACAATGGTTGTGCCTGAAACAATGGTGATCAACTGGTCGAGAAGCGGCAGGGTGTAACCATCCAGCACTTTGCGATGCGAACCCGCGCCGGTTTCAAGCAGGCTCATCTCGGCGCGCCGTTTGCCGAAACCAATGTACAGGGAAAATAACGTGGTGATCATGTATAACCACGGCGAGAAACGCTCGACCGTGATCAACGCCACGCCAGCCGCAACGCGCAACACAAACCCGGAGGAAACAATGAATACATCCAGGATCGGGATGTGCTTGAGCCAACGCGAATATAAAATATTAATGGCGAGGTAAACTGCCAGAATGACCGCGAGCGCCGGCGAAAGGAGGTAGCCCAACGGAAGCGCGATGGCGACCAACACGATTGCCGCGAGCCATGCCGCATTCAACGGCAGTTTTCCCGAAGCAATCGGGCGATGCTTCTTTTCGGGGTGCTTACGATCCGCTTCCACGTCGGCAATATCGTTGATGAGATACACCGCGCTGGAAGCCAGGCAAAACAGGATAAATCCCTCCAGCGTCCGCAGGAACGGTTCGCGCAGGAACAATTGTTTGTCGAACATGAGGGCAAAAAATACAAAGCCGTTCTTCGTCCATTGGCGCGGACGCATGGTTTTGATGAGCGCTGAAATCATGCGTCAATCATATCAGAGAGCGGAAGTGAATCGATAGGTCGTAACCAAATAGTTATGCAGGCTCGGTTTGTTTCTAAGCCTGAAGCCTGATTACCTTACGCTTTTAAAGTCAGGACGCTGACCGCGAAGCGCGCTGAAAACGCAGATTTTCTTTCTTTTGAATCAGCAAAGTCAGCGCTCCTCTGCGTCCAAAAAGCATTGTGTAAGTTAATCGCTCACCTTACGCAGTATAGCAAGATTTATCTTGCAAGTCTCTTGTTTTTTTCCAGCCTATGGTCGCAAAGTGAACTTCCCTGGCGCCGTCCGCCAGGACAGGTGTGCGGTACGGAACAGCGCGTAAGGTACGTTATTCAGGAGCGTCGCGCCTGTTCGCTCATGCCCCATCATCCTTCGGCGGCGCGGTCTGACCGTAATCCAACACTTGCCTTATTTGCGTCGCCCCCTCCGGCGGACCGACGATCTTCTTGTCCTCCATCATATCCACGAGACGGGCGGCGCGGGTATAGCCGATGCGCATCCGCCGCTGAAGCATCGAGACCGAAGCGCGCCCCTCTTTGCGAACGAGTTCGATCGCTTCCACAAGCAACGGGTCAGTCGTTGTGTCGGCGGGAGTCATCTCATCGAACATCGCGCCCTGCTTGAGCGGCGCATCCGATTTTGGGATGTCACCCAGAGTAGGTTGTGACGCGGCGGCATACGGGTTGGCGGCGCCAGCCTGAGTACGCCAGAACTCCACCAGGTTTTGAATCTCATGGTCTGAGACAAACACACCCTGCAAGCGAGCCGCCGCCGGCGCATCCGGCGCCTGGAAGAGCATATCGCCGCGCCCGAGCAATCGTTCGGCGCCGGGCTGGTCGAGGATCACGCGGCTATCGGTATTCGACGCCACCGCAAAGGCGACGCGCGCCGGGAAGTTGGCTTTGATGAGACCCGTCACCACATCCACCGACGGGCGCTGGGTGGCAAGAATCATGTGGATGCCGGTGGCGCGCGCCAATTGCGCAAGGCGCGTGATGGTTTGCTCGGTCTCGCCGGGGGCGATCATCATCAAATCTGCGAGTTCGTCGATCACGATCACAAGGAATGGAAGCGTCTTGCCGCCCTGCAATTTCATTTTGGCGTTGTAATCGGCGATGTTGCGCGAACCGACCTGCGCGAACATGTGATACCGCTTGTCCATCTCGCGGGTCATCCACTGCAAGGCGCCGATCACCCGGTCGATCTCCACCACCACAGGCGCGAGCAGATGCGGCACGCCGTTATAGCCGGTCAACTCCACGCGTTTGGGGTCTACCAGGATGAGACGCAAATCGTCCGGTGTGTTATGCAACAAAAAACACGTCAGGATCGCGTTCACGCAAACCGATTTACCCGAGCCGGTCGTGCCGGCGATGAGCATGTGCGGCATGTTCTCGAGCGTGGTATTGATGGCGTTACCGGTCACATCGCGCCCGAGCGCAAAGCGCAGGGCGTTCTTATTTTTCTGAAAACTGTCGCTTTCGATCAAATCGCGCAACGCAACGAGGGTCATCTCCTCGTTTGGAACTTCGATACCCACGTAACTATGACCCGGCACCGGCGCCTGAATACGGATGCGCGGCGCGGCAAGCGCGAGCGCGAGATCATCGGCGAGCGAGGCAATCTTGCTGACGCGCACTTTAATGCGCCCGCTGCGCGTCTCCACAAACAGCGGCTCCACGCCGAACTGCGTGATGGTCGGTCCGCGGTTGATCTCCACCACTTGCACCGGCGCGCCGAACGAGGCGAGCGTTTCCTGAATTAAGCGCGAGCGCCCCTGAATAAATTCTTCATTGACTTCCGGCGCCGAGCCTGAATCCAAAATTGTTTTCACATCCGGCAACTTCCACTGGATGACCGCTTCCGCAGGCTTGACTACCGTGACCGGCTTGCCCACCTCCGCCACAGCAGGCGACTCGGGGCGACGCAGAGGCGTGAATCCGTTCGACGCGGCATCGACTCCTTCGGGCAAAAACGCTTCACCCGCCGGGGAAGCCTGCTTCGCCCATCGTAAGCGCATCTTGCCAACGAACGGCGCAACCCAGCGGAACAGATCTTCAACCGAAATATCGAAGATCATCGTGATCGTCACCAGCAACCAAGCCAGCAACGCGACAATCGCGCCCGCCGTGCCGAGGCTGTTGAATAACAATCGTTCGAACAGACTGCCAATGTAGCCCCCGCCCCAGCCGTCCAATGCGGCTTCTTCCGCCAATTCCACCGGCGCAACAATAGAATGCATTGCCGCCAATAACCAAAAGAAAAAGAGGACAAGCCCGAAAGCGCGTTCCAAAGAAAGCGGCGGAAGTTTCTCGATACGCCGCGCAACCAGCCACGCGCCCATTACGATCAACCCCACCGGTAAAATGTACACACCCCAGCCCAGCACCTGGCTAAGCAGAATCGTGGCGCTTCCGGTGACCACACTACGTTGCGAATAGAAGAGGATCAACCCGATGAGAAGCCCAACCACCGCCATGATCGCGCCGACCACATCGAGTTTACGTTCGGCGGAAAGAGAATCCCACCATGAGACCGGCATCGGCTGTGTGGGAGGCGAGATGGGCGGCGTCCTCCCTTTTTGCGGCGCATATTTTGGCTTACCTTTCCCGCGCGAGGGTTGAACCGCCTTGCCTTTTTGCTTCGCGTTTGATTTCGGCGAAATGAACGGAATCTTGAGAGGCATTTTTGTAGTATAGCACAAATGGTCTGTTTTTCTTTTGGGGTAAAATGGTCAAAACAAATCAACAATTGCTTTGCCACACATGGTCCCGATGTTCTTCGGGAGAGCGCGCAGAGACTCTGAGAAAAGAAAACTCAATGCTCTCTGTATTCTCTGTGGCTGGTTTATGAGGACAAACCCTTGTTTGAAATTCTTTTTCTTGGCACATCCGCCTCCGCCCCGTCTGCCAGGCGCGGGCTTTCGGCGCAGGTGGTGAAGCACGATGAATACCGTTTCCTCGTCGATTGCGGCGAGGGCACACAGCGTCAGCTCTTGCAATCGGGGCTTGGGTTCAAAAACCTCTCGCGCATTTTGCTCACACACGGGCATCTCGATCACATCCTCGGTTTGGGAGGTTTGCTCAGCACATTCCTGCGCTGGGAGGCGATCGACCAACTCGAAATCTACGGCGGGCGTTCCACGCTCGATCGTGTGCACGATCTGCTGTATGGCGTGGTCTTGCGCGGCAACCAGCCGCCGATGCCGCTTCATTTAAACGAAATCAAACCCGGCACATTCTTTGAAACGGATGACTTCACCGTTACCGCGTTCCCCGTTATCCATCGTGGACCGGATTGCCTGGGCTACGTGTTCGAAGGCAAGGCGCGTCGTCCGTTTTTGAACGAGAAAGCGACCGAACTCGGCGTGCCGTTTGGTCCCGAACGGCGGGACCTGGTCGCAGGGAAGGAGATCAGCCTCCCCGACGGAAGACGCGTTCGTCCAGACGATGTGTTGGGTCCGCTCCAGAAGGGAATCAAACTGGTCATTGTCGGTGACACGGGCCGAACGGATAATCTTGTTGAGGTCTGCAAAGATGCAGACGCGCTGGTGATCGAATCTACGTATCTGGATGAGGAAGCCGAGATGGCGAAGCAGTTCCATCACCTCACCGCGAAACAAGGAGCGGCGCTGGCAAAGCAGGCGGGGGTCAAAAAATTGATCCTGACTCACATCTCGCGGCGTTACCGCGAAAAGGATGTGCTAAAGGAAGCGCAGGAGATCTTTCCCAATACCTCAGTAGCGCGGGATTTCGATAACTTTCCGATCAAACGGGAAGAGTGAGAAACACTCTCTTATACTGAGTCGCAAGGTGAACCTTGCGGTACGAGTTAAATTGGGGGTGTAACCTTCCTCTCGGCTGGAACTGGCTTTGTTACTTTATAATCTTTTTACCGTCGTGTAAAAACTTTGAGGAGCAAAGTACATCGCGGCAAGTGCAAGTTCAGTCCACTCGTCTCATTTATCAAGAGGAAGCGCTATGTTTAAAAAGGCATTTATTTTCCTGTTGGTTTTAACCCTGGTGATGGTTTCCAAGCCATCCACCGCGTCTGCCATCCCTACGGGCGTGGGAGTGATCGGCGACAGCGCCACCCAACCCTATCAGTGCATCGACCGCGGAGGTCCAACCGCCTATACATGGACAGAGATACTCGATGTTGTCCGCGGCGTCAACTTCGGCGGGATGCCCTGCCAGCCGTATAACAACGCCTGGAGCGGTGAAACTGTTCGCCTCAACATGACCTCCCAAACCGACGATATCCTGGACGATTTCAACAACGGGAATATCGGCAGGGTGATCAGCATGATCGGATCGAACGATATCTACGTGGTGGGTAGCACGCCAAATGTCTCCGCCCTGCTTGCCACCTATGAGACCAACATCCAACGCATGATCGACGCCGGCATTCTGCCGGGAAATATTTTGATCGTCGATATCTCGCAAGATAATTGGAACGAGCCAACCCGGACGTATGTAAACCAATACAACGCCGGCTTACAGGATATTGCCACCGAAAAAGGCACAGCCTTCGCTTCATGGACAGGCTATCACAGCGGGCTGGCGTGCCGTTCATTGGATAATGGGCAATCGTACAATTTCGGCGGACAGATGATCGCGTATACGTGGGGGAATGAATATCACAACATCCGCGTGGCAGACGGTCACCTGGGTACAATGGCGAACGGCGTGCTGGCGAATGCGATTGCCGTAAACTTCTTGGGCATTCCTCCTCTCACCGATGCCGAACTGTTATCCATCGTCAACGGGACCGTGATACCGGGCAACCCGCCTCCCCCCTGCGCGAATCAACCGACCGCTACGGCGGGTCCAAGCCCGACTGCCACGCTCACGCGCACGCCAACCGCGACCGGGTTATTCTCTCCGACCCCATCTCGCACGCCGACAGCGACTTTCACATTCACACCCACCTCATCCTCCGGAACATTTAACATCGGCGAGACAACGGTTCTGGGCAATGCCTATTCCGGGCTTGGAAATCAGTTGGTCGCGCAACAAGTTACACTTTCTCAAACCGCCACTATTCAAAGTTTGAGTTACTACGTTTCCACAGCCGGCGGACAGATGCGGCTTGGCATTTACAGCAACGTCGCCAGCGGGCCGGGGAGCCTCATGGCGCAGACAGCGGCTTTCACTCCGGTCACGGGATGGAATACCCAAGCGGTAATCGCGCCCACGCAACTTGCTACCGGAACCTATTGGCTTGCCTTCCTGCCACAAAACAACACGCTGGCGGGGCGCGTCAACCCGTCCGGCGCAGGTCGCTATTACTCGTACACGTTCGGCGCCCTGCCCGCAACCTATTCCACTTCGCCAACCAACAGCGCTTTCACGTTTTCGTTCTATGCCACATTCTCAACAGGCGCGGTAGCATCCAACACACCCTCCAACACGCCACTGCCAACCAATTCGCCCACTCGCACGCTAACGCCAACGAATACTCCCATTGTGCCAACCAACACAAGCACATTGACCGCAACGATTACCAACACGCCGTTGCCCACGAATTCGCCCACACACACAGCGACTCCGACGAATACCTCTGTTGCGCCAACCACAACCAACACGCGGACGCCGACCCCAATCCCGACGAACACCTTCACTCCCACCATCACCGCCACGCGGACACCTACAACAGTCGCAACCAATACCTTCACCCCGACCGCATCTCGTACGCCAACTCGAACTGCCACGCCGTCTTCGAGCACGATCACCATCGGCGAAACCAATGTATTGAGCATGAGTTATTCCGGCATAGGAAACCGGCTGGTCGCGCAACAGGTCACGCTCTCGCAAAGCGCCACTATTCAGAGTCTGAGCTACTACGTGTCCACCGCTAGCGGGCAACTCCGCTTGGGAATCTACAATAACTCCGGCAATGCGCCTGGCACACTGATGGCGCAGACCGCCGCCTTCACATCGGTGGCGGGTTGGAACACGCAAGTTGTGACGACCCCGGTAACACTGCCGCCGGGCACGTACTGGCTTGTTTTCCTTCCGCAAAATAACACGCTGGCAGGCAGGTTGGGGTTGTCCGGGGCTGGGAGGCATTACAGCTACACATTCGGCGCCATGCCTTCAACGTATTCGACATCTTACACGAGCGATACATTCCACTTCTCATTCTACGCAACACTCTCGTTACCATAACGCAGGGACACCAAACAAGAGACCTCCGAAATTTTCGGAGGTCTCTTTCGTTATCAAAACGCATCGCTGGTCATGATGAACAACGGAGTCATCTCGAAACTTTCAAACTTCGGGCGGAGTCGCTCCGTGTTATAGAACCGCTCCACATTGACGGTTTTTTTCGTGCTGGTAACGATGTCTACCGGGATATTATCGTAGCGCCCGTTCTTGAGCACCACGAGACGCCCATGCACGTTCTTCAGGACGAGATCGAGCGCGAGGTTGCCGTACGCCATCGGCACGATAGAGTCGATCGCGTCCGGGTCGCCACAGCGCGTGAGATAGCCGAGCTTCTGGTTCACGGTATCCACCATGCGTCCCTTGTTATGACTAGCGGTCAATTCTCTTAATTGCGCAGAGACCATATCGCCGATGCCGCCCAATTTCATATGCCCATATTCATCTGTGGAGCGGTCCGAAAAGACCATCTCCCCGCCGTCGAAGGTGGCGCCTTCTGAAACCAGCACCACCGAATAATGACTCGGGTTATAACTGCGGTCATACATCATCATCTCAGCAAGGCGCTCGATGTTGAACTTATGCTCGGGGATCACACAACGGTGAGACGCCCCTGCCATGGTCGGGAGCATTGCCGTAAAGCCGGCGTAACGCCCGAAAACCTCGAGCACCAATAGTCGTTCGTGCGAACCAGCCACAGTCCGCAGACGATTCGCAAGTTCGATCGTGCGGGTCACACACGTGCTGAACCCGATGCAATAATCTGTGCCGGGCACATCGTTATCCATGGTCTTTGGGATGGCAACGATCTTCATCCCTTCTTTATACATGCGCACGGCATAACTCAAGGTGTCGTCGCCGCCGATGGGGATCAAATAATCCAGCCCTAGAAAATCGATATTCTTTACGACTTCTGGCGTCACATCGTTGACATCGTCCGCGTACCGATCGCGCAAGTGGAGTGGGAGCCGGTCTTTGCGCACCCTCGACGGATTCGTCCGCGACGTGTGCAGGAACGTGCCGCCAGTGCGCCCGGCTTTGTTAACAATATCCTCGGTCAGCACTTGAAAGTTGTTACTGTTATCCGCCTGCGAATCGCGGACAATATCCACCATCCCCGCCCAACCACGGCGGATGCCAATGACCTTATATCCCTCGCGCAACGCACGGATGGTCACCGCGCGGATGGCCGGGTTCAGCCCCGGCACATCGCCCCCGCCTGTCAAAATTCCGATCACCCCTTTCTTGCCTGTACTCATCTTTCCTGTTCTCCTCTTTCATAGACTCAAACCGTCATTTGCGGCGGTCTGGATATTAGGCTTTATCGGTAATAAACCAAAAATCCGTTTGGACGCTGACCGCGAAGCGCGCAGAAAAACGCAGATTTTTTCTTTTGAATCAGCGTGGTCAGCGTTCACACTTGCACCTGACGCAAGTGCAGGTGTCTGCGTCCCAACTTTATTTCCG
>JAJTXU010000095.1 GCA_021462845.1 Anaerolineales bacterium
CGCGTCTGCGGCATACAGTTGAACGGTCACGCCGTCGACGCCCACTTCCGTTCCGTTGATCGCGCTGGAGTTGTCGGTGTCGAACCAGACGCGGTTGCCGAGGCTGAATCTGGGGAGAACCGTTAGAGTGTCGGTGGCGGGGTCGTTGTTTGTTATGCCGCCGTTGGCAGTCAATGCTCCAGCGGGGATGGTGTTTACGTACGTGCCGGGGCGAGTGCTGATCACGTCAACGGTGATTACGCAACTGTCACCGGGCGAACCAAGCGCTGTTAAACCGCCGCCGCTCAGTTGAATGGTTTGCGAGCCGGGGTTAGCCGTAAGCGTTCCGCCGCAAGTGTTCGACGCATTGGCAGGGTTGGCAACTTCCAAGCCGTCAGGAAGGGTGCCGGGCAGGTTGTCTGCCAATCCCATATTGACCACAGGCACATTGCTTGTATTGCGGATGGTGATGGTCAGGGTGGATGGTTCGCTTGTCAGCACTTGCGCTGGGTTGAAACTCTTGATGACACTTACGCCCGGCAGGTTGGTGAGGGATGCTTCGGTAGGATCGGGGTTGGAAACGCCGTTGAATGTGGTAACAGCCCCAGCGGGAATCCGATTCGTGAGGTTCCCGTTTACATTCATGACAACGCGCAGGGTCAGCGTGCAGGACGAACTCGGCGGTAAAACCCCGCCGCTAAACGAGAAGGATGTGTCGTCTGGGTTGCCGGCGAGAGCGCCGCCGCAGGTTCCGGTGTTGAACGTCACCGGGTTGGCGAGTTGCATACCGGCGCCAAGCAGGGTCATATCATCGGTAAAAGCGATGCCCGTCAATGTTGCGGTGGTGTTCGGGTTTATTAACTGAACGCTCATGGTGGAGTAGGCGCCGCCATACACCAACACAGGATTGAAACCCTTGACGATACCCATGGTCAGGTTTTGGATCGTCAAAGCCGCCGATGCGGCTGCCCTCGGCTGGATCACGGTTCCGGTACTTTGCACGGTGGCGGAAACATTGGCGATTGGAATGTTGTTCGTCTGCGTGCTTTGCGAGATGGGAGTGCTATCCAAACCGACCACATCCACTGTGATAGTGCAAAGACCCGGTATGCCTCCCACTTGCGCGGGTACTGTGCCGCCCGCCATAAGAACCTGATTGGAGCCGGGATTCGCCGTGATCGTTCCGCCGGTGCAAGTTGTGCTGGCGTTAGGCGTTGCGGCAACACGGATTCCGTCGGTGGGGGTGCCGGGCAAGGTATCGGTCAACGATACGTTAGTCAGAGCCGAGTCGGTTGTGTTTTCGAGTGTGATCGTCATCGTGGACGATCCGCCCGCCTGCACAACTGTCGGGTAGAACGCCTTGGTAACGTTCAGGCTTGTGACGCGAATGGTTGCAGAGGTGGGGTTGAGATTGGAGCGTCCTTCAATAGTGGTGATTGCGTTTGCGGGAATTGTATTTGTGTACGATCCGGGCGCAGTGGAAGTGACCCAAACATCAATAATACAACTGAGACCTGCGTTGAGTACATCAGCCGCTGTGTTCGTAAAGGTGATGGTACTCGTGCCGTTGACGGCAGTGAGTGTTCCGCCCGGGCACGATTCAGCCGGCGCAGGCGGGTTAGCAACCACCAAACCTGGCGGCAGGTTGTCGGTGAGGTTGATTCCCGAAATGGAAACGTCGGCAGGTGCCGCGATGGTAATACGCAGGCGGCTTGTCTGTCCGGGCGCAATCGGGCTGGTTTGGAAAGCCTTGAGAATCCCTACCGGGAGATTGGCGGAATTAACGACGACAAGATCGGGATTCGTGCTGAACCCGGCATTGCCTACCCCCTGGTTGTTGGCTATCGAGTTGGCGGCAATGGCGTTATCGTATGAGCCGGCCGTGTTGCTTGTGATCGTGAATACAATGGTGCAACTTCCGTTGGCAGGAATTGTGCCGCCGGTAAGAGTGACCGAGTTGGCTGTATTTGTCACCACTCCGCTACATTGCGGGCTTGCAGGCGCGCCGGAGACTGTAAGCCCTGCGGGTAACCCATCGGTAAATGTAACGCCTGTCAGTGGGGTGCTGCTGCGGTTGGTTAGGGTGATGGTTACCGTGCTTGTGCCGCCGACAACGATCGTCGCGGGCGAATAGGCTTTCGTGCCAACCAAGGCGGCGTTGATAGTCAAGTTGGCGGTTGCGGGCAGGAGGTTCGTGATAGGCTGGTTGGCAGTTAACGTATTGGGAGGAATCGTGTTGGTACGGGTGCCGGATATCGTCAACGCGGCTTGCACAGGGATGGAGATAACGCAGGTTCCAACGGGCGTGGGAGGGGTTGCGCTGGCGGGAATGGTTCCGCCGGAGACATTGATCAACGTGTCGCCGACTAAATGATTAACAGTAAAGCCGCATGTGTTCGCGCTCGGGGCGCCAGCGATCGTGATGCCTGCCCCCATAGTCGTCAGATTATCGGTGATCGCCACGCCGGTATATGGCGAGCCGGTTGGGTTTTGCAAGGTAATGGTGAGAGTGCTGGTATCGCCGGCGTCAATTGTCGCTGGTGAAAAAGCCTTCGTAATCCCTACCGGCTGTACGTTCAAGTTTGCCGATGCGGGGGTATTGTTGGTGACGCCTTGATTCGTCTGAAGCGAGCCGGGTCCGCCAGGTCCTGCGGGAATCGTATTCGTGTATTGTCCGGAAGTCCCTGTGACGTTGACTGTTACAAGACAATCTTGAGCAGGTGTAACTGTAGCATTGTTGAGGGCGATCGTTGTTCCACCTGAAGGAGCGGATGCTGTGCCGGGCCCGCAGTTGGTGAGAGTTAATCCGTTGGGCGTGGCAACCACTAATCCGGCGGGCAGGGTATCGGTATAGGTCGCGCCGGTGAGATTTGTATCCGCATCGTTGTTATTGAGTCGGATGGTCAGCGCGCTGGTTTGTCCCACAAAAATGGTGTTGGGCGCAAAGCCCTTGCTGAGAGAAGGCGGGGAAACGGCAATGACCGTGATCGTGGCGCTGGCAGGCGTGGTGTTCGTGATAGTTACGATCGTGCCGCCGTCGTTTCCTTGTGAATTTAGATTTCCAGAGGGGATGGTGTTGATCAGGTTGCCGGGCGTCACTGAGGAAACGTTGACTTCCACATAGCACTGACCCGGTGTGGCGCCCACTTGAGCAGGAACGGTTGCGTTGGCAAGGGAGAGAGTTGTTGTGCCTGGCACGGCAGTTACATCGCCAACCGCGCCGCAGGTATTAACTACATTCGCCGGGTTGGCGATGAATAAGCCCGGCTGTACGCCGATGAGGTTATCTGTCCAACTGGCGTTTGTCAACGGAAAGATGTTCGGGTTAAAAATAGTTACCCGCATTACAGAGACGCCGCCCGCGTCTATTTGAAGCGGCGTAAATTGTTTATTGATCTCCGCGGGCAACGATGCCGCGAAAACCTCCTGGGGTCGAAGAAAGGTTGTCGCCAGCAGCAAGGCGATTACGCATCGGCGCAGGATCGAACTGATATTGAATTTGGTCATTACGTTTCTCCACGGTATGATTTTTAGGCTGATGGAGAGAATCGATGTCTAACTTGCCAGTCCTTGCTTCGCTAGAATAAGAGATAATGGCAGAACAAGAAGCGACCAATGCAAGGCTCAGGGTCTCCACGCCCAAAATTAGCTTTTACGGGTGTACCATGACCATTGTACGGTGTACAAAATGATTCTTCAATACCTGAGATATTCATTTCTGTTAGGTGTTTGCCAAGGCTGTCTAGATCAATCTGTCTCATGGTCAGGCGGAAAATGACCTGGGGTTGTTCATGATTATGTAATATTCTGGGTGTGGCGTCGGGGAAAGATGACGGGTTTCCCTGTTATCAAATCGTATGAAATTGCGCAAATAAAGCGAGGAAACATGGATTCAAAAGTGACTGTCTACGGCGCGTATTGGTGTCCCGATTGCCGCCGCGCGAAAAAATTTCTGGGCGAGAATTTTGTTCCCTACAAGTGGGTTGACATCGAGCAAGACAAAACGGCGGAAGAATACGTGTTGAAACGGAATAGCGGCAAGCGCATTATTCCTACCATCGTTTTTGAAGATGACACGTTCCTCGTCGAGCCGTCTAATGCGGAGTTGGCGAAGAAGCTGGGACTCAACACCGAAGCCTCGAAAACGTATTACGATCTGATCATCATCGGCGGCGGACCCGCGGGACTCACCGCCGCGATCTACGCCTCCCGCGAAGGCGCGGACGTGCTTCTCGTCGAACGTTCGGGACTCGGCGGGCAGGCTGGCATCACGGTGGGACTCGATAACTTCCCCGGCTTCCCCGAAGGCATTAGCGGACAGGAATTCTCTGACCGTGTGGCGCAACAAGCGCGGCGTTTCGGCGTGGAGATATTGCAGGCGGTGGATGTTGAGCGCATGGAACGGGAAGAGGGTTATCACGAAGTCTACATGTCAGACGGCAAGCACTATCACTCGCTGGCGGTGTTGATCGCTACAGGCGCATCGTATCGTAGGCTCGAAGTCCCTGGCGAGGACGATTACATCGGTGCGGGGATTCATTTCTGCGCGACGTGTGACGGTCCGTTTTACAAAGGCTCGAAGGAAATTGTTGTAGTGGGTGGCGGCAACTCGGCGGTGGAGGAAGGTCTGCACCTCACGAACTTCACCGAGAAAGTTACTCTGCTCGTGCGCGGCGACAGACTCACGGCGAGTCAGATCGCTGTGGACAAGGTCAACGAGCCGAACTCGGGCGTGGATGTGAAGTACAACGTGATTGTGGATGCCTTTGAAGGAAAAGACCCGAAGCTCAAGACGATCAAATATCATTTCAAAGACAGCGACAAAACGGAAGAAGTCCATCCTGCCGCGGCGTTCATCTTCATCGGTCAAACCCCGAACACGGGATTCTTGAAGGATTATGTTGAGTTGGATAAATGGGGATTTGTGCTGACAGGGCACGATCTCACGCACGACGATCACGCCTCCGCGCATAAACCGCTTCCGTTCGAGACGAATGTGTCGGGAATTTTCGTCGCTGGCGATGCGCGGCATGGAAGCACGAAGCAGGTCGCTTCGGCAGTAGGCGAAGGCGCGGCGGCTTCGATTTCGATCAGGGAGTTCTTGCGGCGCGGCTGAGTCCCCTCTCCCTTGGGGAGAGGGCCAGGGTGAGGGTGAATTCATGCGGTCACAAGTGACTGTCACCTTGCAGGTGACAGTCACTTTATTATTTCAACCCTCTGCCACTTCCTCACCGAATTGACAAAAAATATCTTCTCGCATTTCTCAATTTCATCTACTCGAATAATTCTCTCTACCACTTGACCCGTTTCAATTAAGTATTCGCGGAACGTCCCTGCGAGCAAGCCGCAGGAGATGGGTGGCGTGTAGAATTTGCCTTCCATTTTAACGACAAGATTGCCGATGGTGAACTCGGTCAATTCGCCGCGTTCGTTGAAGAGCAGAATATCGTCGAAGTTGGGGAAATTCTTTTTTGCGTTTTCGTAGATGGCGCGATGCGTCGTTTTGTGAAATAGAAATACATCGTTGGAGTTGATCGGCTTGTTTGCAAGATGAACGCGGAGAGACTTGTCAATGGATTCAAATGGCGTGTGTTCGATTTGTATTTCTCCGAATTTATCAATCAGCAATCGAACACGTTGTGGGGATGTGAATTTGGATGAAACTTTATTTAGGTGTGTTTCGAGGATTTCCGTTGAAAGGGGCGGGGGGACCCCGCCTCTACGTGAAGATGAAAAACCAAAATACTCTGCTGAATCCAACAATCGCGCGATGTGTTTTTTACGCAGGAAGAATCCTTCTTCGGGAGTCCACAACATGGTTTCGAGCAGTGAAAACTGCGGAGGCGATTCGGTTAGAACGCGGGCTTTGAGCAAGGCCTCTTCGTATTCGTCGCCGCTTTCTGAGTCCCAGACGATGCCGCCTCCCACGCCATACTCCGCAGTTTTGGTCTCGCGGTCGATCAATGCGGTTCGTATGGCGACATTGAATTTGGCTTTGCAGTTTGGCGCGATGTAACCGATGCTCCCCGTATAAATTTTTCGCGGCGTCGTTTCGAGTTCCGAAATGATTCGCATCGTGCTGACCTTCGGCGCGCCTGTGATAGACGCGCATGGAAACAACGCGCTGAAAATTTTCGTAAGCGGCGCGTCTGTTGTTGCTTGCACGGTGGATGTCATTTGCCAGAGCGTGGGATATTTCTCGGTTTCGAACAATTCTGGGACATTCACGCTTCCCGTCTTTGCAATGCGACCCAGGTCGTTGCGGATCATGTCCACGATCATGACGTTCTCCGCGCGATTCTTTTCCGAGTCTTTCAACCATTGAGCCTGCTCGGCATCTTCGAGCGTTGTTCGCCCTCGACGAGTTGTCCCTTTCATCGGGCGGCATGTGACGGTCTCGCCGTCGAGTTGAAAAAATAATTCAGGCGAAGCGGACGCGACGACGAAACGACCCATGTCAATGTAGGCGGCATGGTTGTTTTGTCCCTGCGCGAGATGGAGGAAGAAATTCCACGCGTCGGCGTTGAAGTCTGTTTGCAACCGCATCGTGTAATTGACTTGATACGTGCGTCCGTCCGCGATGTGATGCTTGATTTGCTGGATGGCAGAGTTGTACGTTGCGCGAGAGACGGTCGGGGACCAGATCAAGGCTGGCTTGGGCGAGGCAGGTTGAGGTAGCGAAATGAGGCGCGGCTGAGGGTAGAGTCCAAAGCACAGATAAGGAAGATTCCACGCTGAGCGGAGCGACGAATGATCTTGGAGGAGTGAAGTCGAAGCGCGGCTGGCAAGCACATCCTTCGGCTGCGCTCCGCTCCGCTCAGGACGGAAAGTCTCGGTTGTCAGGTGAGCGGAGTCAAATGCAGGCGCGGATTCGTAACTGAGGAATCCCGCCGCGTGGAATCCATTGTTGACCGCGTCTTCGATCTCGCGCAGGGCGGGTAGGACATCCTGTAATTGTTCGGCAGAAATTATGCGCTGTGGATTCGTAAAGTGGAGCCACGAGTCGCTTTCGCGTAAAACGATTTCGTTCGTTTGAATCATCGCGTGAATTGTACTCGTTGCGAATGATAAAATTGGCGAAAAGGAGATGACCATGAAACGCAAACAAATTTTTCTCGCGCTGGCGGTTTTGATGCTGGCTTCGCTCGCGTGCAATGCGCTGAGTGGGGGAGGCGGCGGAGGCGACACACCTGTTGATCCCAGCGGAGGCGATTCGCCCGCGACTGCCGCGCCGCAAAATAATTCAGGCGGGAACGCGGATACATCGGCTTCGGGATTCCCGATCACGCCTGACGCATACAACGTAGTCGACGTGGGCGACGGCAATGTGTTGTATTACACAAAAACGCCGCAAGCAGATGTGTTGAAGTTCTATCGCGATGAATATGTTTCGCGCGGATACACCGAGCGCGCACTGCTCACCACGGTTTCAGACGGCGTGTTCAGCATTGTCTTCGACGGCGACCCAAGCGGCAAGGCGATTGTGATTCAAAGCGTTGACCTCGGCGATGGAAGTTGCACGGTGGCGATCAGTTTGACGGATGTGTGAGCTAAGAATCGCGGGACTAAAGTCGCCTGCTCAGACCATGAAAGTCCTTCGGACTAGCGATCTGAGTCGGCTTCCAGCCGACTTCCACGAACTGAGGCAGGGCTTCAGCCCGCCGAGAGGCAAACGATTATTCACTTTGAATTAAATCCATCCCACTGAGTCACGGAGACACTGAGATTTTAAAATCTCCGTGACTCGGTGTTTCTGTAGTGAAATTTTGTGGGCGGTGTGTGAAAGTAATCGGATGAAAAGAATTCAAGTGTGCAAATGGATTCCTGCCTTACTGACGATGGCGGTCATCTTTTGGTTTTCCTCCCAGCCTTCAAGCGAACTTCCAAATTTTGGCTTGATAGATCGAATTATCAAAAAGTCGGGTCATGTCTTTGAATATGCCGTGCTGGTGTTTTGGGTTTGGTATGCGTTAGGGTTTCGGCAAGACCGTCGCTGGCTTGCATGGCTGATCGCGATTCTCTATGCCGCAACGGATGAATATCATCAATCGTTCGTGCGCGGAAGATCCCCGTCCGTGTGGGATGTGATGATTTTCGATAATGCGGGGGCGCTGATCAGTTTGTGGATCGCACATCATTACTTAAACAAAAACGACCAGACCACATCGCCCGATCGCCATCGCTAACCAATCTCCAGTCTCTAATCTCTAGTCTCTAATCCTCTAATTCTCCAATTCTCTCTTTCTTTTCACTCAAACTCCAATTCCAACTCTTCATCATCTTTCCAATCATCCGCGCGATTGATCTCGATGTCGCTGAACAAGCCTTCCTGATGCGCGTCAATGCGATAGCGTTTGATGAGTTCGAGCATCGCCAAAAACGTGACGACGATCTCCAGTCGCGACGCGCCGTCGGTGACTAGCGCGCTAAACGTGGAGCGTTGCACGTCTTTCATGATCTTCGCGATCATGTCTATCTTTTCGCGGATGGTCACACGCGGCGGCGCGATGACCGTGCCCAGCGGTTCTTTCGCCCTGCCTTTTGCAAATGCCGACTCTGCCGCCATCACCAATTTTTCAAGCGTGAGATTCGACAAGTCGAGTTTCGGCTCAACCTTTGGCGGCGGCGCGATTCGCAGATAGGTCCGCAAGTTCACGTCTTGCCGTCCGTGCAACCAACCGCCGATCTCTTTGAATCGTTTGTATAACTTCAACTGATCAACGAGCGACTGCCCCGCATCTTCCTCGCCTGCTTCTCGCGCGGGGGGTCGCGGCAGTAACGCTTCCGATTTTATTTGCAACAACTTCGCCGCGATCACCAAGAACGCAGAAATTTCATCCGCGTTCAACTCTTCCGTGCTGTTGATGTACGCGAGATATTGATCCGTCACCAGCGCGAGCGAAACGGCTGTGATGTCCAACTCGGCGCGCTCGATTAGGTCGAGCAACAGGTCGAGCGGGCCCTCATACACAGGCGTTTGGACGGTGTAATTCAATTGTCTTCCGAGCAGGTTTTCCATGAGGCGAGATTATAGTAGACCTGACAGGTTTTGAAAACCTGTCAGGTCTCAGATATAATTCTTGTATGCCAAAAAAATTATCCCATCTCGACGAACACGGCAACGCGAAGATGGTGGATGTGAGTCACAAGCCTGATACCGAACGGATCGCCATCGCGCGCGGCGAAATCCACATGAAGAAAGAGACGCTGGATTTGATCCGCGCGGGGCAGATGAAGAAAGGGGATGTGCTCACCGTCGCGCAGATCGCTGGCATCACCGCTTCAAAACGGACCTCCGACCTGATCCCGCTTTGTCATCCTCTCCCACTCTCGAAAGTGGACGTCGTGCTGACCCTCGACGATTCGCTCCCAGGTGTGATCGTCACCGCCATCGTGAAAACGATCGGCAAAACAGGCGTGGAAATGGAAGCGTTGACCGCCGTCTCTGTTGCCGCGTTGACAGTGTACGATATGGCGAAAGCCGCAGAGAAGACAATGCGGATTCAGAACATCCGCTTGGTGGAAAAACATGGCGGGCAATCTGGGGATGTGGTGAATGGGTGAGTAGGCAAGTGAACAGTAAACAGTGAACAGGTAGAAGATGAAATTAGACCCGATCAACCTCCAAAATAAATTATCGAAATTCTCCGAGCATTGGTCTCCCAAGATCGTCGCACAGATGAACGATTACCAATTCAAGGTGGTGAAGGTGCTGGGAGAATTTGACTGGCACGATCACCCCGAAACGGATGAAACGTTTCTGGTGTTGAAAGGCACGCTCGACATTCATTTCCGCGCGGGGCATGTCGCATTGAACGAAGGCGAGATGTATGTCGTTCCCAAAGGCGTAGAGCATAAACCAGTCGCCAATGAGGAGTGCCATATTTTGTTGGTCGAACCTGCGGGTACGGTTAACACGGGCGACGCTGTCAGTGATAAGACCGCGCCGAACGATATTTGGATATAGATCCGTAACGCGACATTTATGTCGCTCTTAGCAACATTACTGAATAAACTGAGACAAAGACAATGAACCACGTGAAATTACTTTTCTTCGCCACCATCCGCGATCGGATGGGAACAAAATCTCTCGACTTGGAATTGCCAGCCGACCTAACGATCCATGGATTGAAGGACCGTCTTTCGGAGGAATATCCGAAAGTGAAAGAGTCCATGAAAAGCGTGCTGGTCACCGTCAATCGAGAATACGCATTCGATGAGGCGGTGATTCCGTTGAACGCGGAGATCGGTATGTTTCCTCCCGTATCGGGAGGATAACCTTCAATATGCAACCTTCCAGCCTTCCAACGATCTTCTCCATCACCGAAGACGAAATTGATTTGAACGATCTCGTTGAGCGGATTACGCTCACATCCACAGGCGCGGCGGCGATATTTACCGGCATGGTACGCGGTGAGACCAAGCGCGGCGATGAGCACCAAACGGAATATCTTGAATACGAAGCGTATATCCCAATGGCGGAAGAGAAAATGAAACAGGTTGCGGACGAAATCCGCGCGAGGTGGGATGCAATCGAGGGCATCGCCATCGTTCAACGCATCGGCAAACTTTATCCGAAAACTCCAACGGTGTTGATCGCTTGCACAGCCGCTCACCGCGATACAGGCGTCTTCGAAGCCGCGCGGTATGGGATTGACAGACTCAAAGAGATCGTCCCGATTTGGAAAAAGGAAGTGAGCCCCAGCGGCGAGTTTTGGGTGGAAGGGGAGTACATGCCGAAGGCGGGGGAATGAAGAGCATTTTGATTCGTGATGCGACGGTTGAGGATGCAAGTGGAATCGCTCATGTCCATGTGAGCGCGTGGCTAGAGACATATCGCGGGTTGATGTCGGATGAGTTTCTTGATGGGTTGTCTGTTGAGCAACGAGCAAATAGATGGAAGCAAATTCTGAACAATTCGAGTGATGCGTATCATCGAGTGGTCGTTGCGGGTAAAGATGGTGATATCGTCGGGTTTGCGAATTACGGAAAAGAACAGAGTGGCGACAGTGATTTTCTCGGGGAGTTGTTTGCCATTTATGTATTGAAGAAGTTTCAAGGACAAGGTATTGGCAGGGAATTGGTGAAGCGCGTCACGCAGGGATTGCTGGAGCAAGAGATATCGTCCATGCTGGTCTGGGTGTTGATGGAGAATCCGTATCAGCGGTTTTATGAGTCGCTGGGCGGTGTCTATCTTCGTGAGCGGACGATTGATTTTGCGGGCGAGTTATTGCATGAAAAGGCTTATGGCTGGACGGATATTTGTCCGTTGGCGGAGGGGTAAAGGTAGAAGGGAGAAAGAGATTTACGAGGCAGAGGCAAGCGTCACCTGGTTTTGAGCCGTGTCGAGGGACCGTAAATGAAGCGTGACGAGTTCGCTCATCCAGTGTTCTTGTGTGTATCACTTAATATGTAGAGGATTGAATGGAAAAAATTGTTATCACGGGGATGGGGACGGTTAATCCGTTGGGGTTGAATGTGGACGAAACTTGGCAGAATTTGATCCATGGCGTTTCGGGGGTGGCTCCGATTACGCTGTTCGATTCGACTGCGCATAATGTACATTTTGCCGCAGAGGTCAAGAATTTCAAAGCCGAGAATTACATGGACGCCAAAGAGGCGCGCAGGCGGGATCGATTCGAACAGCTTGCCGCCGCCGCAGTGAAAGAGGCGTTGCAGGATTCTGGCTTGACGATCAACGATGCGAATGCGGGCCGTATCGGGGTTGTTCTGTCTTCGGCGATCGGGGGCATCCTTTCGCTTGAGGATGCGGTTGTCACCAACATAAAAGATGGACCTCGCCGGATCAGCCCATTTTTGATACCGATGTTGATGGCGAATGGCGCGGCGGGTCATGCCGCGATTGATTATCGCATCAAGGGACCCTCGATGTCGGTGGCGTCTGCCTGCGCTTCAGGTTCCGATGGGATCGGGATGGCATTCCTAATGCTGCGTGCGGGTATGGTCGATGCCGTGCTAGCAGGCGCTTCGGAGGCGACGATTTGCTCTGTCGGCGTTGGCGCGTTTGACCGGGTGGGGGCTATGTCGCGCCGAGGCGGAGATTATTCGATGACGCCCCAGCCATTCGATAAAAACCGCGATGGGTTGGTGATGGGTGAAGGCGCGGCGGCGCTCCTCCTGGAGACTGAAACGCATGCGAAGGCGCGAGGCGCGCAGATCTATGCGGAGTTGGCGGGATATGGCGCTACGGCGGATGCCTATCACATCACCGCGCCTCATGAACAAGGGGTGGGCGGAGCCGCCGCCGTGCGTATGGCTCTCCATTCGGCGGGAGCAAATGTGGATGAGGTGGGTTACATCAACGCGCATGGCACAGGCACTCCCCTCAACGACAAATCTGAAACGCGGGTGGTGAAATCGGCATTTGGAGAACTGGCGTACAAGATACCCATTTCCTCAACTAAGTCGATGACCGGGCACATGCTCGGCTCGACAGGGGCAGTGGAGGCGATCTTCTGCGTGAAAGCCATACGCGAGGGGATACTCCCTCCGACGATCCATTACGAAACGCCTGATCCCGATTGCGATTTGGATTACATCCCCAACAAAGCGCGGGAGAAGAAAATCACGCTTGCCATCAGTAATGCCTTCGGCTTCGGCGGTCACAACGCGGTGCTGGCAATACGGAAGTATTCGTAGTTCCGAAAAAATTAACCGCGAAGACCGCTAAGAGCGCAAAGGTTTTAAAGAACTTCTTAGCGGTCTTTGCGCCCTTAGCGGTTCAAAAGATTTTAAAACTGGCTTGTCCAACCCGAAAAGCCATGCTATAATCCGCCGTCGCTCAAAAAACCATTGTAAGGAATAAAGAGAATGTCGCAGATACTCAAGGCTCTTGAAGCCAAAAAAAATGAAAAAGTGCCCGCCATGCAACCCGGCGATACGGTCAACGTCCATGTGAAGATCAAGGAAGGCGAACGCGAACGCATTCAGGAATTCAAAGGGACAGTCATCCGCTTCCGCAAGGGCGGCACGGAAGAATCCATCACTGTGCGCCGTGTGGCATCGAACGGCGTTGGCGTTGAGCGCACGTTCCTGCTCCGCTCGCCCCGTGTGGATAAGATAGTGGTCGAACGCCACAATAAAGTTCGCCGCGCTCAGTTGTACTTCATGCGCGAGCGCACCGGCAAGTCTGCCCGCCTCAAGCAGAAGTTCGATAACTAATCGCTCCATTAACCTTCCGAAGGTTTAGAACCTTCGGAAGGTTTTATAATGGGGATATGAAACCACTCATCGGTATTACCACCCATATCTCAAATAACGAATACGGACAGCCGCGCGTCGTTTTACAAGAAGCGTACGTTTCCGCCATCCAACAAGCGGGAGGCGTGCCCGTGTTGATCCCCTCGCTCGTTGCGAATGATGGATGGGATGCGCTCTACGCCCGCCTCGACGGGATTCTCTTCTCTGGCGGAGGCGACATCGCCCTCGACCATTTCGCCGGTGACGCGCACGTTCGCATCGCCGACGTGGAGCCTGATCGCGACTCCGTCGAGTTGAAACTAGCCCAAGCCGCCGTGGACGATGGTAAGCCGTTCCTCGGCATCTGCCGCGGTTGCCAGTTGGTGAACGTCGCCCTCGGCGGAACGTTGTACACGCATCTCCCCGATCAATTCCCCAACGCGCTGGATCACTCGTATCCGGGAAACATGCGGCATGAGTTGGTCCATCAAGTAAAGATCGAAGAGGGGACGCGCTTCGCCGATGTGCTTGGCGAGCCAATCGTGCGAGTCAACAGCCATCACCACCAGGGACTCAAAGACATCGCGTCTTCCCTCCGCGTGGCAGGTCACGCGCCCGATGGACTCGTTGAAGCGGTCGAACTCCCCGACCATCCCTTTGGTCTCGCCGTGCAATGGCATCCCGAATGGTTGACAGATCAAGCGTCCACGCGGAATTTGTTCAGGAAGTTTGTCGAAGCGGCGGAGGAATGAATTCCGTTTGGTGCCTCGAACATCTGTGCAAATGATTTTGTTTGGGAAGATTTTTTGCGCTACGCGAAACTGATTGGATGGACAATTTTCGATCAAACATCAAGCGCCGAAATGTTTCTCGAACAGACCTTTGGCGGCTCTTTGACCTTCTTCGGATACAAGCACTGATTTTGCTTTGATCTTCGGATCACCGATAAATCCTTTGTTGTGCAAGCGATCCATTGCATCCCAGTCAAAACTCTTCCATGCCCTTATCGCGCCATGATCGCCGTGAAAGTTCAGATAGAGAAGCGCCAATACAATTTCATCGATCTTTTCTTCATTGATTTCCATATTAATTCCTTGACCAACAAACCAAATATATGAAGAAGAAAGCGCAGAAGATGGGCTTTCAACTCATCCCTGCCTAAGCGAGGGGGGCAACCTACCAAAAAGGCGTGACATCGCGCGTCACGCCTGCTTTGCATTTAACGGCTTTCGTGATTTTGGGGTTTTTCACCACTTCGCTCACTGACTTTGCTCTGACCAGCGCCTCGAACGACCCTCTCAACCGCTCTTGAGACATGACGGTTTCTGAGAACGC
>JAJTXU010000096.1 GCA_021462845.1 Anaerolineales bacterium
ATTGGTTTACCGTAGTAACGACTTCAGTCGTTTTTTTGCGGCGAAAAAGCGACTGAAGTCGCCACTACGATGTCAGGCAATCATGGTTACTCGGAATAGGTTGAAGCGGGCAGATTATACCATGCGCAAACTAGTTGTCCAACGCCCCTTGATTGATCCAATCAACGATGAGTTGCACTTGCGGAGGCGTTAACTTCGGACCGCGTTTGGGCATTTCCTGTGTAATGACCTGTTCAGCCAGCAGGCTGTTATCCGCGTCACCGGGGGTGAGGATGAGTCCATTTTCGGAGCCAGCCATCAGCGCCGCATAGGTTGTGAGATTTAATCCCTCTTTGGTTTCGCGCCCGCCGTGACAGTTTTTGCAGCGGCTGTCGAGAATAGGAAAGATATCATTGGCGAAACTCACTGTGGCGGTCTGGTTTGACGCCTCGGTCGGCGGGGTGGTGGGGATTATCACGGTCGGGATGGCGGTATCGGTTGGGGGCGCGGATGTGTCGGTGGGGGGAAGCGCCTCAGTTGCCGGGGCAGGCTGACTCGTCGGCGGTGAAGCGGGCGCGTCTGTGGGCTGACCTCCACAGGCGGCGAGGATTCCCATCAAAACGATTGTGAGCAAAACTTTTTTCATTGTTCTCCTAGAAACCATATAAGATGACGCCGCCCAGAAATGCCAGCGTGAAAGCGATGAGGAAACTTAAGCCGTACCCCGCCGTGTAGAGGGCGCGATTGCCTGCGCTGAAAATTTGCGGGTTGCGATAACGAATAATGCTGATGCCGGTGGTGAGCAGGAACAAGAGCATGGCAAGGATTACTTTGATGCTTGCGTTGGGCGCGTCGCCTTCGTAGTTTTTGATGTTATCCATGATGCCGGTGACTCCCGCCGCGATGGTGCTGACCGCGGCTAGGGCGATGTTCGCAAAGGCGGTTTGTTCCAGTAATGGATTTTTTCTCCACCAGGCGAGCAGGATGAAGAGGAAGGCGGCGCCGGTGAGCGCGATGGGGAAGTGCACGACCATCGGGTGAGTGGGGTGGATCTGGGTAATGGCGGCGATGAATCGATTGATGAAGTCCATTATTTCTCCTCGGTGATTTACTTGTCTACCAGATTGCGGGATGATACCTATTATTACGCATATGTGGATAAGAAAATTTTCATTTTTTATGGAAATAAAAGAGCGGGCGTATTACAACGCCCGCTCTTTATGTGGAGTTTTGTGTCTTCAGTTTTTAGCAGGAGTTGGAAGTTCGCGCGGCGCCACCATGCCCCAACGCGACGCGCCGAGGTACAGGATATCGAGGATGAGATCTTCGTAGCGAATGCCCTCCGCTTTGGCTTGCAGGCACAGGTCGCTGTAATCGGGTGTGAGTCCGGGCAGGGTGTTGATCTCGAGCAGGCGCGGGTTGCCTTCCTCATCGAGGCGGATATCGGTGCGCGAGATATCCAATGCGCCGAGCAGTTGATGCGCGCGCAGGGCGAAATAGCGGAGTTTCTTTTCCAGTTCGGGTTCCACCACCGCCGGGCAAAAATAACCGGGCGCGCCTTCTTCGCCCACTTCTTTCGATTTGGATGCGTTGCTATACACTTTCGGCGTGACGGAACGGGTCATATCCAATTCGAGGATGGGGAAGCGGTGGAAGCCGTCTTTTTCGTACCATTCGGGGTTGCGCGAGTAGAGTTTCGCGTCGGCGCGCCCCAGGATTCCGACGGTGAATTCGCGCCCAGGCAAAAAGACCTCCACCAGCGCGGGTTGTTGGTAGGTGTTGATAATATATTGCGCCCGCTCGCGTAATTCCTTCTCTTTGGTGACGATGGCTTTTGTATCCACGCCCATGCCGGTGCCTTCGCGCGCGGGTTTGACGAAGAGCGGATATTTTAGTTCGGGTCGAAGCGGTTCGTCGCCGACGATAAACTCTTGAAACGGCGCGACGGGCAATCGTCGGTCGCGCCAGATGCGTTTGGTCAGCGTTTTGTCCAATGAGATGCCGTTGGTGAGCACGCGCGAGCCAGTGTAGGGGATGCCCATCATTTCAAGCAGGGCTGGCACTTGCGCCTCGCGCGCGTCGCCGCCGAGTCCCTCGGCGATGTTGAAGCAGATATCCGGTTGGTGATCGCGCAACGCAAAGGGCAACTCCCTGTCGGCTTGGATGAAGACCGTTTTGTGGCCGTCAGTTTCAATGGCGGCGCGAAGCGAGTCGATGGTTTCGATGTGATCGAAGTCTGAGAAGGCATCCGGCGGGACGCCCTCCGGTTTGGGCTGTGAATCATCCTTGATGTTGGCAAGAACGGCGACCTTCCAATAGCGCTTCATGAGGATTTGAATCTCCTTTTGTTTGATTCAAAATTTTCGAGCCAATGATAGCGCAATGTCATCAAATGACAAGGGTGATGAAGTTTAAAACATTCTGCTAGACAATGAATTGTCTTTCAGGTATCATCGGTTCACTTCCAACGAAACGGGAAAGAGAAAAAACAAGAATGGCAATGTTTTCAAAAGACCTGGGCATCGATCTGGGAACGATGTTCACCCGCCTGGCGGATTCGACCCAGGTGCTGGCTCAGGAGCCGACCATCGTTGCGATCGAGGCGATCGAGCAGAAGATGGTGGCGGTGGGGCAGGAGGCGCGCGATATGTACGGCCGCGTGCCGGAGAGCATCGAAGTGGCGCGCCCTTTGAAGAACGGCGTGATCGCGGATTACGAAATTACCGAGACGCTTCTCTCCTACCTGCTTTCACGCGCCAGCGGAAGTATGCGCATCTTTCGTCCCCGCGTCATGATCTCCGTCCCGAATGGAGTCACCAGCGTGGAGCGGCGCGCAGTCTACGAAGCAGTGCTGGAGGCGGGAAGCCGCGAGGCGTTCCTCATTCAACAGCCGCTTGCGGCGGCGATCGGGGTGGACCTTCCGATTGGTTCGCCTTCGGGCAATATGGTGATCTGCCTCGGCGGCGGGTGCACCGAGGCGGCAGTATTGGCGATGTATGGCATTGTCTCTGCTGAGACTTTGCGCTCCGGCGGCATGGATTTCGATGATGCCATTGTGAATTATGTGCGCAGGAAATATGGCGTGGTGATCGGGCAGGTGACCGCCGAACAACTCAAGACGCGGATCGGCGCGGCGGTTCCGCAAGATACCGAGAATAGCATGGAAGTGCAGGGGCAAGATCAAGTGACAGGTTTGCCGCGCCCGGTCACGTTGACGACCGGTGAGATCGTGGAGGCGTTGCAGGATCCGCTGAAGGCTGTTGTGGAAACGGGTCGTCGCGTGCTGGAAAAAACTCCGCCTGAACTCGTATCGGACATCATCGATCGCGGTGTGGCGTTGTGCGGCGGCGGCGCGCTCTTGCGAGGCATCGACAAGCTATTGACGAAATCGTTGGGCATCCCCGCCTATTTGGTGGATAATCCGATGACGTGCGTTGTGGAAGGCACGGTGAAGGCGATCCCGATGTACAATATTTTGCGGCGCAGTCTGCCGCAGGTCTGAAAAGTAATCAAGATTCCCTCGAAAATTTTATTGGAAACGCGGAAAAACGCTGATTTGCGCTGAGTAACGTAACATCGGCGTTTTTTTCATGGTTAGCCTGAAAAATAAATTCACATGGGTAAGATTGGTTTCGATGCGAGTGGCTTGCGCTTTTTATCCTTTATGTCACTGGTTGGTTGAAAATACCAGATTGATGAAGTAATCGCGTTCTCCGATAAATCCGTTGATGTCGATTTGTTGCCCCACGTCAACTTGAGAAGATTGGAAACCATATTGCCCCACGCTAAACCCGTCCACGGACGCGTCGTCGATGTTTAAGGGGATTGCGCCATTCGGAGAATCTTGCCAGTGAGCAAAAATGTCATTTTTTTGGACGGTCAAAGGAGCTGGCAGTTTTACTACCACGGTCCCTGTTTGGGCGGGAGGCGAGTCGTCGGACATCTGAATACGATAGATGACTTTCCAGCCGTTATTGTTGGGACGCAAGATCAGCAAGTCGAATTGTTCAACGGCTTTATCGCTGTCGTTGAGGTAAATGATCCCGTTAATAAACCCATCCGACGGCATGGAATATTCGTGCAGGAACAAGTGTCGCCTGGCGGACGAATCGCCTTTTGGCGACGATGGGATTTGCCCCGAAAAATCGAAGCCAATTTGCCGAGTCTGTAAAACAGGTTGAGGTGTGGAAGAATTGCCGTCTATAGCTATCGTAATGCTGGAACATGCGAGGGAGACAACGATGAGGAAAGTAAAAAGGAGAATGGGCGCTTTTCTTGCCGGACGATTCATGAATTAGACCTTTTTGCCGCTTGAGAATCTATATTGCGATAAAGTTTGCGGTCCCCACAAGAAAACAACTACGATGGCGGCGATTACAACCAGTGAATAGCCAACTGCGGCATTGCCCAACTCAAAGGCTGGGCGTCCGCCTGGGAAAATACTTCTCGCAGTATTGCCAATGGCATGTAAGAGAATCGCCACAAAGACGCTTTTGCCAGCGTTGTTATATAGCCAGACGATAAGGATTCGTATCCCAATTGTAAAAAGAGTGCCCCATGCCATCAACGGTAGAGTTTGACCGAGTTCGATCATGGACGGGTAATGCCAGATTGCGTGGATCGCGCCCATCATCAAACCGGCTTTCAACGCTCCCCAGCGCTCTTGCATCGGGTCAATGGCGTATCCCATATAACCTAATTCTTCGCCTGCCGCGGCAAAAAAGAACGCAAGAAAGACGAGCGGCGCGGCGGAGGGAATGTGCCATGAAGAGGGGACAGGCAGACCAGTTACGCGCATGACAAGATAAGTTATGGTATCTAGAAAAGGCATTAGAAAAATGACAGGGAGGCACCATACTTTTCGCTTAATGTTCTTGTAATCAAAGGTCTTGCTCAATAACCGTTTGATTCCATCAAACTTCTCTTCTCGGTAAACGAGGATTAAAGCGACGATGAGAGGGACGAAGGTCGCTCCAACATCGGTGATTGGAAGATTATCGGGAAGTCCCTCGGCTTTAATCACCGTGCTAAGTATCCAAAATGGAAGCGTAAAGACATACACCAAGATAAAAAAAGCGGCTGGAGATTTTTTTGTTGATCTGTTTGTATTCATAACTTTGTATTTAGGACTTACGCAAAACTTTGTGTAGGGCGCGTTCTCTAACGCGCCCGTTGGCGTTAGAGAACGCCAATTATGCGTAAACCCTGTATTCTTGGTTAGCCGTCCAACAGCCTGCGCCAGCGGATTTTAGGCGGGCTGGGAAAGAAAAAGTCTTGAAGCCACGCTTCGCGGAATGCTGTTCGAAGCGGCAAGTCTCCAGTCTCCGATTCTTTGCCCCTACAAATAATACGTCATCCTCTGCAAATGCGTGACCGGGTCCACATACTGCACCTTCACATCCTCAGGCACATTGATGCTGATCGGAGCATAATTGAGAATGGCTTTGACCCCCGCCTTCACCAGCAGGTCTGTCGCTTCTTGCGCCGCCGTGGCAGGGACGGTCAACACCGCCACCTTGATCTTATGCTGTTTGATCTTTTCGATCATGCTGGCTGTATCGAGAACGCGGAAATCTCCCACAGTTTGCCCGATCTTTTTCGGGTCGTTATCGAACACCATGCTCACATGAAAGCCGCGATTGGCGAACCCGTTGTAGTGGGCGAGCGCGTGACCGATATCGCCCATGCCGACAATGATCACATCCCAAACACGATCCATTTTGAGGATGCTTCGCAATTTCTCCATCAGGTAAGGGATCGAATACCCCGTCCCTTGCTTGCCGAACTCGCCGAATTGTGAAATATCCTTGCGGATCTGCGCGGCAGAAATACCCACGATCTCCCCCAAATCCTGCGACGAGGTGGTTTGAATCCCCTGGTCAGACAGCCGTTGTAACGCCCTCAAATAAATGGGCAATCGTCCGATAATGATATCCGGTATTTTCTCAGTAGCCATGCGGGGCGTCCCTTGTTGAATATAAAATGGTTCGGAAAATTTAACGCTGACCCGCGCAAAAAACGCAAATCTTCTCTGCTTGAATCGGCGCTTTGAGTATCCAAAAAATCGACTTGGCTTCCTAGTGAATTAACTCTACCATAAAAGGAACCTTAGTACAAACTTGCACAATCAAAATGCAACAAAACAAAGGTCATGGTATCGCCTCCACTCTCAAGGTGTATTTTGTATACTCCAGCCCCCCGGTAGGAAACGAGACGAAATGCGCCGTATACACCCCGCTCGGATCGCTGAGGAACAAGATAATCTTCCCGCATACGAGCGTATCCACCACCGAATAATTCAGCAACAACTCCGCGAGATACGAGCCGCTCCCCGCGCATTCCAATTCCAACTTGGTGTTCACCGAAAACGTCTTGAATTGGATCCAATCCTCCGCGTCGCCGATGGGGGAGGAGACATCGCTCGAATACTGAAATGAACGCATCCCGCCCGCGGTCAGCGTGATGTTCACGGCAGGCGCCACCGCCGAATCATGATCCTGCGCGGCGGGCGCGACCGTTGGCAGGGCAGGGATGGCGGTATTCTCCGGCGTGCCTGTTCCAACTATCTGTCCCGCATCCGTCACGATCGGGAGCGAGTTCACATCTGCCGCTTGCACGAACGCCGCATTGACCCACCCCGTGCCGCCCGGTCCAGCCGCAAAAACGATCTGCAACCACGCCCCGTTCGCATCCTTGCCCGTCAGCGTGACTACATCTCGCGCGTTCAACGTGCCGATGGAATTAAAACTCGTGCCCGGTCCGCTGCGCACATTCAGTTGCTGTTGGATGATCGCCACATGATCGCCGTTTGGATTCACCCCCGCGCCTCCCACCACCGGGACAGTTGGCTCGCCCGTGGTGACGATAAACTCCGCTGTTACCCAACCCCTCCCGCCCGGCGTTTGTCCTGCTGGATAATTGATCTGCCACCAATTTCCACCGGGATCTTTGCCGATGATTTCCACACTCGTATTGGCTGGGATAATGCCAATCACCTCGCCCGCCGTAGACGGTTCGACGCGCACATTCACCTGTGTGGACGTGGTCCCCGCGGCCGGGGCAACTGTACTCGTGGGAAGAGGCGGAAGCGGAGTCTCACTGGGTTTCAAGGTCGGCGAGGGCGGCAGAGTCGAAGTGACGACCAACTTGGTCGGCGTCGCCGCTTCGATCACATCCACCGAAAAACTGCACCCCGTGCAGAAGACCGCCAGCCAGCATATCGAAAAAATTTTTTTCATCGCGCATGAATTGTAATGCAGAAAAATCTTTAACCGCGAAGCCCGCTAAGAACGCCAAGAAAAACCTTTAACTTCGCGCGCTTCGCGTTCTTCGCGGTTAAAAAAATAAACCGCCTGATGGCGGTTTATTGCGTGCGCCCCCGCGCAGACTCGAACTGCGCTCTTCGGCTCCGGAGGCCGACACTCTGTCCACTGAGCTACGGGGGCGGGCGGAAAAATTTTATCACAAGCGAACGATGCCGCCGCAGTTCAACTGCGGCGGCATCGTGGACGGTTTAGGTTTACACCTTCGCCAGCGGAGACAGCCGCGTTAACTCGGCGCGATAGCCATTAATGATCTCTGTATTGTTTGTTTCTTCGCCAACCCTGGCGCGTTGCTCTTTTTTGTGCGCCAGTTCGCCCAACACTTGATAAAACCGCTTGGTAGGACCAAAACTCCCGGATGTGAGCGCCGAAATATGCGCGTTGAATTGGAAGAACGAAATAGCGGTCTTGTATTGCTGTTGCGAGATCGCGCCGCTCTTCACTTCCTCCGCCAACTGCCGCTTGAGGATGTTGCGCTCGTGGATGATCATCCAGATGATGAACACGGTCATCAGGAAATACCCAAAATAATCGGCGAGGATGCCGAGGAAGAAACCGCCTTCGCCGCCGACCAGCGAACCAAACGTGTTATGGAACGAGTGTGTCAGCACCGCCACCACATACCCGGCAGGGACTGCCAAAATTTTAACAAGCATATTCTTATTCAACCGCGCCACCGCAAACCCGATGCCGGTGAACGCGGTGAAGAACGGATGCATCCACCCGACCAATACAACGCGCACGACCACGAGAATCCAGAAACCCTGCCAGCCGCCCTCTTGATAGCCGTTACGATAGATGTACAACACATTCTCGATGGCGGCAAACCCCAACGCCACGATCGCGCCATACACGATGCCGTCGAGGATCGAATCGAACTCTTTGCGGAAGAGCAGGAACACAACCAAAACAGCCAGCCCCTTCAACGCTTCCTCGATGATTGGCGCGACGATGGACGTGGTGCCGAAATCCGCCGCGCTTTCCGAGCCGGTCAACACGTAGATGCCGATGCCGAACACCGTGTTCAAAATATATGCGCCGCCCCCGGCGATCACCACGCCCCACACGAACGCCGCGCCGAGTAAAACCTTCGGTTCTTTTTCATAACGATCCAGCCAGTTCACGAATGCCGCGAACAGCAACATGGGAACGAACCCAAAGAAAAACGCTCCAAGTAATGCCATGACTCCTCCATGAAACCCTGCGAAGGTTCTAAACCTTCGCAGGGTTGAAAATTATCCGCGTCCGCTCGATCCTCGTCGCCTCGAACGCGATGCCTAACACATCTAACACTTCTTCGGGTCTGCCCGTTGCGCCCTCTCGCGCCGCCAATTTCATCACGATTGTATCATTCAACACTTCGATAGATTGGATCAACGGCCGCAGGTCATACTTCTTCCCTCGACGTTCGCGGAGGATGGATTCGGACGCCAACGCGGACTCGATCCTCCGCTTCAACTCCGACGGGTCAACTGGCTCGCGCAACTCGACTTGATACTCCGCCTCAACGACCTGCGTCTGCAAGGCGGGCGCGCGCTCGTCGGCTTGTTCAACGTGTGTGACGCGAATCCCCGGTGGGAGCGTGTCGTTGAGTCGCTCGCGCAGGTCGCCCAACTCGACGTCGCGTTCGAGTCGCATGTCCAACACCTCGCACGTGGACGAGAATCCCAACGGCAACGCCGACGCGAGACTCATCTTCGGCTGTGGGTGAAATCCCTGCGAATACGCCAGCGGAAGTTCGGCGCGGCGGGCGGCGCGTTCCCACAACTTGTGCAAGTCAAGATGACCCGTGTAGCGAAGCGGTCCCTGCTTGGAAAATGTGATTCGAATCCGCATGATATTTGTAGGGCAAGATTAATCTTGCCTTACCGCGTGGGTTTTCAACCACTGACGAATATCCCTCAAATGCTCGCGGTAATGTTTGGACGTGTTGTTGGCGATTCGGTCAAAGAGATTGTGTTGCGCGATCAACTTTTGCGGCATCTTCTCGAGCATCGTGACGATGGATGCGAACGCCTGAATCTCTTGCGCGACCACATCCTCCAGCGAAACGTTTTTATATTTTTCCACCACCCACGCATTCGGCGCGTCGTCACCCAGCAGGGGAGAGCCGAAATCGGGGTAGCCGAACTCCTCGCGGAAAGCATCCAGCGCGGATTGTGTTTTGCAAGGCACATATTCTTGCTCATGTAAAATCTCGTTCATACGGTCCGCAATGTAGAGTTCATACGCAAGGATATGCGCGAGAATGTCTTTGATAGACCATTTCCCCGTTACGCCTTTCAACGTCATGCGGCGCGAATAGCCGACGCGGTTCAAGGTCAACTCGAACTTGTCGCGTTCACGCATTAGTTTGTCAATGAATTGTTTTTTCACCGCAGACATGACAACCGTCAATCCCCAACCATTGGCAGACTGTTCACTGCTAACTGATCACTTATCACTTGATCACTGACATTGTCCCCTTGTGGGATCACTTTCCGCGAAGGCGATTTCACCTCCGGGCACTTCCACACATCGCCGGGGTTTTCGCGGCGCGCATTCGCAAACGTCGGCAGAATGCCGCAGGCGTAACAATTCAGGCGGCAATCCACGCGGATCTGCCCTTCGAGCGATTGCCTGAAATCCTGGAATAAAAAGTTTTTGCGAACGGCGGCAGTGATGTGTTCCCACGGGAAGACCTCATCCGTGCGGCGCTGGCGGTGCGTATAAAACAGCGGATCGAGTCCGTGTTCGTTGAATGCGGAAATCCACGCGTCGTATTTTTTCCCCTCTTGCCACGCGTCGAACTTCGAGCCGTTCTTCCATGCCGAGTAAACGACCTCTGCCATTTTTCTATCACCGCGCGAGAGCCACGCTTCGAGAAATGAATCTTCCGCGTCTGTGAGACTCAACTTGATGCTTCTATCGCGTCCCAACTCGCGGCGGAGCAACGCTTGCTTCGCGCGGATCTGTTCGGGCGTGTCGCACGAGACCCACTGGAACGGCGTCTGCGATTTCGGCACGAAGGTGCTGACGCCCGCGTTCAACTTGACGCGCATCCCCGCCACTTTGCGTCCCTCGGCGATCACGCGCTTGCACAAGTCCGCGATCGCTTGCACATCTTCGAGCGTTTCGCTCGGATGCCCGATCATGAAATACAACTTGATCGTCGTCCAGCCGCGCGCATAAATTTCGCGCGTGGTGTTGATCACGTCTTCATCGGGAACGAATTTGTTGATGATGCGGCGCATCCGTTCGGTGGCGGCTTCGGGCGCGAGCGTGAATCCGCCCGAGCGTTTGTCTCTGAGTTTTTCCACCAAGTCAATCGAGACCGATTCAATTCTCAAGGAAGGCAACGAAACTTTGAGATGCTTCCCGCCGAATTTTTCACCGACCTTCGTGACCAATTCCAGCACGTTGGTGTAATCGGATGACGAAAGCGACAGCAACGCGATCTCTTCAAAGCCGCTGGATTGGACCGCCGCCTCGAGCGCCTCGACCACTTCATCTACCGGTCGTTCGCGGACGGGGCGGGTGATCATCCCCGCGTGACAGAATCGACACCCGCGCGTGCATCCGCGCATGATCTCCACCGAGACGCGGTTATGGACGATGTCAATGTTTGGCACGATGAACTTCGTCGGCGGCGGCGGCAGTTTGGCAACCACGCGCTTTGTGATGACCTTCGGAATGTCTGCTATCGTCGGCTCGATGTGTGAGACAGTGCCGTCTTCGAGATAATTGGCTTGGTAAAAATGAGGGACGTAGACGCCGGGGATACGCGCAAGCAAACGCAAAAGTTCTATGCGCGCATCGAAAGAGGAAAGACGAAAGACATCGCTTCTTTCCTCTTTCCTCTTTCGTTTGAAATCTTGTATCACATTGATAATATCGTGAATGACCTCTTCCCCTTCGCCAACCACAAACGCATCAATGAACGCGTGCATGGGTTCGGGGTTCATGGCGGAATGTCCACCGGCGATGATGATGGGGTGAGTCTCGTCACGGTCTGCGGAACGGACGGGGATGCCAGACAAGTCCAACACGTTGAGCGCGTTGGTGTAGAGAGTCTCATAAGGGAGAGTAAAGCCGACGAGGTCGAAACAGGCTAAAGGTCGTTTTGATTCGAGCGCGTACAACGGAACTTCGTGCTCGCGCATGAGCGCTTCCATATCCAGCCACGGAGCGTAGGCGCGTTCGGCGAGCGCGTCGCCGCGTTGATTGATCTGGTCGTAGAGAATCTTCAAGCCGACGTTTGAGACGCCGATGTCGTAAATATCGGGGAAGACGAGCGCGACGCGGGTCTGAACCGAATCCCAATCTTTCACCGTGCTGTTGAGTTCGCCGCCCACATAGCGACCGGGTTTCTGCACTTTCAAGAGAATTCGATCCAGTTTGTCTTCGATCTGTTGCGGGATGAGCATGTCGAAAATTATATCAGAGCCGTCTGGGTCATTTGGGGGATGATGTGTGGTTGAAGAAAATAACCGAACTATCGAAACTGAAAAGTAAAAATCATATTGAGCCGTGTACACATACTTGACGCCGGGCTAAGATTGCTTAACTATTCAAAAAGGAGTGAAAGAAAATGAAGAGACTTTTATTGATCTTGTTGGCGGTCGCATTAACCGCCTGCGCCGCGCCTGCGACGCCCGCCGCCCAGCCTGTTGCGCCCGAACCTGTCGTTGTGACCGTTGTCGTCGAACCGACGCAGGCTCCGCAACAGCCGCAGCCTGAGCCGATTGTTGTCACTGTTGTGGTTGAGGCTTCTCCGGCGCCCGCGCAGCCGACCGCCGTCCCGCCGACGCAAGCGCCTGTTGTTGCCGCGGCAACTACTGCCGATACCGGCGGAGCCATTACTGTAGACGATCTGCTTGGCAAAGGCGTGTTCAAAAGCATCACTTTATCGGGAAATGAATTTTCCCTGCGTTGCGTCACGCGCGAGTTGACCATCACTGCCACCGCGTCGCTGATCGATATCACAGACGCCGAACTCTTTTATCGCACCAGAGATTACCCGCAGGCGCTGTATGATTCTCCATGGAGAAGCGCGGGTAAGATGGAAAAATTGGGTAATGGTGTGTTCTCGATGAAACTTACCGGTGAAACGGTCAGCCCGGATGCGCGACTCGACCCAGGTTGGTTCGATTTCCAGATCGTCGGCTTGAACAAAGGCGGCGGCGTGGTGGACCGCACGCAGAAGATCGAGCAACTTGTGGTGTATCGCATCAACTGCCCGTAAGACGATAAACGTCCCGCAGGTTTCAAACCTGCGGGACGTTTTTTTTATTCGCCAATAATTTTCACCAACACGCGCTTTCTTCTCCTCCCATCGAACTCGCCATAAAAAATTTGCTCCCACGGACCAAAATCCAGTTTGCCGTGTGTGATCGCGACCACCACCTCGCGTCCCATGATCTGGCGTTTGAGATGCGAATCGGCGTTGTCTTCGCCTGTGTCGTTGTGGCGGTATTGACTCACGGGTTCGTGCGGCGCGAGTTTCTCGAGCCATTGTTCATAATCGTGATGCAAACCCGATTCGTCGTCGTTGATAAAGACAGATGCTGAGATGTGCATGGCATTGACGAGGATCAGACCCTCGGTGATTCCGCTTTCGCGCAGGGCAAGTTCCACATCGGGCGTAATGTTGACAAAGCCGCGCCTTGATGGAATGTTGAACCAGAGTTCCTTGCGATACGATTTCATAATGATTTCTCGATGCGGAAAAATGTTTGTATAATATCCGTGTGAAATATTATAAATCTCCCCCCGCAATCCGACAACAAACCATAGGATCTAGGGCTAGCGCATTTGGATTTTTTATCCGCTAATCTACGCCAATCTACGCGAATTTTCCAGAAAGATTAGCGTGAATTCGTGGAGATTAGCGGATTCTGAATCAGAATAACCAAAGATTGGGCATCAAGATTTTCAAATGCGATTACCCTACCATAGGATCACTCACGCCTCATGCGCCTTAAAGCAGACATACTTTTATTCATCGTTGCCATCATCTGGGGAACAGGGTTCGTTGCGCAGGAAGTGGCGGCTCAACATCAAGTTGCGTATTTGTTCAACGGCGTGAGCTTCATGCTTGCCGCGCTGATTTTGATCCCGTTCATTCCGAAAGCGGCGCGTGAAACGAAGATCACGAAAGAACAATGGAAGTGGATGTTCGTTGCTGGCGCGATTTTGTTTTTTGCCACAGCCTTCCAGCAAGTGGGGTTGTTCTACACCAAGGTCGCTAACGCGGGTTTCCTTACCAGCCTCTACGTGGTGTTCACTCCGTTTTTGTTGTGGATGCTTTTTCGCGAAAAACCGCATTGGATGGATGCGCTTGCGGTCGTTCTCGCCGGGGTGGGGGCGTTCTTTCTGTCAACGGCGGGCGAGTTCGAAATCCAGCGAGGAGACGCGCTCGAAGTCTTTGGCTCAGTGTTTTGGGCATTGCACGTCGTCGTGCTGGGGCGGTTCGCCTCCAAATTTGAATCCATCTCGTTCGCGGCGGGACATTTCTTCATCAGCGGGTTGTTCAACTTTACCTGCGGGGTTGCCTTTGAAGATATTTCGCAATTAACGGCTCTGCCGCTTGTTGGCGCGATTCTTTTTCGCGCCGCGGTCTCGGTGGGTATCGGGTACACGCTTCAAGTGTGGGGACAAAAGCATACGCCTCCCACCGACGCCGCCCTGATTCTCAGCCTTGAAGCGGTCTTCGCTGCCCTTGCAGGCTGGCTTGTGCTGAGTCAATTGCTTCTACCAATTCAGATTTTCGGTTGCGTTGTCATCTTTGTTGCCGTGTTGCTCGCGCAAATGAAAAGTTGGAATTCAAGTAAAATTGAAATACCATATCCTTGAACCACATGCAAAGACTCTGCCACAGAGACCACAGAGTTCTCAGAGAGTGTTTCATAAGTCTAAAAAGTCGTTCTTTGCATACGGATACTTCGACACGGTGAGCGAAAGACGAACCGTCAGCACAAGTTTCACGGAACACATGGAAAAAAAAGACGGCTTTTTAAAGATTGTTTCCGTGACGCCGCGCCAAGCAGCGGCAGTCAGTAAAATCTGTGGCGTCCGTGTCTAAAAAAGAAATTAACATGACTTACGCAGATCGAAAACCTTTTGCCGCGAATTTCACTAATTCACGCGAATTTTTAAAAAATTAGCGGAAATTCGCGTAATTCGCGGCTT
>JAJTXU010000097.1 GCA_021462845.1 Anaerolineales bacterium
CTTCTGCCCGATTTGCATTATTATTCCCGCTGGAATGTTCCGTTCGACTTTATCGAAGTGACGGACCTCACGCCGCCACAATAAACTTTGGAGAAAAAATGACTCGTGAAATAAAAATTGGAAATCGCGCGGTAGGCGACGCTCATCGCGCGTACATCATCGCCGAGATCGGCATCAATCACAATGGCGACCTCGACATCGCCAAGAAGATGATTGACGCCGCGGTTCACGCCGGCGCCGACGCTGTGAAATTCCAAAAGCGCACGCCCGACGTGGCGACTCCGCCCGAACAAAAAAATCAAATGCGCGAGACGCCGTGGGGCTACATCACCTATCTCGATTATCGTTACAAGGTCGAGTTCGACGAAAAGCAATACGCCGAGATTGACCGCTATTGCCGCGAAAAGAAAATTGATTGGATGGTCTCGGTCTGGGATGAGCCGTCGGTGGATTTTATGCAACGGTTCGACACGCCGGCGTACAAAGTTCCCTCCGCTTCTCTCACCGACTTCAACCTGATTCGCAAAGCGCGAGCGACCGGCAAGCCTCTGATTCTCTCGTCGGGCATGTCCACGCTGGAGCAGATCCAAAAGGGAATCGAGATCGCCGGCGAAAAAGACCTCGTGATGATGCACTGCACCAGCACGTATCCGTGCGAACCGGAGGAGTTGAACTTG
Organism: Anaerolineales bacterium; assembly: GCA_021462845.1. GTDB lineage: Bacteria > Chloroflexota > Anaerolineae > Anaerolineales > Villigracilaceae > Defluviilinea. The sequence goes on from JAJTXU010000097.1 coordinate 678, forward strand.
AAGATGATCGAAACCCTCCGCGCGAAGTATCCGAATATCCCCATCGGATATTCCGGTCACGAGGTGGGACTCATCCCGACAGCCATTGCCGTCGCGTTCGGCGCGTGCATGGTGGAACGTCACCTCACGCTCGACCGCGCCATGTGGGGTTCGGATCAAGCCGCGTCTGTTGAGCCTGCGGGATTTGAGAGACTCGTGAAATACATCCGCACTACCGAAGCCTCGCTCGGCGACGGCGTGAAGAAAGTGTACGACTCCGAAAAAGGTTCGATGAAGAAATTGAGAAGGGTTGTGAACGAATAAGGCTATTAACCGCGAAGCGCGCGAAGGCCGCTAAGAAAACCTTGTTTTCTCTTTGCGCTCTTAGCGGTCTTCGCGGTTCAAATTATCTATGGGTATCGCACAACAACTCCGACGCGCATTGCGCCCTGCCGGTAAGACCGCCCAATCCATCCTGCGATGGAAGCGGTTTTCGTTTGGCGACGCGCCGCCGGTCTTCGGCAACTCCAAGCCCAAGAGCGGATCGCATCTGCTGTTGCAAATTTTGAACGGCTTTACGCAGATCATGCCGTATCAATATGTGGAGGCGGAGCCGATCCGCACGATCACGAAAGAGGGGAGAAGAAAGACGAAAGATGAGATATTGGGAGAATTAGAGAATTTGAAGCGCGGCGTGATCGGCTGGGGGTATCTTGAGGCTTCGCGTGAAAATGTCGAGTTTTTGTGCCAGCCCAAGCGAGTCAACTACTTCATCTACCGCGACCCGCGAGACATGCTCGTTTCGCAAGTCTTCTTCGCCACCGACATGCACGAAGAGCATGGGATGCACGACTTCTACAACTCGCTCCCCGATTTCGGCGAGCGGCTCAAGGTTGCCATCACCGGCATTGACCGCGACGGACTCAAAATGGTCAGCGTGAAGCAACGCTACGAAGGCGTTTTCGAATGGCTGGACACGCCCGGCGTGATGTGTCTCCGCTTTGAGGATTTGATCAACCACCGCGACGCGACTCTCGCGTCCATGCTCGATGAAGTGGAAAAGACCGGCTACGAAATCCCAACTCCGCGCGATGAGGCGATCTCCATTTTGGTGGAGGCGATCCAGCCGAGGAAGAGTCATACCTTTCGCTCCGGGAAGACCGGCGGCTGGCGCGAGTTTTTCACTGCGGAACATAAATCGTTGTTCAAAGATGTGGCAGGAGATTTGGTGGTCAAGTTGGGGTATGAGAAGACGAATGATTGGTAGGGCGGAATGAGCGAATTTTTCAAACAACGAATTTATCGCGGACTCGTCCGCCGCCTCAACAATCTCAAGATCGCGCGCACTGCGTATCTCGTATCTCGCAACTCGCCTCCTCCCTCCGGCGCTCCCGTCGTCTTCTTCAAAGCATCTACCGGCATTGACGATCTCTCATGGAACAGCGGATTTCATCTGCTCGCATCGTGGGCGCTGAGGTTGAAGGGAGTCCCGGTTGCGTATTTTGCGTGCAACTCTGGCATGAGCAAGTGTGTGTTGGGGACGAATCGGGACGATCCACACAAAGAAATGCCGTGCAAAACTTGTGTGGCGCAATCGAGGGCGTTGTATACAGGTTTACGTAGTGACGACTTCAGTCGTCCCCAAACAGCGACTGAAGTCGCTACTACGTCTCGCGTAAATTGGTTCGCCTTCGAGCGTAACTCGTATCTTGTATCTCGTATCCAGTCTTTGTCTGTGCCCGAACTTGCCATCCTTCATTTTCAAAACATCCCCCTCGGTCCGCTCTGCCTGCCCGGTTTGCGTTGGATTCTCCGCATTCATCACCTAAACGACGACGAGAACACGCGTTATCTTTTACGTGAGTACATCCTCTCTGCGTGGAATGTGGCGCAGAAGTTTGACAAATTCTTGGATGAAACGAATCCGCGCGCGGTGATCGTGTTCAACGGACAATTCTTCCCCGAAGCGACGGCGCGATACGTGGCGCAGAAACGCGGCATTCGCGTCATCACGCACGAGGTGGGACTTCAACCCGCCTCCGCGTTTTTCACCGACGGCGAAGCGACCGCGTACCCGATCCACATCCCAGATGAGTTTGAATTGAACGACGAACAAAATGCGAAGTTAGACGCGTATCTGGCGAAGCGTTTTCAAGGCGACTTCACGATGGCGGGCATCAAATTCTGGGCAGACATGAAAGGACTCGGCGAGTCGTTCTTGCAAAAAGTCGCGCAGTTCAAGCAGATCGTCCCTGTGTTTACGAATGTCATCTTCGACACGAGTCAGCCGCACGCGAACACGGTCTTCGAGGATATGTTCGATTGGCTGGATATGACGTTGGAAGTCATCAAAGAACATCGCGACACGTTGTTCGTCATCCGCGCGCATCCTGATGAGTTGCGCGTGCGAAAGTCGAGCCGCGAGACGGTCGAAGGATGGGTAGACAGCCGCAAGGTCCGAAGTGAACCGAATGTGGTGTTTGTCGGTCCGCGCGAGACGCTGAGTTCATATGAGCTGATCCAAAGATCCAAGTTTGTGATGGTCTACAACTCCACGATCGGACTCGAAGCGTCCATCATGGGCGCGCCGGTGTTGTGCGCGGGCAGGGCGCGGTTCACGCAATATCCCACAGTGTTTTTCCCGCAGACGGTGGAAGAGGTAAGAGGAAAGATGAAAGAGTTTCTGGCGGCGGAGAAAATTGAAGTTCCCGCCGAGTTCAAACGCAACGCGCGACGGTTTTTGTATTATCAATTGTTCAGAACATCGCTACCATTCGGCGACTTTCTCGAACCCTCTGTGCGGACAACACAGGCGAAGTTGAAATCTTTTGAGTTGAATGAATTGCTGGAGTCTGATGCGGTGAAAGTGATTTTGGATGGAGTGTTGGAGGATGGGGATTTTCTGTTGAAGGAACGGTAACAAAAAATGACAAGATTTTCGGAGTTTACCGCACGCGCATGGCTCGCGTGCGGGCGTCAGGTAATCCAGCGCCTGATGTGGACGTTCAAAATTGTAAAAGCGAATGTAATCGGCGAGTTGGCGATACGCCATCCTTTGGGCTGGCGTGTTCATGCAAATAGATTTCTTCGTACTTGATGGCGCGCCACAACCGTTCCGTGAAAATATTATCCATGGCGCGACCGAGCCCGTCCATGCTGATCTTAATGCGGAGGGCGGCACAGGCTCATAGATAAATTCTTTTGTCCACTATACTTCCCGCGCTTCATTCCGGACTTGGACTTGATTCTCTTCGATCAGCCTTCTCCTAATTTTCGCCCATCTCGCGATACACAACCCATTGACCTTTGCGATCATCCACATTCTTCATCGCGCGGTCGTAGTAAATATCGAAGATTTGATTTTGAGTTAGTTGTTCATCCCGCAGTTCAACTGCGGGACGAACAACTACAACCCTCACACGGAAATAAAACCTGCCCACATTCAACGACCCGCGATTCGACGCGACCGCCGCATGTTCGGGTTGCATGTTGCGAGCCATTTTTCCGCGCCGTTTGAAATCCGTCCATGCGGAGAGCATTTCGATCACGCGATACGTTGCGCCCTCCCAAACGAATCCGTTCGGGCAGGCGGGACTCTTCTCCAGCGCGGGAGGCGTGTCGAAGATGGGTTCGATGGGGTGGTCGAGGAAATGGAGGGGAGAATAGTCAGCCAATTTCAAATTTTGTAGGGATCACTGGCTTGTAGGTAAGCAAGCAACATTCCCCGCTTGGGGTGATCTTTCATCCACTCGCGGACTTTCTGGATATACTCATAATCATCCGCGCCGAATTTCTCGAGGTACAAGTTATCCATGTGGTTTCGCGCTTCACTTGTGCGGATTTCATCCTGCCACGGACGTGTGAAAAATTCGTTGATTTTGTCGCGCAGTCCCAATTCGATCAGCGCGTCCCATTCGTTCTTGTCGAACCAGATGCCGTTGCAATGACCGCAACGATCGAGATGAAAATCTGTATCTGCCAGAATTTTATATCTGCCCATGATGCGCCCTGAATTTGGGCAGAGTTTCAATTCGTCGACATCCCAGGCAGGGTCAATTTTTATTTCAGCGGATTTCGGGGATTCCGCTTCACCGCTTCCCTTGCGCCAGGCAAGATAGGCGTTCGAGTCAACCCAGACCCCGCCGCAGTTCGAACATTGCATGGCGGGCAATCCTTCGATGAGGGCGATCCGGCTGAGGGTGTCGGTTTTGTCAACGGGGCATTTCATCATTTCCTCCAATTATTTTAATGTTCACTTTTCATCTTCCAGATGAAAGTGATGCAAGAAGCGATGAAAGATGGGGGCGGCTAACACGCCGGCGGCGGCAAGCGGGACAATGCCTGAGTACAACGCATAGAACGAGGCGAAGAATTTGCCCGCATTGGTCTGTACGGGGTTGACGGGTCCCATGCCGCTGAGGATCATGGAAGCGTTGAGCAGAGAGTCGATCCACGAAAGGTGTTCGGTGAAACGATATCCGAGCATCCCAACGATAAGCGAGAAGAAAACTAACAACAGTCCAATCAAGCCATTCCGCATGATTCGGCTGGCAAATACTTTTCGGCTGGCGAGCGGCTGGCGGTGACGTTCGTACATATCTTCTCCGCTGATTTATACCGTTTTGCAGATTTTCGCACAAGAGTTCATTTGTCTAGCCACCGGACAGTTTGGTTTTTTGGACGCAGATCAACGCAGAGGGAAGCAGATTTTTTTGCATGCCACTCTGAAAAGTCGATCAGGATCAGCGTTTTTTCAGCGTTCACACCGCACTTGCGTTCGGCGCAAGTGTCTGCGTCCCGTTTTAAAACTGTCAGGTAGGTAGTTCATTTGTCATCAATCGACAACATCGTTCCGCCAAAAAGAGCGGATCAGAAAAAAATTGAGGATCAGCGCGGTGAAGAGCATGGCAGGGACGAGGATGACCGGCATCAGCCAGCGTTCGCTCCATTTGTTGATCTGCGCAGTGTTCGGGTCGGCGGGATCGTACAACACGGAGACTTCCTCACCCACATCATACGCGGGTGGATAAGAAGCATTGCCGCTCTCGAAAGAATAGGTTTGTCCGCTCGCTTTGAACTCGATGACGGGGCTGTAAGTACAACAGCCTCCATCGCTGTCGCTGCTTTCCTCGAGACGGGTCACAATGCCTGTTGTCCTTTCGCCGTTCTGTTCCAATTGCCAACTGACATATCCCGCGTAGGCTCCCCACAAACAAAATCCCCCAAGGAACAAGTTGACAAAGGCGATCCAACAACCGATCTGTAAACGATTAGCAACCCCGCCTGCTTTCTCCACCGCGTTATATACTTTGTCCGCGTTCTTTTCGTAGTTGTCCATGATGAGGCTCCGTGAGTTTTGTTCATCCCGCAGTTCAACTGCGGAATGAACAAAACTAATATGCGTAATTCTACAAGGGAAACACATTATCCGCGTTGGGCGATTGGTACCAGTCGCGGCTTGCGATGCGGATGTAATCATCCAGTTTCATAACGATGCGGCGGTTCAAGCGACCGGCGTTGAACGCCACTTCTTCATTTTGCTGGATGAGCGGATCAGCCGAGACCATGCTGGGCGGCAATTTCGCTGGCAATAGCGCCGACATTCAAACTGCGCAAATCGGCGATCTGACGGGCGAGTGCGTGGAAGGCGTTTGGAATCTGATCGATAACGGTCCTGTGTGGGAGCCGACGCCTTTCGCCACAACACTGCGCTGGAAGAACGACGCCGCCATCTTTGGGCTGGTCCACAACGGAATGAACTTGCCCCGCGACGATCTTGTAAAACTGGCGAAAAGTATTCGATAGTCAATAAAAGAGACAGGCGCCTCGCAGGCGGCTGTCTCTTGATAAGCGAACCTTCAGGATTCTATTTTGCCGGCAGGGTGAAATAAAACGTGGAGCCTTTGCCCGTTTCGCTCTCAACCCAGATCTTGCCCTCATGCACCTCGATAATTCTCTTTACGAGGGCAAGCCCAATCCCTGTGCCGTCCGATGACGAATCGAGTTTATTGAACAAGCCAAAGACGCGCTCATGGTATTCGGACGCGATGCCCATGCCATTGTCTTTGACGAAGAGGGTTGGCTTGCCGTCCATTTCGCCCTGTTGGCCGATCTCGATCAACGGTTCGGGTTGGTCGCCCATGTATTTGGCGGCGTTATCCAGCAGATTTTGTAAAACTTCGATCAGGCGTTGGCGATCTCCATGGACTGTGGGCAGGTTGGGCTGGGTCCGAACCGTGACGCGGCGCGATTCCAATTGACCGTGCACAATATCCAACGCTTCTTTTACGAGATCCGCAAAGGGAACATCTTCCGCCGCGTTCATCACACGCCCGATGCGCGAAAGTTCGAGCAACTCCGTGAGGAGCGCGTGCATTTTATTGGTTGCCTCTTGAATGCGCCGGGTATCCTTCTTTAATCGCTCCAGGTTGCCGGAGCGCGCATCTTCTTCGATATAACCAAGGTAGCCGTTGATGGTGACAAGCGGAGATTTGAGATCGTGCGACACCGTGTAGACGAAGCGCGTCAACTCGGCGTTTTTGCTTTCGAGTTCCGCGATCAAGCGCGCCTGTTCGGCTTCGGCGTGTTTCCGTTCGGTAATGTCCATGGTCAACAACGTCAAGCCGATCACTTTCCCATCCGCAAAGATGGGGCTGACGTTGGTAGAGTACCACGTATAGGGACCTCGCACGCCCGGACCTTGTATTTCATAAGACGCGGGTTTTTTATTTTTGATGACGCTCCCGAATGTCTGCTTCACTACTTCCTGGAATTCCAGCGGCACGAAATTATAAATGTTCGAGTCTAATACCTGCTCCAGGGTGAAGCCGTCCACCGTGTGATTCATGAATTGTATTTTTTCATCGAGGTCAATCGTTATGATGAGAATATTGGGGTTTTCGACCAGCGACCGGTATTTTTCCTCGCTGGCGATGATATTTTCCAGGGCCTGTTTGCGTTTGGTAATATCTTCCACAGCGCCTTCATAATAGAGGATGTTTTCTTCGGCATCGCGGACTGCCCGTATGTTTACAGCGGTCCAGAATGTGGACCTATCTCTGCGATAATTGAGCATTTCAAAGCCGGCGACCTTTTCTCCGGCTGTCAGGCGGCGGGCGAGTTCATCCCTCTGGCGCGGTTCCACAGTCAATTGGGATGCAGTATTGGTCACCTCGCGGATCATTGCCTCCGGCGATCCGTACCCGTACATCTCCGCCATGGCAGGGTTGACTTTGAGGAAGCGCTCATCAGGCGCGCTTTGAAAAATACCGTCGATGGCGTTCTCAAAGATGTCGCGGTATTTTTCTTCGCTTTCGCGCAGAGCCGATTCTGCCTGCCTGCGTTCTGTAACGATGCCCCCGGTGAATAGCCCGGCAAGCGTGGAGGCAAGCAGAAAGAATTGAGCCTCCACAATGAGTTCTGGTTCGATCATTAAACCCGGCGCTAACACAAGAACGCCCGCGGTCATCGCCAAAGATGCCCACGCCGCGCCAGTGATCCCGCCGATCAGAGCCGCCCATAGAATGGGCAGGAGCGCCACATACAAGCGCGATACAGATATATTATCTTTTGTAGAGAAAGCGATCAGGATAGCGAATGGCATGCTTGCCAAAATCAAGACTGCCTGGGCTTTCGACCGGTAATCCCATAAGAACTCGCGGGCAGACCATCCTTGATACCATAGGAGGATGACCGGCGTTAACACAAGATAGGGAATGACGTTGGATATCCACCAGCCCGTTGCGATTGTGCCGAACGTCTCCCATGCGCCGAGCCCGGTCAGCACATAGACGGAGGCGGCGAGCAGGCATTCGACCAGAACGGCAAAACATAAGACGAAGGAAAACCCCGCCACATCCCGCACGGTATACAGACGAATCGCGGCGGGGGAAAATTTTCGCAGCAGGGCAAGTGCAATGGCGGGTGACACCATGGACGCGAGCCCGATCCCGATAACGGCAATAACAGGGATATCCGGGGATTGAAGCGTGACAAGCACCGAGAAAACAGGGTTGATAAATGCCAGCGGCAATGCCCGCCATCCCAGCAGGAGGATCGCCGCCAGGTACAAACCCGCGGGAGGGTAGCAGATGGCGAGTCCCGTTTGGAGGACGAATGCCCCGCTTGCCAAATCTAAAAGTATGGCGAGCGTGGCGTACCCGGCTACATACAGGGTCCGTTTTCGATGCTTTTGAAACCATTCCATTTCGTATCTCGCGGGTCAGCAATCAGCGATCTTGGTCTGGGGATAGAATAGCGGGATGGATCGACAAAGTTGTCCGTTCACTTGATGAATGTATTGTACACGATACGGAGTTGTGGGCAAACCATTGTTATCCTGAGCCATTGCAAATATAATCAGCGCTTCACGAAAGTTTAGGCGACAGCGTCGATGACGCAGTGGCGTTATCATGCCGCCTGCCTTGACCCAGTACAACTGTGTCAAGAACCCGTTTTTGTAATCTGCTGGTAATAACCAAAATTCTGCTCTGGGAATGGTGTTATGAAGCCAAAATTTGCGTGGTGGAAACTAATTGCGGGCTATCTTTTATTCGTCCTGTTTCATCAAATCTATGATTTACTAGGCGGCGGGGCGCTGGCGGCGATCCTCGGCGAGGGCATCGAGTCGATCTATGCTCACATGAAGATGTATTTCTATGCTTATCTCGTTGTGAGCGCCATTGACTATTTCCTGCGCCGCAAAGATTTGAAGCTATCTTTCTGGTATTCACGCCTGTTGATCGCGGCTTCCTTCCCGTGGATGTCCATTGCGATCTGGTTTATTCCCGAAGCCCTGGGCGTGCATCTCGGTCGTTTTGAACTTCCCTACTCGCTGGCGTTAACCCTCGTCGGCTTGCTATTCGCTTTTAGCCTGGATGATACTTTAGAAAATGTCGAGTTTCTGCCCGCCGCCAAAACTTTCATCGGGATCGCCTTTGCCGCCGCGCTGATCACGTATGTGGGATTCTCCTTCCACGTGCCGAGTAATTTCTTTATTGTCGTGAAATAGAATCGACAGTATTCAACAAAATAAAAAGAGACGGTCACTGTATGCGGCGACCGTCTCTTTTTGCATATGGCTATTTGATACCCATGGTAGCGGGAAACCACCCCTGCCCATCCGCTGGGTCATTGCGCGTGATCCGAAGAAGGTATTCAAAACGCGGGTCTCCGCCTCCAACAATCAAACTGTCAGGCGGCTAGCAATACTTCCGCAACCTCCACGATCACTGATTTGAATACCCTGCCTGTCCCATCCGTATAGGCGAGATTCTCTCGGCTATAATACGTCGCTGTTGCATGAAAAAAATATTTCCCTACCTGCATCCCTTCCTTTTTGCGCTTTACCCCATCTTCGAATTGCGGAATTTCAACATCGCCTACGTGGATTCGGCGGCGCTCGCGCGGCCGATCCTGCTGTCGCTTCTTTGCGCGGCATGGATATGGATCGTCTTAAGGCTGTTTACAAAAGAATGGCAGAAGTCGGGCATCGTCACAACGCTGATCGTGATCGTCTTCTTTTCGTATGGGCATGTCTACTTGGAGGTTCAATCCGCGTTCGGCGAGGCGGTTCGCCACCGCTACCTCCTGCTCATCTTTGGCGCGTCCTTCGCGCTCGCGGTTTGGTTCCTCTTCTGGCGGATGAAAAACGCTCAAACGCTGGTCAACTTTCTTACCGTTGCGGGCGCGTTCCTCACGATCTTTTCGGTGGCGCGTTCGGTTCAGCATGATTTTGCGGTCTATCAATCGGGGCGGGAAGTTCGGGAGGCAATGGAGGCGTATCGTAAGGCAAACCAGCCGTCCGTCGGCGAAAGACCCGATGTGTACGTCATCCTGCTAGACGCCCACACGAGCGCCTTCGCGTTGGAAAAATATTTCAACTACGATGAATCCGTGTTCACAAAAAAATTGGATGGGCTTGGCTTCTACGTGGCGCAGTGCGCGCAGAGCAATTATCCCGTCACAAAACTTTCTGTGACTTCCACCTTTTATGCCGACTACCATCGGGCGGACACGCTCTTCCCACTCTATTCGAGTCTCGTCGTCGAGACGCTTCGTTCGCAGGGCTACCGGATCGTCACCTTTGAGAATCGCTCACAGGGACATTTTTCCTTCGGCGAAGACGTGCGGCTTTCGCGCAATCAATTGCTCGCCGGCAAAGTGGACCTGACCGGCGGCTTGAGCGAATTTGAATTCCAGTTATTAGAGACTTCGCTGGCGCGTCTCGCGTTCGACATCCCTGCGTTGATCCCCGGCTTCGACTTGGCGCAACAAAAACAGACCGAGTTCTACGAACATTATCAGCAGACGCATTTCATTCTGAATGAGTTGAAGCGTTTGCCCGAGGAGATCGATGGACCCAAACTCGTCTTTGCTCACATCCTCGTGCCGCATCCGCCATTCATCTTTACGCCAGACGGAAAATTCTATTGGAGCGAAAACGAAGCGGATGGGTACATCTCGAATCTCGAATTTATCGATGCGCAGATCACGGGTGTTGTGGAAGAGATCATCGCCAAGTCGAAGATACCCCCGGTCATCATCCTCATGGGCGACCATGGTCCCTCTGGCGTGCCGAGCAAGGACAATCCCCGCTTGCGGATGTCTATTTTGAACGCATATTATGTGAACGACGCCGCGAAAAAGGATTTGTATCCCGCCATCACGCCGGTCAATTCGTTCCGCGTGGTGTTCAATAATTATTTTGGAACGGATTATCCGCTGTTGGACGATATCGCCTACCATGCCGGGCGTATCGCCGATTACACGCCGGAGAATATAGTGAAGAATGAATGCGCGCCTTGATGCAGTTACACCGCATCCAGAGCCGCGTTATAAGAACCCGTTCGCAATCAAACGACGATTTCAGTCCCACCCTGCTTGTTCCATTATTTCCATTCGCTTAACTCTTCATCCAGCGCTTCGATCACCTTGGAGTATTTATCGGGGTCGCCCTCCATCCCATTCTCGAAGGCGATGTTGTTCAACCCCTCCAGAATTTTATATTCATCGTCTTCCGACAGGTTCTGCTCCAGCAGGGGGAAGATCAAATTCTTTAGCCGGTCGAGGTGACGCCGAAGCGTGGATGTATATTCGCTGGACGCCCAGCCTACATCGGCGCTTGCCCGGTATTCGCCTGCCTGCCATTCCTTCGAGGCTTTCAATAAGTGATCGGCGGCTTCGCGGCATTTCTGCTGTTCCGCGCGCAGGGAGCCGATGGGTCCATCGTCGGGAGGAAACCCGCTGTCTGCCAGCGCCGCGATCAAGAGTTCCTCTTTTTTGAAGAATTGCGCGTGGATAAACCCTTCGATGAACTGATGGGCAAAGATGAAAAAGCCTGAGTGAGGCACGCGGCTGGACGAAACCAGGGCGGTGCCGCTGCCCAGCGTGTCTGCAAACCGCAGGATGAAGTCTATGTCTGTTCGGAGGTTCTTGTTGAATCGCATCCTATCTACCTTCGGCTTGCACCTTATTTTTGATCATCCCCAATCCCTCGATCTCCACGGCAACTTCATCGCCGTTCTTCAACTCGTTCACACCGGAGGGCGTGCCGGTAAAAATGAGATCGCCCGGCTCGAGCGTCATCACCGATGAAATGTACGCGACCAGCGTTCCCACGTTGAATACCATATCGCGCGTGGATGCCATTTGCCGCATCTGCCCGTTGACGCGGCAGGTGATCACAGAATCCGACGGGTCGAAATCGGTGTCGATCCACGGACCGAACGGGCAGAACGTGTCGAAGCCTTTGGCGCGCGTCCATTGATTATCCGATTTTTGCAGATCGCGCGCGGTCACATCGTTGCCAATGGTGTAGCCCAAAATATATTTCTTCGCGTCTTCCGCGGTGATGTGACGCCCGCGCTTGCCGATGACCGCCACCAGCTCCGCTTCATGCTCCACTCGATTCGATTGCGGCGGAAGGAAGATCGTGTCGCCGTTGCCAATCACCGACGAGGGCGGCTTCATAAAAATAAGAGGAACCTTGGGAACTTCGTTGCCTAACTCTTTCGCATGTTCCACATAGTTGCGACCCACGCACACGATTTTGCCCGGCTCGCAGGGCGGAATCAGCCGCACATCCGAAAGGGGCGTGGCGGCGTCTTGCCGGCGATAACGCCCGTAGATATTTCCGCCGATCTCGCCGACCTTGTCGCCCAGCAACCATCCGTATTTTGGTTTTTTACCGTCTTGTGTTTCGTAACGAACAATTCGCATGATGCTCCACTGTTGCAAGCCTATTTCAGAGTAACACATATTGCCTGACAGCGTAGTAGCGACTTCAGTCGCTTTTTAGCTGTAACAAGACGACTAAAGTCGTCACTACGTGTCAACCATTCAGGGCTATTCTGAACAATTTCCGTCGCAAGTGTAATCGCCAACTTGCCAACCTGCAACCTTCAACTTATAATGAAATTCCCGGGCGCTTAGCTCAGTTGGTTAGAGCACTTCTTTTACACAGAAGGGGTCGGGGGTTCGAGTCCCTCAGCGCCCACTAGCAAACCTCCGAGTTCTTTAAGAGCTCGGAGGTTTGGTTTTGTGGAACGACTTGCTCTCCATTTCCGTTTACAGGATATTCTGACATGGGAGAGAAATTTTTATGACTCTAAAACGGATGATAGCGCTGGGCATTCCAATTTTGCTGTGTTGCTTCGCAGGAATTTTCCTGACCATGCTATACCGCCGTCCGCTCGGACCGACCCTCGACCTGCCTCAAGCCAGTCTGCCTTCACCCACCTCGACATCTCTCATCCCTGTGAATGCGGTCGCCACGACGAGTCAGCCACCCCCGAGTCCCGAACCGAGTCCGCTGTGCGGAGCGTCTCAGCCTGTGATGAACATCCTCGCCATCGGGTCAGACGCGCGCAGTGAAAACTATCTCTACGGGCTGGCGGACATCATCCGCCTCGTGCGCGTGGATTTCGTCAACGCGCGCGTCACCATCCTCGAAGTGCCGCGCGATCTGTGGGTGGAGATTCCGGGAATTTCGGATCACTACGGCATCACGCATGGAAAATTGAATCAGGCGTATTTATATGGGAATAAAGGGCTCGGCTATTACGACGGCGACGGCGAAGGACCCGGCTTGCTCGCGCAAACGCTGAACCTCAACTTCGGCGCACAGCCCGATCATTATCTCGCGGTCAACATGAATACCTTTGAAAATATCGTGGATGCCGTTGGCGGCATTGACGTGTACCTGCCGTACGATATTGATGTCCGTTCGCCCGCCAACCCCCAGGGCTTTCATGTGGAGGCGGGCCAGCATCACTTCGACGGCGAGACCGCGCTGTGGGTGGCGCGCACTCGTCAATATAGCACGTTCAGCCGCGCGGAGAGTCAAAACATTGTGATGTGCGCCTTGCGTGAAAAATTAGTAAGCCCAGCCATTGTCCCCGCCATCCCCGATCTGGTTCAGACTTTTCGACGCAACGTGCAGACCGATCTCAGCCCCGAACAGATCAACCAACTTGCCTGCCTTGCGAATCAAATGAACGGTTCGGATATTGTCTTTGCCAGTTTTCCCATCGAACTCTTTGAAAACAAGAGGATCTTCGATCCCCAACTCGGTGCAACCACGCAGGTACTTGACGTTGACTTCAATATCCTGCGCGAATACATCGGACAATTTCAACAAGGCGCGTGGCCCGACCCGAATCT
>JAJTXU010000098.1 GCA_021462845.1 Anaerolineales bacterium
GTTCCCGCTTCGTGGATTTAACTTGCGGAACAGTGTCTGCCATCTTTCAATCCTCCTCGCCGATATGAAATTGTCTTACATTTCGCGCAAGTATATCATGGGGAGAAATGACTTCTGAAATTTTCAAGAGCAAGAAATGCCTGCGTTTCCATTTGATGGCGATGCTTATTACGAACAACAACTCACTCATCCAATACTACTTCTGTCAGGGTCTAACAACGAAAATCGGCGTTAGGCTCTAAAGCCACAAGGTATAATCGACGCAACAGCCAAAATGGATATTCAACCTCGCTACACAAAGATCGACAAGACCATCCAGTTGACTACGGGCGTTCTCGTGCTGGAAAGTTCGAACGGATACCCGCGCGGCGAATCCAACATGTATCTTGTCGCCCCAAACGGAAAGATCCTCTGGAAAGCCGAAGCCCCGGAGGGAAACACGTACTTTTCGCGCGTCAAACTCAACGACGATGGTGAGACATTTTCCGCCTACACGGCGCACGGTCACGCCTGTGAATTGGACCTGAGAACAGGAAGACTCATCAGTTTCACGAGTATCCAATGATCCAAGGCTTCCTCAACATCCCCTACTTTGCGTGGACAGCGATCGCACTCATTATCGCGGTCATCTTCGTCTACATCTGGCCCCGCAAGGCTGTGACTACAACCACAGGCTTTCGCTATTTTGTCATCCGATGGGGTCACGCGTTGACGTGGATTCTGCTGGCGATCAACTTTGCCCTGCGAGGGATAGACCCATCGCTAAACGGCGCGGCGAACTTGATTGCCGCAGCTGGCGGAGCGATATATCTGTTGTTTATGACGATGACGTTTGCTGTAAAATAAACAAAAATGTTTTAGGAGTGCAACTTTGAAAATCATCGCATGTATCAAACAAGTCCCAGACTCGGAGGCGAAGGTAAAAGCCGAGAGTGGGCAGATCAATACAGGAGGCGCGACGCTGGTCATCAACCCATTTGACGAGTACGCGGTGGAAGGCGCGCTTCAACAACGAGAAGCGGTCAGCGGCTCGACCGTCACCGCGTTGTGCATCGGACCCGAGTCTGCGAAAGAGGCGCTGAAGCACGCGCTCGCCATGGGCGCGGACGATGCGATTCTCGTCTCGGACCCTGCGCTCAACGATCTCGACACGGTTGGCGCGGCGCGAGTCCTTGCCGCGGCGATCCAAAAGGTCGGCGGCGTGGACATGGTCGTGTTCGGACGGCAAACGCTTGATAACGGCTCAGGACTCACCTCCGCGCAAACGGCGCGCGCTCTGGGGTGGTCACTGCTGGGGTTGGCGGGACAGATCAAAGTCGAGGAAAGAACCGTCCGCGTCGAGCGAGTCATTGAAGAGGGCAGGCAAACTGTCAAAGCGAATCTGCCCGCAGTGATCAGCGTGGTGCAAAGCATCGGCGAGCCGCGCTATCCGTCGTTCATGGGCATTCGCAAAGCGTCGAAAGCCGAGATCCCCGTATGGTCGTTGAGCGATTTGGGAATCGCCGCGCCCGATGCGATCATCACACGCAGTGAGTTGATGAACCCGCCCGCGCGCGATACGTCCGTTGAAATTATTTCGGGCGAAAGCCCCGCCGAGATCGCCGATAAACTTGCCGACAAACTCATCGCGGAGAAAGTGTTATGAAAATTTTTGTGTACATTGATCACTTCAAGGGCGAGACGCAAGCCACGTCGTGGGAGGCGTTGGGACTCGCAAAAAGTTTTGGCGCGACAACCGCTTTAGTTTTTGGTTCAGGCGTGGATGATGTGGCGAAAGCCGCGTTGGAATATGGCGCGGATGACGTGCTCGTTGCAGACGACTCTGCCCTTTTGGATTTTCGCGCCGAGACGTACGCTTCGACCCTTTCTGCCATCGCCTCTTCTCGGACGCCCGACCTGATCCTGTTTCCCACAACGACTCGCACCCGCGAGCTCGCCGCCATGTCAGCAGTGGACTTGAATACCAACGTCATCACCGACGCGACAGCAATTGAAGTGAACGGCGATTCGATTGTCGTCACGCGACCGATCTACGAGGGCAAGTTATTCGAGAAAGTGACTGCATCCGCGAAACCACAATTCATCACGTTACGCGGACGCGCGTTTCCCAAACCAGAAAGAATGACTGGCAAAAGCGGAACGATCACAAAAGTGGAAGCGAAGGCCGACGCGCTCACGACCGTCGAAGGTTACAGCGTTGCCGATGTTGGAGTCAGCCTCAACGACGCGGGCGTCATCGTCTCAGGCGGGCGCGGCGTGTCGAACAATCCATCCCTGCAACCGCCCGCAGGACTCGACGACAAGCAAGCAGAAATCTGGCGCGCCCATCAGGGATTCAAACTCGTCGGCGAACTTGCGTCCACGCTTGGCGGCGCGGTCGGCGCATCGCGCGCGGCAGTGGATGGCGGCTACATCCCCTACTCGAATCAAGTTGGTCAAACCGGTAAAGTCGTCGCGCCCGATCTGTATATCGCCTGCGGAATCTCTGGCGCGATCCAACATCTCGCAGGCATCCGCTCGGCGAAGATGGTGGTTGCAATTAACAAAGACCCCGACGCGCCGATCTTCAAAGTGGCGCGCTATGGCGTGGTCGGCGACCTGTTCCAAATCGTTCCCGCGTTGACGGAAGCGTTCAAGAAGAAGTTGGGGAAGTAACAACACCAACGGGGATGCGAGACCAATCCGCATCCCTGTTTTGTACCATCCATCGGAATGACAGAAAGGATGATTGCATGAAAAACATCCAAGCGTTCCTTATCAGCGCGGTTCTTCTAACGCTCGCATGCAACGCTCTGCGCGGTCCAGCCATCCCGAAACAAGAATCGAACGAACCTCAGAACTGCCCAAATACCATGCCAAGCGACGCGGAAGTGGAACAAGCCCGGCGCTATCAAGAATTAGAGTTTGCCAATGGGGATTGGGACCAGAGCTACACGGTAGCGGAGTTTCGGATTACGGTCACAAGAAAAAGCCAAGCCTTGAACTCAGTGATCAACTTCGATACGGTCATTTTCTGCGATGTTACAAACCCCGCTCTCGACGAGTATTATTCCCCTGAAAATTTCGCGATCATTTTCCAATATTACGACACCTATAAATTTCTGGATGAATGCCAAGCCGGCGATCTGCGGTTGTATGAACTGAAATTCAGCGACGAAGGGATCGACTATCTGGGTCGTTTTTGGTCGGAGATTCTCGATCGACACCATATTCGAGAAACTCTGGTCGTATTTCCCGCATCCGATCAGGAAAACTTCGAGCGCTTCAGCAATGCTTTGGCGTTTGAATTGCCCGATTGCGAGTAAAAAATATCAAGCCCGCCAATCGGCTTGATGGAAGTTGTTTTATTCCCTCGGCTTCACCAACCGCCCGCCGAGGATAGCCGCAAGGATCGTCAGGAAAAATACGATCAACCCGCCGCATATTCCGGCGGCGGTAAACGACGCGCCAAGCCCCTTAACCGCGATCTCTTCGTTAGGCACAATCTTCTGGGAGCCGTCTTCGAACGTGCAGACCCATTCCTCTTGATGACCCGTCCCTCCTGTCGGACTTGTGGTGACGGGTCCGCGATTGTATTCCTCCTGGTCAATGGACACCGCGCCAGGGCAAACCGCCCAACCGGTCAACTTATCGAACACCGGTGGGATGCCCACCAGCATCGCGCCGCCGACCGGGACAATGAACAACAACGACGCCCCTCCGATCAACAACACAAGCAACGCGCCGATACACGAACCATGCCAGCGTTTCATATGAGTCTCCTTGAGCGGGAAGATCGAACGACAGAATTATAGCAACAAAAAACGCGCGGAATATTTTACTCCGCGCGTTGGCATAATCGTTTTAAAATCAAGCATACAACGAGACAGGCAGTTCAACTTGATAAGCGGACGGAAGCAGACTCTCGAACTTCTTCAACGCAGTCCGCAATTGCATCCGCGCGCGGGCGAGGCGGCTCTTCACCGTCCCAACCGGCACGCGCGCCACCTGTGCCGCTTCTTCATACGACATCCCCTCAATGTCTACAAGAATCACCACCAAGCGGTAATCCGGCGTTAGGGCGCGGATGCAATGCTGGAGCGCCGCTTGCACCTCCGAAGATTCAGCCAGTTCCTGCGGACCTGCAGAAAGATCCATCATCCAGGTTGGAGATTCGATCTCCTCGCCTTCATTGTTAAATTGCTCAAGCGGCATGGCAATATGACGTTTTTCGCGTCGCAGTTCATCATAACTGGCATTAATCGCCACCCGCGCCAGCCAGCTCTTGAAAGACCCGCCGCGAAACGACCGGATGTTATTGAAAGCCTGGATCAACGCGTTCTGGGTGGCATCCTCGGCGCTGAGTTCGTTATGCGTGATCCGCGCGGAAACGCGATACATCATATCCTGATACTTCAACACAAGCAGGTTGAACGCGTCCAGGTCGCCGCGTTGGGCAGTGGCAATCAACATGGTTTCGGTATCGGGATAAGTTTTCATACGTTTATCATACTCCCCCGATGTTACAAGCCTGTCGCAAAGATGTCACAGTTTTGTGACATCCTCAAATTTCCTCTGCCAGCTGAAAACGCTGAGTTCGCTGATTCAAAGAAAGAAAATCTGCGTTGTTAGCGTGAATCTGCGTCCCAATTTTGAACGTGTCAGGGAATCATTCCATTCATTGAATACTTGCAGATAAACATCATCGCCTCGGCAAACGGAGAGTGAAAACCGTTCCGCGCGGTTCCATCTGGCTGGAGCGCACCCCGCACCCTCCGCCGTGCAAAATGGCTATACGATTGACAAGCGCAAGCCCCAACCCACTCCCCTCCGTGCTTCGCGCATTCGTTCCGCGATACAACTCATCGAATATTTTCGACAAGTCTTCGGATGAAATTCCCGCTCCCGAATCTGCCACCTCGATGACGATAGTCCGGCCGTCTTCCATTGCGCGCACCTCCACCGAATCGTTCGCGGACGTGAACTTGAGCGCGTTCTCGACGAGGTTATACACCGCCAGCACGAGCAGGTCGCGGTCGCCAGTGATCATGGGAAACGGCGATGGGATTTTGGGAATCAGCAGGCTGATGCCCCGCCCCTCGTAGGCTGGAATCGCCCGCGCCGCTTCAACCACATCGTCAAGCAGATCGGGCACGTTGACCGCATATCGTTCGATGGGGCGCTCATCGAGATCGGCAAGTTTGCGCAAATCGGTAAGCAGGCGCGTGAGGCGTTCGACCGCCTTATCCGCATTTTGCCCGGCTTGCGAGCGTTCATCCGCCGCTTGCGCCTCCTGCAAGTTAACCAGGGCGGCGCGTAACCCGGTGAGCGGGTTTTTTATCTCGTGATCGAGCCGCCTTAGAAAGTGACGGCGTTTTTGTTGCGCATCTTCCACATAATCGGCATAGAGGGTATGCGCCTCATTCACGCGTCGCTTGTCCCAATAGAGGATGAGTACGATTCCGCCGGTGATACAAAAACCCAGCAGGAACGCAACCAATGCCGTGTTCCGAATTGACAAGCCGATCACCAAACCGAAGATGCCAATGTCAATTGTTGTGAGTGTTGGGGGTACGAAAGGCAACAAGAGCCACGCCAGTCCCGCGAGGAGTAGACCCACCCAGATCGGCAGTGTTAGTTTGGCGTACCTCAACCATCGTCTTGATACCCGGCGCATTTACCCTTCTCCATGAACGGAGGCGATAAAACGGTAGCCTTCACTCGGAATCGTTTCGATGAAGCGCGGCTCGGAGGGGTCATCGTCCAGCGCGCGGCGAAGTTCTGCCATGCGCGTGTCTACGGTGCGAGTGCCCGTGGGATATTCCCACCCCCAGACCACATCCAACAGGCGCTCGCGTGAAATGGCTTCATCGGGATGGGTCATTAGATATTCCAACACTGCGAGCGCTTTGGGTGTGAGTTCAATGGCTTCACCGGCGAGGGTGGCGCGACGCGCGCGGCGATCCAACACAAGTTCGCCGGCGGTAAGCAACCAGGCTGTGGATAATGATCTCTCGCCGGGGCGCGCCCGCCGTAACACCGCGCGGATGCGCGCCAGCAATTCATGCGGGTCGAACGGTTTGTTGAGGTAATCGTCTGCGCCCTCTTCAAGCGCGAGCGCGCGTTCGGAGGCTTCGCCAACTTTTGTGAGCAGGATCGTCGGAGTCCAGATATTCAATTTCCGCAGGCGGCGCAAGGTCTCGCGCCCATCCATGCGAGGCATGAGCACATCGAGGATGATCAATTCGGGATGGTGCGCCTGGGCTTTCTCCAGCGCGGCGATGCCATCGGATACGATCAATACGTGAAAGCCCGCGCGTTCGAGGAACGGCGCGAGACTATCCGCGATGGTTGGGTCGTCGTCGGCGAGGAGGATGGTGGAACGGTCGAGGGACATTTACTCTCTCCCTCACCCCAGCCCTCTCTCGAGGGGAGAGGGAGAAAAGATGAGGCTAGAGAAAAGCCCGGTCGGGCGGACCAGGCTTCTCGTCGGAAAAGAGGCGATGCATCCTATTGGAAAAATCCAAAGGTGTTGATGATCAGGTCGAAGATCGCCGACTCGACGTTCTTGTCGAAGACCGGCGGGGGCGTGGGCAGGTTGCCGGGGTTGACCGATTTGAGCACAAAGGCGAGGTTGATGCACGCGTTGTTGCTCACGGTGGAGTAACTGACCCAATCGAAGAAGCTTCCCGCCGCGCCTTCCGAGCCGCTCTCTTTGAGGAATTGCACGCCGTTGATGGTGACGGCGCTCGAGGAGACGGGAGACCCGCTGGCATATTTACACGAGGCGGCATTTTCAGTGACGGTGATGGCGAGGTATTTTTCGCGCAGGTTGGTGTTCGGGGCAAATTGTAGATCGGCGCGACCGGAGTTTTCGCTCATGCCAGCCGAGGCGTCGGGCGGAACCAATACAAAGAATTTATATTTATCGTTTTGGAAGCGGTTCCAGCCGTTTGATGTTGGGGTTGGAGTTGGGGTCTGCGGGCTGGGGGTGGATGTAAATGTTGGCGTGCCTGCGCATGGCAATGGAGGCGTTGGGGTTGGCAGAGTTTCGGCGCGCGAATTATTTTGTTCATTGCTTTCAGCGACTGTGTTGCCCGGATCAACTGTCACTGTGGCGGGGTTGGCAAAACTTGTGAAGAATACCGATTTGGATTCGCCCACTGCCAAACCATTGACCGTTTGTTGGGCGCTCCCTGACTGCACCACGAAATTCCCAACAGCCGCCTGACCGCTGTTGGTCACGCTGACGCGCAAGCCCAGCGCTTCACCGGGATTGAAACAACTCGGGTTTGGGAATGAGACGCTCAGGGAATTGATGGCAAGGTCAGGCAACGCGCCTCCGCCGCCTGTTGGGCGGAAAATATGCGGACCCACCCATAGCGCTCGGTCGCCGGTGGCGGGACCAACTGCCAGCGCGGTGAGGATGAATTTGACATCTTTGCCGGCGAGCGCCGAGAGGTCGATATCCACGTTGTACATTTGCCCTTCGTATCGTTCGAGGAACGGTCCCCACAGTGTGGCGATGGGGTCGCTCCCAGTTTGAAAGTCGAGGCGGTAGGCAACGTAGCAGAGGGTCGAGCCGCCTTCGCATCCGATGGTGGCGCGGAAGCGGTCGCCGCTTTGCACTTTGAAGGCGGGGAAGAAGCCTTGAACGTATCCGCTTGAAACATTTTGAGGGAAGGTGAGGATGCTCGGGCGGTTGTCGGTTGCGCCAGTTTCAAGTTTTGCGCTGGAAAGTTTCAACACAAATCCTTTTGCATCGCCGTCGGCGCCGGGGCATTGCAATTGACCAGCGCCGCTGAACCACGTGCCGGCGCAGGCGTTCGTCGCGAAATCGTAACCGAGGCCGGGCATGGGTGTGGCTGTCGGTCCCGCCGTGGCTGTTGAGGTAGCGGAGGTTGGCGTTTTGCTGGGTCCGCCGGGCGTGACGGTGGGACCCGAAACTTTGATATCCACCCACCAGGGTTTGTTCGCTTGCGCGCCGATTCCGAACAAGGCGCCGCTGGCGTTTTTGAACATCCAATAACCGCGGTAGGAACCTGCGGCAGAGGGCGCGATCATCGGCACAGAAATGTCGATGGTCTGCCCCACTTCCACCGCGCGCGAGAATGCCGCGGCAGTGGGGGCGCCCATTTGTTCGCCGCTGAAGAATACCATTTGGTATGCAGTTGTCCACGCGCACGCGCCAACGTTCTTCAAGCGCCATGTTTTGGTAAACGTCTGACCGGGCGCAAAGGTTGTGCCGTCGGATACGGTCACGTCGGCGACGAACTGAACTTTATCGCACGAGGATGGCTGGACGGTTTGCGTGACCGGGGCGGGAGTTTTCGTTGGCGTGGAGGTGGCAAGCGTGCCGGTCGCGGTTGGGGGAGGCGCGCTTCCTTTTCGGACGATGACCGGGTTACCCCATAGGGCGCGATCGCCAACGGGCGAGCCATATGCGGAAACATACAGAATGAATTTGACTTCCTGCCCCGCGAGCGGAGAGAGGTCGATGTTGGCGTCGTAGGTCAATCCCTCATAGCGTTCGCGGAATGTCCAGAATGTGCGGATCGTGCTTCCCACTTCGTAATCGAGCCGATAGGCAACATAGCACGATGTCGCGTTGAATTCACATCCCACGCGGGTTTGGAACTTATCTCCGCTTTCCACTTTGAAGGCGGGGTAACGCGCTTGAATAAACCCGTTGGTAAGATTTTGCGGAACAAACAACAAGCCAGCCTGCGCCAACTCGACGCCCGATTCAAACTTCGGCTTATCTTTCTTGATGGCAAAGCCTTTCACATCGCCATCGGCTCCCGGGAACGAAAGTCCGCCCGCTCCGCTCGACCAGGTTGCTTCACCGGCTTTCGCAGTGAAGTCATACACCACGTTAGCGGTTGAAGAGCCAACCACATTGATCTCGACCCACCAGGCTTTATTGGCATTCGCGCCGATTCCAAACAATGCCCCGGAGGCGTTCTTGAATTTCCAGTAACCGATGTAATGACCTGCCGTGGGGGGCGCGGTCATATTAATTGTGATGTCAATAATTTGACCGGGAGCAATATTATTTGCGAAATTACTGGACGTTACGGCGCCCATCTTCTCGCCGGTATCGAATACCAGCGAATAAGAGGTTGTCCATGTGCAGGTGCCAACGTTTCTTAACGTCCACACTTTGGTAAATGCCGCCCCGGCATCAAAGCGGGTGCCATCGGGAACAGTTTCATCAGCGATAAACTGCGCCTTGTCGGTGCATGATTGCGCGGCTGCTACAGGCGACACGGTTGCGGCGGCTGGCAGGAGCGACAACATCAACGCAAACACCACCATGATGGAAAGGGCATGGAATCGGGTTTTCATAGGCTTCTCCTCTTGTTCCAATTGACTACGACGATAGAAACGTCGAAAAGTTCCTCAGTGACTATACGCCTCTAGTATAACTTTTCTTTAACAAATCTTCAATATCGGCTGCATGACTCTTTTCTCCTCTTATAATACAGCCATGCCCAGAACGATTCTCCACCTCGACCTCGATGCGTTCTTTTGCTCCGTGGAAGAGACTCGCAACCCCGAACTGCGCGGCAAAGCCTTCGCTGTGGGCGGCAGACCCGAAGAGCGAGGCGTGGTTGCGTCCTGTTCGTATGCCGCGAGACGGAACGGTGTGCGGAGCGCGATGCCGATGAGTCAGGCGTTGCGACTCAACCCGGGGCTGATCATCGTCTCGGGGAATCACCGCGCCTACCGCGATGTGTCGCGCCAGGTGATGCAGAGACTGCACGACCTCACCGCGCTGGTGGAGCAAATTTCAATTGACGAAGCCTTCCTCGACATTTCAGATATTCAGGATGACTCACAACGCATCGCGCGCGGACTTCAGACTCGCATCCGCGATGAACTTCATCTCCCCTGCTCGATTGGGATCGCGTCGAACAAGCTCGTAGCGAAGATCGCCACCGAGGTGGGGAAAGCGCTCGCGCTGAAACGAATCAAAGCCGACGGGCGAACTGAGCCGCCCAACGCGGTGACAGTCGTCCCGTCGGGAGAAGAGGCGGCGTTCTTGAGTCCACTGCCTGCGGATATGTTGTGGGGCGTCGGCCCGAAAACCTCGAAGCGACTCGCCGAGTTGGGCATCCACACGATCGGCGATATTGCGAAGTGGCGCGAAGATGATTTGATCCGTTTGTTCGGCGAGAATGGGCGCGAGTTGTCGCGTCACGCAAAAGGGATTGACACGCGCCCTGTTGAAACCGAGCGCGAAACAAAATCTATCAGTCAGGAGATCACGTTTTCGCGCGATGTGCGCGACGATAAAATGTTGGAGAAAACCGTGCGCGAACAATCGGCGGAGGTGGCGCGGCAATTGCGAAAAAATGAATTGGCTGGCTCGACAATCAAGTTGAAAATTCGCTGGCCCGATTTCACCACGCTGACGCGGCAAAAGACGTTGAATCGCCGCACCGATCAGGAGGATGAAATTGCGAAAGCCGCGCTTGAATTGTTGAAATCTGTCCGCAAATCGAATCAATATGTGCGCCTCATCGGCGTCGGCGTGAGCGGACTCGGCGCGCCGATCCGTCAACTGGGTTTGTGGGATGTGGACAACGAAAAGTCACGCAAGTTGCAAGAGGCGGTGGATGTATTGAGAGAAAAGTATGGAAGCGAAGTGATTTCAAAAAGTAAACAAGGTAAACAAGTAGACAAGTAGACAAGGAGAGACCATGAAAACGCTTGATCTGAAAAAAGAATTCAAATATCTCTATCAACCTTCGGCAAAGAAACCTGAAATTTTGAAAATACCGAAATTGCAGTTCGCCATGATTAACGGCAAAATCGAAAAAGGAAAAGAGCCAGGCAACTCGCCCGCCTTCGCCGAAGCGACGCAAGCCTTGTACAGCATTTCGTACACGCTCAAGTTCATGCTCAAGAAACGCAAAACGAACGCGATTGATTATCCTGTGATGCCGTTGGAAGGTTTGTGGGGCATTCAGGATGTCAATGCGGATGTAGCGAAAAAGGACAACTGGACTTTTACGTTGATGATCCTGCAACCCGAAGTCACCACCAAAGATAGTTTTGCGGAGGGCTTGGAACAAGTCCGCAAGAAGAAAGGCGACACGCCCATTTTGTCCAAGTTGCGGCTGAGTCATTTTGAAGAAGGCGTCTGCATACAGATGATGCACATCGGACCGTACGCCACCGAACCCGCCACCATCGAGATCATGCGCGCCCTCGCGGCAGAAAACGGTTACCGCGATAACGTCGGACCGAACGGATTGCATCACGAGATCTATCTCGGCGATCCGCGCAAAGCCAAGCCTGAGAAGTTGAAGACGGTGGTGAGGCATCCATTGAAGAAAGTAAACACGTAAACAGGTAGACACGTACACACGTGTTTACTTGTCTACTTGTTTACCTGTATACATCCACCATGAACTGCTTCTATCATCCCGACAAACCAGCCATCGCCCTCTGCAAATACTGCCAGCGCGGACTTTGCGCCGATTGCGCCGCGCACGCGGGGGATTCGCTGGCGTGCAAAAATCTGCACGAGGAACAAGTCCGCGCGATGGAGGCGTTGATGCAGAGAAATATTTTGCAGTCGAAACGCGTCCGCTCGGATTATTTGCGCAACACGATCTTTTACGGCGCGGTTGGGATTCTTTTCACCGCGTTCGGCATTTCCCAACTCAACGGCTGGGATTGCAGGCGGTCGTCTACACGATCATTGGGCTGGCGTTGCTTTGGGCGGCGGTGGCGAATTATTTGGAGAGTAGGAAGTACAAATAAATGGGAACATGGATTTCACATCTCCGCATTGCAGAAAATCTGTTGCATCACTTTCCCGATCTGGATGAAGTCACATTTGCTTTTGGCAATCTCTCGCCCGATTCTGGCATCCCCAACGCGGACTGGACAGAATTCGACCCACCGAAAGAAGTTACTCACTTTCTGAAAAAGGGGGAGGGAGAACATGCCATCTATGATCTTGTGTTTTATGACCAATATCTGCGCAATATCAAACCTGCAGACGACATAAAACTTTACAGTTTTCGCCTTGGCTATTTCTTCCACCTGATCTGTGACATTATGTGGGCAAGACGAATCGGTGCAGCAACAAAACGAGATTTCAAAGAACTATTTGAAAAGAATCGAAAAGAAGCTGTGGGAATCGTCAAAGATGACTGGTACGGGTTAGATCAACTTTATGTGAGAAATCATCCTGAAAACATTTTCTGGAGTTTGATCATGAAATATCCAGACCCACCGTCTTATCTGCCTTTTGTGAAGACAGAAGCGCTTCATCAACAGTATGCCCATATTCGGAAATACTACAGTCAACAAGAAGACAAATGGTTTCTTTCTCTGCCCTACAACTATCTAAACGAGAAAACAATGAGCCGTATCGTAAACGACAGCATACAGGCAGTATTAATGGTTTACGAAAAAGTGCGGGGCTTGAAAAATTTCGATGGGGTGAGAAGCAGTGTCAATTTGTTGCCCGAATCCTTGACGTCACCTTATGACTCGCCTTTGGGAAATTAATCTCGCAACTTCCTTTAATCCCCTGCGTATGCCTTTCTAGAAATCATTTGAAAGGAGTGCAAACATGAACCCCAACTACAAACAACTGACTCGAAGCGCGTCCAACCGCATGATCGCGGGCGTGTGCGCGGGCTTGGGCGAATACCTCGGCATTGACCCGACCATCGTCCGTTTGCTGACCGTGCTGGCGTTCTTCACAGGCTTCGGCGGGATCGTGCTGGTCTACCTGATCATGGCGCTGGTTGTCCCTGAGCAGATGCGAGTGACAGGTTAAGCCCCAGCCTCCCCCAAATCCGACGAGCTATGATTTGTATCCGCATACAAAATTTTCATCGTCGTATTTGGGGGAGGTGCCGAAGGCGGAGGGGGTTGATCTTTTCATTCCCCAAACAAGAGTAAAATAGGGGCATGACGCGAAAAGTACCCGCCCGCATCCGAAAGTTGATGAAGGAACTCAAGCACGGACTTGTCGAAATCTACGGCGACAAGTTGAAAGCCGTCTATCTCTACGGCTCGTATGCGCGCGGAGATTACCGCGAGGGCTCGGACGTGGATGTAATGCTATTGCTTAAAAATTATAAAGATTACTGGAAAGAGTATATGCGTTCTAGCGACTATGTCAGTAATATTTCCCTTAAATACGATGTGACTGTCAGCTATATTCTCATCAAAGAAATCCAATGGAAAGAAGAAGATAAACCAATTCTTCGAAACATCCGCAGAGAGGGTCTACCTGCATGAAGGAGCGTTCGGAAAAATTGCTTGAGAAGGCTTTGGATGCCATCGAAGTTGCCGAGGGTATCCTCGACATGCACAAACCAGAATTTGCAGCGGGCCGAGCATACTACGCGATGTTCTATGTTGCCGAGGCTTTGCTCTACGAACAGGGGTTGGAATTCCATACTCATGGACAAGTCCTTGGAGCGTATGGAAAAATCTTTGCCAAAACAAAAGAACTTGACCCTAAATTTCACAGTATCTTGAGAACAGGATTTGACGCTCGTATTTCTGGCGATTACGACATCGATTCGAATATTACAGAACAACTCGTTGCCAACATGATCAACCAAGCCCGCGAGTTTCTCGAAGCCGCGCGGGAGTATTTGGAAAAGCCACAGACCTGACAGGTCTCCGCGAATACTTGCCAGACGAGAATCGCTGTCAACGCAAGACATAATTTTGCAACGCGCAATGTTGAGACCTGTCAGGTCTTTCACCTCGCCAGCGAAATAAACACATCCTCCAGCGTCGGCTCGCCCGCAACGACATCTTTCACTGTCAACATCCGCAACCCCTTTACCAAATCTTCTTTCTTCTTTCCTCTCTCAACAATCGTCCTCAAATGATCCCCCGCCAGCGAAACGCTTAGCACGCCATCCAAATCGGGCAACACTTCCAAACCTTTTTCCAACGGATCGGCATACACTTCCCACACGTCGCCCG
This sequence comes from Anaerolineales bacterium, assembly GCA_021462845.1. Taxonomy (GTDB): domain Bacteria; phylum Chloroflexota; class Anaerolineae; order Anaerolineales; family Villigracilaceae; genus Defluviilinea. The sequence goes on from JAJTXU010000098.1 coordinate 13,954, forward strand.
CGATGATGTTCTTCTTCAAGTTCGACGGCGTATCCATCGCGAGCAATTTTCCATCGCGCATGATGCCGACGCGCTCGCAGTATTCGGCTTCGTCCATGTAATGCGTGGTGACCAAA
>JAJTXU010000099.1 GCA_021462845.1 Anaerolineales bacterium
CAATCGGGATTTCGAATCGAAACCATCTTGAGAATTCTTTCGAATGCAATGCGCCCAAGACAAACGATCACGTTCGGTTTGATGATTTCCAATTCGCGCGCGAGATACGGCTGGCAGTTGTTCAATTCTTCAAGACTCGGTTTGTTGTCCGGTGGGGCGCAGCGCGCGACGGCGGTAATGTATAAATCGTTTAGACGAAGACCGTCGTCTCTTGACACCGCCTCAGCCTGATTCGCAAACCCAGCCCGGTACAACGCCGGATACAAGAACCCGCCCGAGGCGTCGCCCGTGAACGCGCGCCCCGTCCGATTCGAGCCGTGAGCGCCGGGGGCGAGTCCCACTACGAGGACGCGCGCTTTCGGGTCGCCGAAGCCCGGCACCGGCTTGCCCCAATATTCCTGATCTCGATACGCCTTGCGTTTGACACGCGCAACTTCCTCGCGCCAAGCAACCAGGCGCGGACATTTGCGGCAGACGATGATTTCGGTGTTGAGGGTTGAGAGAGAATTCATGTTACATGATACGAGTTACGAGATACATGCTGCGTGTTTACCTGTCTACGTGTTTTCGTGTTTACGTATCTACCTACAAAATCAACATCGCGTCGCCAAACGAATAGAAGCGGTAACCCTCGCTGACCGCAGTCGCATACGTTTCGAGAATCCGCTCGCGCCCCGCAAACGCGCTGACCAACATCAACAACGTGGACTTGGGCAGGTGAAAATTCGTGATCATCGCGTCCACAATTTTGAATTGGTAGCCGGGGAGGATGTAGAGGGTGGTGGGACCCGTGAAGGGAGAGATTGGAGAATTGGAGACTGGAGACTGGAGACTTGCCCTGAGCGGAGTTGAGCGACTGGCGGCAGATTCGAGCGTTCTCACCGAAGTCGTCCCTACCGCGATCACCTTCCCGCCTCTGGTGCGGGTTTCGTTGATCGCATCCGCTGTTTCTTGCGTCAACTCGCACCACTCACTGTGGATCTTGTGTTCTTCAGGGTTATCTTCATTGACCGGTGCGAACGTGTCCAACCCGACGTGCAATGTGACATAAGCGATCTTCACCCCTTTGACCTGCAACTCCTCCAGCAAACGCGGCGTGAAGTGGAGTCCAGCCGTCGGCGCGGCGGCGGAGCCGGGTTCTTTGGCGTAAACCGTTTGATATCGTTCGGGGTCGTTCAACTTCTCGTGAATATACGGCGGCAGAGGCACGTTCCCCACTTTTGAAAAATACGATTCGATGGGTTCGGAAAATTTTATCAACCGTTCCGCTCCATCCAACTCTTCAATGATCTTAACTTCTGGTCCATCTTCTATTTGTGCCAATCTGCCTACGCGCAGACCTTTTCCTCCGACCAATGCTTCCCAAGTGACTTCGTCGCGGCGGCGCAATAACAAGAGTTCAACCCGCCCGCCAGTTTCTTTCCGCGCAAATATCCTCGCAGGGATGACGCGCGTTTGATTCAACACAAGCAGATCACCCGCGTTGAGATAATCCGTCACATCGCGGAAGATGCGATGCTCGAGTTTTCCATCGTCGCGATGCAACACCAGCAAACGCGACGAATCGCGCGGCTCGGCAGGCGTCTGCGCAATGGAAGATTCGGGGAGGTTGTAGCCGAAGTCGGAGGTTTGCATAATTTGCCGCGCGAATTGTATCAGGCGATTAGCAATTAAAAGGGCGCCCCGCCCGGAGATTCGCGCTGGGCGACTCCAACGGACGGGGCTTTTTTATATTTGCCTGACCTCACCCCCAGCCCCTCTCCTTGTAGGAGAGGGGCTGGGGGTGAGGTCAGGCAGGACATGACCGCGCTATCTCTCCTGTTTTGCCTCGGCTTACGTCCGTGAACGTAGAGCATTTCCGGCGGAGTTGCAGCGCAAGATTAATCTTGCGTTACTTGCATGTAGAGAGGCATGGGACGCGCACACACGAAAACCGTTGTTGTTGTTGAGATCGTTGATGTTCTCGTTGCGGACAGCGCAACGGGCGTTCCTCTGATTATTGTTGAAGGAACCGCCACGAAGCGCGCGGCGTTTCATCGGTCAGCCCCGCCGCCCGAAGGCGACGTTCGAATTATACTCCCGACTTTTTGCGCCAGCCGCCCAAAATTTTGCCGATCTCCACCGTCATGCGGCTGACGTGTTCGTATTGTTTGATGGTAATGAACTTCATGTTGAGACTCAAACGAAGATATACCTGCAATTGACGCAGGCGCACATCTGCCATTTGCAGGTTGCGCGCCTTCTCGATGTTCATACCCGCCGCGATAAGAATCTCTTGAAACTCAAAGACAGTATCCTGAATGCGCTTTGCCAATACGAAGCGCTGGTCTTTGGGAAATTTTTGCGTGGCGGGTATGAGCCAGAGCAACAGGTCGTACGTTTTGGTGAAGATGGGTGATTCTTCCATATTTTTCCAAAAAATTCCCGCCTTCGGCGGGAGGTTGATTTCCCTCTCCTGAAAGGAGAGGGTTAGGGGTGAGGTCAGAATCCAGAATTTCAGAAATCAGAATTCAAGACCTTTCAGGAGAGATTTGGGGACGCGCACACACGAAAACCGTAGTTGTTGTTGAGATCGTAGATGAACCCGTTGCGGACAGCGCAACGGGCGAGCCTCTGATTGTTGATGAAGGAACCACCGCGCAGCGCACGGCGTCCAGAGACGTTTTCATCTTCCCTGCCATCGTTCGCATCGTACGGATATTCTTTGAGCACACTGCGTGTCCATTCCCAAACGTTGCCCGCCATATCGGCGCAGCCGAAAGGCGAATTACCCTGTGGAAAAGAGCCGACAGGTGTTGTTGAACTGTAATCGCGGCGGCGAAGTTTCGACCAAAGACCGCGTGCGCCTTTGTCCCAATATTCACTCGTGTTGGCAACTCCATTTCGCCAGTCATTCCCCCACGGATAGATGCGCCCATCGATTCCCCTCGCCGCTTTCTCCCATTCGGCTTCGCTGGGCAGTGTCAACCCGTGCCAACGCGCGAAGACAAGCGTGTCCTTCCACGTTACATTCACAACGGGATGATTCGCTTCGCCTTTGAGACTTCGTTCATTTGAAGTTTTATATCCGCTTCCGTTCACGAAATTTTGATACTCCTGCACGGTGACGGGATATTTAGCGATGTAGTAATCGGACAGGAAGAGCGTGTGCTGAGGCTTCTCTTCATCATCTGCATAACGATCTGAATCCGCGCTCCCCATCAGGAATTCACCTGCGGGGATTTTGACCAAGCCCAATTCTTCGTAACGTCCCAATTCGCAATACGCCCACGTTGCGGCGCGTTTGAGAACTTCATCGTACTGGTCGCGCGACGCGGAAAATAGGGCATTCCACAATTCAGCATCAGGCGTGGGCTTCAGTTTTGCGATCGTCAACGCGCATTGCGCGCGCAGGCTCGCTTCGGCGCGAGGGTCGGCGAGGAACTTCGTCAGCGTGGGTAAAAACGGCTTAGCCGCTTCCAGCCCAAGGTCCGGGATGAGCGAGGCAAGGACGCGCTTTTGCAAAGTAGGGTCGCGCCCCGACAGAACATTTCCGATCCAATCCTGCATGGCGGCGGGGTCGGTATCGGTCAATGCCGCGCTCAATAAAGCGAAGTCGCTGGAGGTTTTCGCATCGGTCAAACGCGCCGCCAATTTCCGCGTCACCTCGACGCGCAGGGCAGGCTCCACTTGAATCCCCTCGGCGAGGCTCCAGCCCGCCATCGCCAAACCCGCCGCGCTTTCGCCGCCATGTTCCAGCAGGGCTTTCAATAAACTGGAGCGCAGGTCCTTCGTCACCAGACCGATGGCAATGAGGATCACCTCGCGCCATTCCTCGCGCTCCGCGCGTTCGAGCAACAGGTCGGTGAGTTTTTCGTCCACGATGTAATCGGCGGCGAGGCGGTCTTGCAAGGCGCGATGGGCAAAGCCGTATTCGTTCACGCCGAAATCCACAAGAATACCCGAACGGCTGGAAATTTGACGGATAAATTCCTCCGCGCTCATCTGAATCTTTCGCTCGCTGAGCAATGGACCTGCCAGCGCTTCCAGATCTGCTGCCTTCATCTGCAAAATCTCGCGTTGCAGAAACTCGAAAGCGATGACCATCAGAATGGACTGCTTGTCCTTCGGCGGGATGGCGCGGATGGGCGAATCGATTTCCTTTTTATCTTCCCAAGTATCCAGCAGGATCTTCAAACATTCTTTATACAGTTCGGCGCGTCCCTGCGGGAGGCTGTGCTGGTACTTGTAGACCAGCGTGATCAGCACCAGCATTAACGGTCGGCGCGAGACTTTGAGCAGTCCCTGGTTTTTCGATAACGCCGCAAAAAGTTTTCCCGCCTCCTCCGAAGCGGAGCGCTCCGCCGCTCGTTCCGCCCTGCGAATTTGTTCGTCGCCCGGCTTCTCGGGCAGATCCTTGCGCGCTTCCGCCACCTTCACCACGCGATACCAGTCGCCGATGAATTTTCGCACGGCATCGTCGCCCAAGTCCTGAATATCGTAATCTTCAAAATCTGGAAAATATTGCTTGCTCCAGCCCGCCGGGCGCGAGGTCACGATCATCCAATTCGCGCCATATTCTTTGGCAAACATGCCGATCTGCCGGACGGCGTGTTCCTTGTCTTTTTCGTCCAGTATCTCGTCCAAGCCGTCGAACAGGATCATACATTTCCCCGCATCCAAGCGTTTCTCGAAAAAACGCCAGGGGATCTCCTCCTCGCAATGGTCGCGCGTTCCGATAAATTCTTTGAGAGACAGCCGCTTTAACTTTCTCAAACGAACGTAGATCGGCAACAGATTGCCGAGTTCTTTTTTCAGGGGATGCTTGATGCGCCCGGTCATCACCAGAATAAGGTAATCGAGCAAAGTGGTTTTGCCCGAACCGGGCATTCCCTTGATGGCGATCTGCTTTTTGGGCTTCCTGAAGACCTTAATCCAGTCGTCGGAACGAGCGTCGCTCTCCGAATCCAATTTAAGCGAAATGTACACGTTCTCCAATTTGGGCGGGCGCTCGCGGTCTTCATACGCGCCGATCAATTTTAGATTTTCACGACCGACCGCAAGGATGTTGTAATACCGCTTCGCCACGCCGAAACCAAGCGCCTGAATGAATTTGTCCAGCCCTTCGCCCATCTTTTTGAACGTGGACTTGATCCATTCAGAGAGGATCAGAATCACGATGGCAGTGACGATCCCAACGATGATTTTTTCGATGCTTTCTTGTGAAAGGTTCATGAGTTTCCTCTACAGCCAACCCAACTTATTTTTTCAAGAACCGAAGGATCACGTTCAGAACAATCGTGAGCAAAACCGACGCCAAAATTGAAGTGGCGAGTGGAAAATAAAACGACCCATTCTCGCCCTCGATGCGGATATCGCCGGGCAGTCTTCCCAGCGGTAAGCCGAACTTTGCGGCGAGGTAGGCGCCTCCGCCGATGAGAAACAGGACAATTCCGCCGAGCATCAAATAGCGGGCGATGGATTCCATGCTCAATCTCGCAAAATCAGATTTTCGATCTCGCGCATCACCTGCTCCAACGTAGGAACAGCGGACGATTCGATTCTCCCATCAATCAGATGTTTGTGATGCGGAAATGTAGAAATGTGCTTGTGATGAGCGGTGTTGTCATATCGAAACGCAAGAGAACCGTCAACGCGTTGATAATGATAGGCATACATAACTTTGTGAAGCGGCAGGCGAAGGTCAATCAATTCACGAAAGAACAATGTGGAGCCGTCATTAAACCCCACCTCGCCGCGAATAAACCCAACCAGGTCGCCGCGCTTTTCCAGATTAACATCTGGCGATTCGACGAACGGCAGGCTGGCGATCAGGTCGAGAAGGCTTTGGAAATACTCCTCAATCAATTTTTGCCTCGCGGAGCGATTGAAACTGATTTTCCAGCAACCTCAGCGCGGTGAGTTCCATATTCCAGTCTATCGTTTCCACGGTCTCTTCCAATTTCCCATCCTGTAGTTTTTTCTCGAACTCCACCGACGACATGTTTGCGCGTTTTTCGAACTCGGCGATCCGTTCTTTTGTGCGAGCGATGCCGTGTTGCAAGGTCTTCAATTGGTTGCGGATGGCGACCTCCACCAAAGGCTTGATCGATTCCTCGGCGGTCGTTTTGATCACAATTTCCTGTAGCATGTCAACATCCTTTCGTTCGATGCCATTATACAACTACAATTGAGAGAGGAGATTGCTTCGCTCACTCCGTTCGCTCGCAACGACATCACAACAACCTCGGCTGACCCTCTTCCACATAATCCAACCCCAAATGCTCATACGCGGATTTGGTGGCGACGCGTCCCTGCGGGGTGCGGTCTAAAAAGCCGAGTTGCAGAAGATACGGTTCGACCACGTCCATGATCGTATCTTGTTCTTCGCTGATGGATGCGGCGATGGTGTTCAAGCCGACGGGTCCGCCAGCGTATTTTTCGATGATCGTTCGCAAGACACGGCGGTCAACGTCGTCCAGCCCGAGCGGATCAACTTGCAGTAAGTCCAACGCTTCTTTCGCAACAGCGGAGGTGATCGTCCCATCCGCGCGGACTTGGGCGAAATCGCGGACGCGGCGGAGGAGTCGCAGGGCGATGCGCGGAGTCCCACGCGCCCGCTTCGCAACTTCCCTTATACCTGATTCGTCTGCGGACACTTTGAGCATCCCTGCGGCGCGCGCGACAATTTGCCTCATCGCTTCGATGTCGTAATAATCCAAACGATAGACCGCGCCGAATCTCGCGCGCAACGGCGCGGTGACGAGCGCGAGTCGAGTGGTGGCGCCGACGACGGTAAAGCGAGGCAGTTTGAGGCGTAGAGAACGAGCCGAGGGTCCCTTGCCGATGACGATATCCAACGAGAAATCTTCCATCGCGGGGTAAAGCACTTCCTCCACTGCGCGTCCGAGGCGGTGAATTTCGTCAATGAAGATCACGTCGCCCGCGCGGAGATTGGTGAGGATGGCGGCGAGATCGCCCGCGCGTTCGATGGCGGGACCCGCAGTGACCTTGACGTTGACGCCCATCTCGTTGCCCAGCACATGCGCGAGCGTGGTCTTGCCCAAGCCAGGCGGACCGTAAAACAAAACATGATCTAACGCCTCGCCGCGATGTTTCGCCGCGTCAATGAGGATCGAAAGATTCTCTTTCACTTGATCCTGACCGATGAGGTCGGCAAGTTGTTGCGGACGAAGCGCGTTGTCCACGCGGTCGTCGGGTTTTGATTCGGGGTCGAGAGGGCGAGGCTTTGGCATGGAGGGATTATAGCAAATAAAAGTAGGGGCGGATCAATGTGTCCGCCTCTACTCAAAACCCATTTTGGACGCAGATGAACGCAGATTTTCTTTTTTGTCAGCGTGAATCAGCGTTTATCTGCGTCCCATTTTTGTTTTCTATATCATCTAAATCATTCCATAGGTTCGAACACAACTTGAACCGTCATCCCCCACTTCGCGCGCGGATCAACATTATGCGCCACGATGCGCACGGTGTAGATCACGTCGCCGCCTTGCAGTGTGGATGATTGACTGATCTCGGTGACGACGCCGTTCATCGTCACGCCAAGGAGCGCGTCGGCGGTAAATGTGACGTTCTGCCCGACAGCCAACTTCACCACTTCGAGTTCGGTCACGTCCGTTGTTTCGATCACCCACGCGGACGTATCCGCGATGCTGACGATCCGATTCTCAGGGGAAACCTGCTCGCCCGCTTTGACCGCCACCTCAGCGACGACCCCGTCGAACGGCGCGGTGAGAACGTAATTGGAAAGATTCGCTTGCGCCGCCGCGACTTGCGCCTCCGCGTTGTTCAAACGAGACGTGGCAAGCGCAAGTTGATCCTCGTTCACGCCATCGGCAGACGTTTCGTATTGATATTTCGCTTCGGCTTCGGTCCCAAGCGCGGTATCCAACGCGGCGCGGACGGTATCGCGTTCGCGCGTGATCTCATCCAATTTGCGAAGCGATTCGTTGTAATCTTCCTGCGCGGTTTCGAGGGCGTCTTCCGCAGTCACGCGTTTGGAATTGTCTTTGTCCAAATCTTTGTATTTATCGAATTCGTCTTTCGCGTCTTGCAGATCGGCGTCTTTATCTTCCACTTCGGCTTTGGCGTCTTCGATGCGGTCTTCGATGCTGTCCACGTTCAACGCTTCCCAATCGCGTTCCGCTTTTGCCCGCGCTTCTTGCGCGTTCATGTACGCCGTCCATGTGGCGGCGAGATTCGCGGAGCCGTTGCGGTTCAACGCATCCAACGCTTGTTCCGCGCCGACCAGTTCGAGATTCGCGGCGCGGAATTGCGCTTCCGCGATGCTGGCATTCGAGAGCCGCGCCAATTCGTCACCTCTCTTCACCGAATCGCCGATCTTCACGTTGATCGATTCCACGATGCCGCGCGCTTGAAACGACAGATTCGCCGCGTGGACGGGTTCGAGTCTGCCCTCCGCGATGACGCTGTCAGGGGCGATGACGTTATCCGAAGCGGGAGCAGGCGTCCCTGCGGCTTGATTCGCGCAAGCGGTCAGGATCAGAGTCGCAACTAGTCCAATCATCAATGCTTTGTAAATTGTTTTATTCATAGTTACCTTCCTTGTTTTTACGTATACAGGTACACAGGTAGACACGTACACAAGTTCTCTCGTGTTTACCTGTTTCCTTGTCTACTTGTTTCCTTGTTTACCTGTCTACCGTCACTCATACGCCAACACCTCACGGATGGTCAACCGCGCCGCGTTGCGGGCGGGGATGACGCTTGCGAGGGTCGAGAGCAACAAGACCAGCGCGAGCCAGATGACATAGCCTTGATACGTGAAGACCACTTCGATCGCCGATTGAAAGATGGCGAGGCTGACGATGGTTGACAACAAATACGAGAACGGCACCGACAGGATCACCGCGAGAACGAACGACATCATACCGATGACGATGCCCTCCGCGATGACCGTTCGCATCACGGCTAGATCATCCGCGCCGATGGAACGCATGATGCCGATCTCGCGCGTGCGTTCGAGCACGTTCATGCCCATTGTGCCAGTCAGTCCCATCGAGCCGACGATGGCGGTGAGGATCGCCATGATGAGCAGGAACACGACCAACGTATCGAGGCTTTCGACCGCCGTATCCAGCGACGCGCGTCCCGACTCTGCCACGCGGACTTTGAATCCCTGATCGCGGAAGAATTTATCCAACTCTTCGGCTTTGGCGTCTTGATACGCGCGGCTGTGTTCTTCGGTTTCGAGCCTGAATGAATACGAACGATTCGCAAGGTTGTTCATCTGCGAAACATATTCATACGGCGCATACGCCAGCACGCCTTCGCGATCCATGAATTGAAAAATGCCGATCACTTCCCACAACTCTTCGCGCCCTTCGATCTTCAAATGCACTTGATCGCCGACCTTGAGAGTCGGGAAATATTTACGCGCGCTTTCGCTGATGGCAAGTTTGCGCACATCATTCGCGCGGATCCAACGTCCCTCCAAAATGTTCGGCTGAACGAGTTCGCTGTTCGCGGGCGGACCGAACATGTTGAGGTTCTCCATCACGTTTCCATTCGCATCGAGCAACTCGCCGCTCACGAACTGCCAACCTTCCACGCGCTCCACGCCGTCCACCTTCATCGCAAGTTGTTCGATCTCTCGCAAACGATACGGCTCATCAAAATCCAGCGAAACGTCGGCGGAAAAATATTTGGCGATCTGACCGATGTAATCATGCAACGAGACGCGCACGTTGAACACCGCGATGAAGATCGCGCCGCCCATCGTCAGCGTGAACAACGTCAGCGCGAGGCGGCTCTTTCTTCGGAACGTGTTGCGCAACGAAATGACGAACGGACGCGGGATGTGGATTCCGCGCGCGGCAAGGACGCGCGTCGCTTTGACCTGAATCCAATCGAACCATGACAAACGCTTCTCTTCGCCGTTTCGGGCTGGTTGCTCATCGTCAGCCAACCCGCCGCTGAGAGCGCGCAACACCGTGATGCGCGAGCCGTTCATCACTGGCGCGAGCCCCGCAATGAGCGGAACGAACAAGCCCACGAGAATTTGAATCAGAAACGCCAACGGCACAATGCGATAGCCGAGCAAATTGAAATTCAATTCGTTGGCGATGAATTCAGCAAGCCCATACGCGCCCGCCCCGCCGAACGGGACCGCGATCAGCAACGCGATGACTCCGAACGCCATGATGAGCGCGATGTACATGCGGAAGACTTGATTGCGCTGTCCGCCCACGAGTTTGATTACGCCGATGTGACGCAGATGCTGATTCAACAACGCGCTCAACGTGTTGGCGATCAACGAACTGGAGAGAAACACGATCAAAATTCCCAACGCCAGCAGGATGCCAAGCACTGCATTGATCGTATCTGCCAGCGGATGCTTGTGCGATTCGGAAAACCGCGAACGGACCACGAGTTGTCCGTTCTTTTCGAGTTTGTCCTTCAACGCCGCCCCCACCTCGCGGGCGTATGCAATATCGTCGCCGTCGCCCGTCACGGTGACCAAGGCTCGATTGAACGAGTCAGGTTGACCGAGGAATTGAAGCGTGTCCATGGTGATGTAGCCTGTTGGCGAGGCGAGGAAATCTCCCGCCGCCGAAGCCGTGTCTTGCACGATTCCCGTCACTGGCAACGTTTTTGTCGAGCCGTCGGGGAGTTGAAACTCGAGCAGGTCGCCGACCTTTACATCCAAATCTTTCAGCGCGTTCTGTTCAAGCAAAACTTCACGCTTGTTCGGGATCGCCGCGCCTTCAACAGGAATTAACAGGTTGACCTTGTTCTCTTCGAAACTATCGAAGGCGGTCATGTCGAGCGTCGTCCATTTTTCTGTGCCTGGCACACGCACGCGCATGTTGAACACGCGCCGCGCTTCGGCGTCTTTTACATTCTTTTGATTGCGGATCGAATCCAGCGTATCTTCATCGAAGTTCGTCATCCGCATTTCGATATTGGCTGGCGCGTTCGCCGAATAGGAAACGCTCATATCCTGCGAGATGATCTGATACGCGCCCGCGATCACGCCAATGGAAAACACGCCCACCGCAATGGAAAATACCACCAGCAGTGTGCGGGCTTTGTTATCTATGAGGTCGTGCAGAACTTTTCGCCAACGAGGTTTCATGTGATTTACGATTTACGATTTACGATTTTCGATTTACGATTTCAGATTTACGATTTCACTTTATGCAATGTCATTCTGAGCGGAGCGAAGAATCCCTGTCACTGTCATAGAGACCCTTCATGGCGCGAGGCGCCACTCAGGATGACATGTTTGTGGTGGTCGAGTAGTGGCGCCTTGCGCCACGTATCGAGACCACAAGTACGCGAACTTACTTTTGCAACAAAATTACTTTACGGCATGGTGGTCTCGATACGTCCCGCGACTTGCACGCGGGACTACTCGACCACCGATGTTTACTACTTCTTCCTAAACAACGAAAACAATCCGCCTTTGCGGCTGTCTGCGGCGCGATGGACTTCGAGACGCTCCTGGACGATCTTGCCGACCGCGTCTGCGGTTCTCGGCGACACATCCATCACGCGCTTGAAATCTTCACGCTTGATCGTCAACACTTCAACGGGTTCGCTCGCGCCCGCGCGGACGTTTGCAATGGCTTTGCCGCCGCGCAGGAGTTCGATCTCGCCGAAAAATTCGCCAGGCTTCAAACGGGAGACGATGTTCTCTCCGTTCTTGCGGTCGTGCAACACCACTTCCACTTCGCCTTTGCGGATCATAAAGAAATTTTCGATGGGTTCTTCGCGCGAAATGATCGTGGCTTTCGGCTGATACGTCCGCTCTTCGGCGAGCTTGGTGAACTCCATCATGTGACGATGCCTTAACCACGGCATGGATTTGGCAATCGTCTCGTTGATCAGTTCGCCGTCCGCGATGATGATGTTGCGCGTGGTGCGCGACGTGAGCGACGGGTCGTGCGTCACCATCAACACCGTCTTGCCGCGACGAGCCAACTCTTCAAACAGATCAATGATGATGTTCGCAGATTTTGTATCGAGGTTGCCCGTCGGTTCATCTGCCACGAGCAAAGGCGGGTCACATGCCAGCGCGCGCGCAATCGCGGCGAGTTGCTGTTGTCCCGTTGAAACCAGCACAGGCAATTTATTCGCAAACTCTTCCAACCCAACCAACTTCAACATTTCCATCGCGCGCGCGGGGCGTTCGTCGAAGTCGTACATGTCGGCGTAATCCATCGGCAACATCGCGTTTTCAAGCAACGTGAGCATCGGCAGTAATTGAAAAAACTGAAACACGATTCCCAAATTGCGTCCGCGCCACTTCGAGCGTTGGCTTTCGCTCACGCTCGTGTAAATGTCCGTGCCGCCGATCACCACCTTGCCGTCCGTCGGATGGTCAATGCCTGTGATCATATTGAGCAGTGTAGATTTTCCGCTCCCAGATTTTCCAACGATTGAAACGAACTCGCCGCGATTGATGGTCAGGTCAACGCCTTTGAGCACGGTGAACTCGCCCGCCGCGTTTTTGAATCGCTTGACGACTCCGTGCATATCAATCATCGCCTCAGGCGACGACATCGCATGATGGTTAGAAGCAGACTTCCCCTTGGCGCGACGCGGGCTCACTTCCGCCTCCACCACGATAATTTTCGCTTGGGATTTAAATCCGCTTCGCTATCGGACTTCGAGTTGGTCGGCAGTGGCGACGTGATCAACTCCCCATCCGCGATCCGCAGTGTGCGTGAAAATCGCGGCGACAGCGACTCGTCGTGCGTGACCATCACAATTGTTTTGCCCTGCTCGGCAACGAGTCGCTCGAAAAGTTCGAAGACATGATCGGCAGTGACCGAGTCGAGACTGCCCGTCGGCTCGTCCGCGATAAGAATCGGCGGATCGTTCGCCAGCGCGCGCGCAATTGCGACGCGTTGTTGTTGTCCGCCCGAAATGAACGCGGGAAGTTTTTCGGCATGTTCTTCGATCTCGACGAGGCGCAACAACTCAAGCGCACGTTGACGCGATTGCTTCGGGCTGAAGTTGCCGCACAAGTCCATGGGCAGTGTGATGTTTTCGATGAGCGTGAGCATCGGCAAAAGTTGAAACGACTGAAAGACAACGCCCATCGTCTGCCCGCGCCACAACGCGATCTCATCTTCTTTTTTCTTGTGAACCGAAACGGGCGAACCGTTGGATTGGATGATGACCTCACCCTCGCTGAGATGATCCACACCTGTGATCATGTTGAGGAGCGTGGATTTTCCCGCGCCCGACTTGCCCACAACGCCGACAAATTCACCCGCGCCAATTTGCATGTTGACGCGTTTGAGCGCGGTGAAATCACCCGCCGCGGTGGAGTAGGTCTTCACCACGTCGCGCAGTTCGATCAGGGCTGATGCGACTTTGTTTTCAACTGGAGATTGCCGAACCGATGACACGACTTTCAAAATCCTTTATTTTTCGGGGAAAGTATAGTATATTCCAGACACTGTTTAATAACAAACAGCGTCTATTATATGCAATAGGCTAACGGTGTCAAGACCAAGAAAGGCTGTCCATGTTGAATTCCACATCGAAAACTAAAACAGATCGCCGCGTTCAACGGACGGTCCAATCGTTGCGCGCCGCCCTGCTCGAACTCATCAAAGAAAAGAACTACGACGATATCTCCATCGAGGAGATCACCGAGCGCGCCAATGTGGGACGCGCCACTTTCTACCTCCACTACAAGGACAAGGAAGACCTGCTGTTGGAAGAGTTCAGCGAGACGATCTATGATCAGGCGCAGGTTCTTTCAGAAGTCCCGTTCTCTGCATGGCTCCCCGCTACAGAAAAAGACGGCGGGAAAAAGAAACCTCTTCAACCGCTCCTGCTTGTTTTTCAACACGTTCATGATCACTCCGAACTTTATTATTTGCTCCTGCAGAGCGCCAACGCGAGCAAGATCGTCGAGCGCATTCGCAAAGTGAGCACAGAGGCGATTGTCAAATTCGTGGAAAATAAAATGAAGTCCGATCCGATCCCCCTCCTCTTCGAGGTGCCGATCGAATTCTTTGCGGCGTTCTTCAGCGGAGCGTTACTCAGCGTGGTAAGTTGGTGGATCAAGGAAGACCTG